>JADFZS010000019.1 GCA_015232405.1 Magnetococcales bacterium | reverse complement strand
ACTTTGATCTGTTATGCCAGATGAATCAATAGGTTGCGTCAGGTGCGTGCTGACAACTGCTGTTTCTAGGTTTAAGGTTTGAAATCAACCCTCTTGCAACAGGGTTAGCTGGGGGTCTGGCTCATGGACGGGGAATGGAATTGGATAAAGACCTGAGAAACAGGCATCACAGTGACCACTTCCCTTAACTCCATTTACCGCCTCGTACAATCCCCTCATTGAGACAAAAGCAAGGGAGTCTGCGGTAATGTAGTTCCTCATCTCTTCTACTGAATGGCTGGCTGCCAGTAGCTCTCCTCTGGTTGGTGTATCGATACCATAATAACAGGGGTTTGTGGTTGGTGGGGATGAGATACGCATATGGACCTCTTTGGCCCCTGCTGCCCGAACCATTTTGACAATCTTACGACTGGTGGTTCCCCTGACAATGGAATCATCAACCAGAATAACCTTTTTATCTCTAAAAACTCTGGGATTGGCGTTTAGTTTGATCTTAACACCAAAATGGCGAATAGATTGTTGAGGCTCGATAAAGGTCCGCCCTATGTAGTGGTTACGAATAATGCCCAACTCAAAAGGTAGTTTAGCAGCCTGGGCATAACCTAAAGCTGACGGAACACCGGAGTCCGGTACCGGGACCACCAGATCAGCTTCGGCATAGCTCTCTTCAGCCAATTTAACACCGATATTTTTACGTGCCTCATAGACATTTATACCATCTATGGTTGAGTCAGGACGGGCAAAATATACATATTCAAAGATGCAGAGGTGGCGATTACGTTTGGGAAATGGGAAGAAGGATTCAACCTTGTCATCTTGAATAACCACCATTTCCCCCGGCTCTATATCCCTGATAAATGTGGCATCAATTAGTTTTAGTGCGCAGGTCTCAGAAGAGAGAACATAGCTATCCCCCACCTTACCCAGACAGAGCGGACGAAATCCGTTAGGGTCTCGTACACCGATCATACATTTATTATCCATAGCCAGAAGAGCATATGCTCCTTGAACCTGACTTAAAGCTTCAACCAGACGTTCGGGAAAGGTGCGACAACGAGAGAGAGCGGTAAGATGGACAATAACTTCGGTATCCATGGTTGATTGAAAAATCGAACCACGTCGCTCCAGGTTACGGCGCATATCAACACCGTTGACCAGATTACCGTTATGGGCCATTGCCATACCACCGTGGGCAGTATCCACAACAATGGGCTGAAGATTTCTGGTAGTGGAGCTACCACCAGCTGTGGAGTAGCGAACATGACCAATGGAGGTTCGACCTTTGAGTCGCTCTACATCATGTCTATTAAAAACATCTGCAACCAAGCCCAGGCCCCGTTTACAGTGGAGAATTTTATCCTCGACCGTAACGATGCCAGCTGACTCCTGGCCACGATGTTGAAGAGCATACAGCCCTAGATATACAAGATTGGATGCTTCGGCATTGTTGCTAATACCAAAAACTCCGCACTCATCATGAAAATGGTCATCTGTGATGGAAATCAAGGATAGTATTCCGCACAATTTGATCCAGATATTTTATATTACGCAACCATTACAGCAAGATACGTATTTAATCTCCGGGTCGGGAAAACCTGCAAGGTCTCTTTCATATATAAATCTAGAAACCAAGCTCCAGCCAACATTTAGTAAGCCAATGGCAATTTTAAAATATCACCCCATTTGGAGTTAGCAAAAAAAGGGTAAAACCACAATTGATAGGACACTATTTAGTCCACCCAACCCAGTGACGCAATGATAAACCTTAATTTCAAAATTATTTCATTAACAACGTATGGTTGATGTTGTATAAAAATTAAACAACATATAAATATTGATGTTTTGATTATTTTCTTATTTTCATAGCGTTACAAAACACAAAGACAAACAAAATATATTTCTAGAACAAAAAAATATCGTGAAATATATTATTTTTTATTTTGAATTTTTACAAATTACGTTAATTTGGATATCCTCTTTATTCTCCCTGCTAAGGTCACATAATTATAATGCTCAGCTGTAAAGTGAGAAGATGATGACAGCTTTGCTTGGTTGAATGGTTAACAAGTTTTCTTAAGATATTTTGATATTTGAAGTTTAAACCTAGAAACAGCAGTTAAAAGAAAAATGAACTCATTTAAGAAATAGTATTTAAAAAACAGAACTTGAATGGCTAATTGGTGGGCAGCGTCAAGTGGGTAAAAATTGACATGTTAAAGAAGCAACTATAGACTGTGGATGGTTTATACAATTACCTGGCAAAATTATTTATGATAATCAATAAAAGGCTCTTTAATTAATGGGACAAAAACAATTATTTCTAAAGGCTTGTGCAAGAGAGCCGGTGAAGAGAACCCCGGTATGGCTTATGCGTCAGGCGGGACGTTATTTACCGGAATATCTTAAAACCCGTAAGGAGGCAGGTAGTTTTCTCAACCTGTGCAAAACCCCTGCCCTTGCTACAGAAGTTACCTTACAGCCCATTCGTCGCTTTGGTCTGGATGTAGCCATTATGTTTTCAGACATATTGGTGGTTCCCGAAGCCATGGGTATGCAGTTGGATTTTTTGGAGGGTGAGGGACCTGTTTTTGCTGACCCTTTGCGTGAATCACGGGATTTAAAACGTTTACAAAGTCCAAATGTTGAAAAAAAACTGGGCTATGTCTACAACGCAATTGAAGAGATGAGAGCAGCATTGCCAACAAATGTTCCTCTAATTGGCTTTTCTGGCAGCCCCTGGACTCTGGCAACATACATGATTGAGGGTGGAACCACCAAAAAATTTACCAAGATCAAAACTGCCCTTTATAGTGATCCTGAGTTTCTTCACGGTGTGCTAAATGCACTTACCGACACTGTTATTGAATATCTCAATGGTCAGATCGACCACGGTGCTCAGGCCATTCAAATTTTTGATACCTGGGGTGGAATTTTAAGCCCCAGAAATTATCAGGAATTCTCCCTTAAATATATGAGCAAGATAGTCAAAAACCTGAAGAAAAATGGTCCAGACGGCGAGAAAGTTCCAAAAATCCTCTTCTCTAAGGGGTGTGGTAACTACTCTGAGGCCATAGCTGACTCTGGCTGTGATGTGGTTAGCCTGGACTGGACAGCTGATGTAAAAAATATTCGTAAAAAATTGGGTAAAAAAGTTGCTTTCCAAGGCAACTTGGACCCTGCTGTTCTTTATGCTCCTGAGGAGACCATCCGCAGAGAGGTAAAAAGAACCTTGAAAAATTTTGGTCCCCAACCTGGGCATATCTTCAACCTGGGCCACGGGATGGAGCCTGACATGAACCCGGATAATGTTCAGCTTTTGGTGGATATTATTCGTGAGGAGAGCACACGTTTAATTGCTAAATCGTCTTAGATGTACTCTTTTTCTTAATTACCCGTAAATAAATGGGTATTTGGGGAAATTCGAAAATTTTGTCTAAGCGTTTATTTCTTTTTATTATTTTTGGGGCTTTGCCCCAAACCCCACTGGGGACCATAATGGTCCCCAGACCCCTGTAATAGTTTTTTTATAAATTTTTTCCCGGAAATTTTTTCATGAGTAAGCCACACATCTCCCAAGAGGTTCTTGTTGATAGAGGTTTGATTAATAAATATAATCGGGCCGCACCTCGCTATACCTCTTATCCTACCGCACCATATTTTAAGGAGGAGTTGGTAGATAGAGAAATTTATAAAAATGAGGTGCAACGAATTGCAAAGGTAGATCCCAAACGGCCCTTATCACTCTATGTTCATATTCCCTTTTGCCAGCAGGAGTGTTACTACTGCGGTTGTATGCGTATGATCACCAAGGATCGAGAAAGAGCTGGTGTATACCTTGAATCGTTGTATCAGGAAATTGATATTCTAGGAGAGCTGTTTGGTCGTAACAAACCTGTGGTACAGCTCCATTTTGGTGGTGGTACGCCTACCTATTTAAATAACCAGCAGTTGCAACAGTTGCTGGATAAAATCGGGGAAAATTTTCTGCTATTAGATGATGATAGTGGTGACTACAGTATAGAGGTAGACCCCCGTGAGGTGAGTGACGGCAAGCTTGCTTTGTTACGTAAATTGGGTTTTAACCGGATATCCTTTGGCATACAGGATATCAACCCCAAGGTGCAAGAGGCGGTAAATCGTGTACAACCGCTGGAGATGGATATCCGGGTGGTTAAAGAGGCTCGTGAGGTTGGTTTTAAATCGGTAAATATAGATCTTATCTACGGGCTACCCCATCAGACGGCAACCAGCTTTGCCAACACGTTAAAAACAGTATTGGCGGAGTTAGATCCAGATAGACTGGCGATATTCAACTTTGCCCACCTGCCGGAACTACTAAAAAATCAAAGAAAAATTGCCGCTGACCATCTTCCTCCACCGGATGAAAAGTTGCAGATTTTGGAAGAGTCTATACAGATTTTAGAAGAGCGAGGCTATGTCTATATTGGTATGGATCATTTTGGCAAGCCTCAAGATGAGCTAACAATTGCTCAGAAAGAGGGTAAGCTACACCGAAACTTTCAAGGTTATACCACCCATGCTGAGTGTGACCTTGTTGGTATGGGTGTATCATCCATTAGTCAAATTGGTGATATGTATGCCCAAAATCTAAAAAAGGTACACAATTACCAAGACGAGGTAAAAACGGGGGTACTACCGGTATTTCGGGGTCTTATAATGAGTGCGGACGATAGAATCCGCCACACGGTTATAATGAAGCTAATGTGTGATTTCCGTCTTGATTTTGCAGCTATAGAGTCTCAGTTCTCTTTGGTTTTTGAAGAGTATTTTGCTGATGCCCTAAAACAGCTACCGCCGATGGAGGCGGATGGATTGTTAACGGTCAAAGATCGTATAATTCAGGTATCACCAGCGGGAAAAGTATTAATTCGCAATATATGTACAGCTTTTGACTGGTATCTACAGCAATCGCAAAATAGTAATCGTTTTTCTCAGGCTATATAAGTGTAACAATTAAATGGGATGGGTCTGGGAAGGGGCTGGTCCCTTCACAGTGGGGTTTGGGGCAAAGCCCCAATAAATAAAAACCAAATCAGTTTATTTTTCGGGCAAACCCCCAATATACAAGAGTTTTTATCAGTTTATAAAAATGGGCAAAAAAATAGTTATAGTAGGTGGTGGCATATCTGGACTTTCCACGGCTCTTTTTTTAAATCGGGCTGGTGTAGCCGTTAAAGTTTTGGAGTCTCGCCAAGAGCCAGGAGGAAATCTCTTAACCACCAACGTCTCTGGCTATCAAATAGAACACGGTCCCAACTCCACAATGCAAAAACCAGGGAGAGAGGATGACGCTTTAGGTCGCATTATGGATATTGTGGGCCTAACGCCAATGGTTGCAAACAGTGAAGCCAATAAACGGTTTATAGTTCGTAACCATAAACTTGCTGCCCTACCCTCCTCTCCACTATCTTTTATCACCACCAAGGCTTTTTCAGTCCGAGCAAAACTTCGCCTGTTGTGGGAGCCATTTATCGGTCCTGCAGATCATGAGGAGAGCATAGCCCAGTTTGTTGAGCGACGCTTGGGACGGGAGTTTTTGGATTATGCCATTGATCCATTTGTATCTGGAGTATATGCCGGAAATACCCACAATTTATCGGTGCAGGCAGCTACAGCAAAAATCTACGCTCTGGAGAAAAACCACGGTTCTTTGATTCGTGGGGCAATATTCGGTCGCCAGAAAAATATAAGCGGCATGCCCAAAGGTCGCTTGATATCGTTTGCCAAAGGTATGGGAGAGCTACCCCAGGCAATATCCAGGTTTTTACCAGCTGGCTCTATTTTAACTGGCACAAAGGTGGTACGGCTAAAACAGCAGAAAAACCGCTGGCTGGTCTATTGGGAGAGCAAAGGAGGTTCAGCAGGCATAGAAGAGGCGGATCAGGTTGTGCTATCAACACCAGCCTCGCAAACCGCCAAAATTCTAGAGGAGACCTCCCTTGGGGCGTCTCGTCTGTTACAGACCATTCAATACCCCCCTATACTCTCCATTGCCATGGGTTATTCCCAAAACAGTGTTGCCCATCCCCTTGACGGTTTTGGGTTTTTGGTTCCTAGATGTGAAAAAATAAGAACCCTCGGCTCGCTATTCTCCAGCACCCTCTTTCCCAATCGCGCTCCAGAGGGAAAAATCTTGCTTACCAACTTTATTGGTGGTGCCACAGATTTGGCGGTAGAACAAACCGGAGATAGAGAGTTAGCAGCAGAAGTTGCAAATAATCTCTCCAGCCTATTGGGTATCGATACAAGCCCAGAATTTGTACAGGCCACCCGCTATCGAGAAGCCATACCCCAATACACCCTGGGCCACCTCCAAAAAATAGAGGCAATCGATCAAGCCATGGCAAACCACAAAGGGCTACACTTGCGCTGTAACTATAGCGGTGGAATTTCAGTAGGTGACTGTGTTAGAAACGGCGAGTTGTTGGCAGAAAAAATACTCTCTTAAAAAAAACACTTCACACTCATATATAGTTAATTCAAACCAAGGTTGGACAAAAAAAATATTTTTATTATTATGGGTCCAGGGAAATTATTTCCCTGGTGGGTTTGGGCAAAGCCCAAGGTTTTGCCTTTGTTTTCAAGCCTTTAATTTAAAAGTGTGGGGTTTGGGGGCCTGCAAGGCCTCCCAAGGTTTTGCTTTTGACTGTATATTTTTGATTTAAAATCACTATATATTTTTTATTTGAAGTTACTATAAACAAAAATCCTCAACAGAACTAACGCACATACCGTCTTTGCAGTTTATGTAGATATGCCATCAACTCATGGATATCACTGCTGGGGGTTGTTTTTTTTGCGCGGATTAACTGTAACTGTTGGCTGTTTTTTATTGCTGTCTCTATGTGTGGATAGCTTAAAGCAAAAAGCTCTTTTTGTCTGTTGGCATCCTTAAAATTGGCAATGGAGTGTGATAGCTCTTTTTCTACCTTGTCTTGCCACTCATCTTCTGGAATTGCCGAAAAATCTAAGGATTTATAATGCAAAAGTAGCCATAAATAAAAACTGGGGTTGCTTACCAAAAGGCGAAAAACCTTTCTGTTTTCATGATTATGTTCAATAACCAGTTTTTGCGCTTTTATTATTTGACTATTTTGATCCAACTCTTGGTTATAGTCGTTGTAACCATCCAGCAGAGCAAAAAGTCGGTAGTGGGGATTGGCGTTTTGGCTTATTTCAATTGTCTCTTTAACCTGTAAACACAACTCATTGTTGCTGTTTACCGTCTCAACACTAACCTTGCCATCAAGCTTTAGTTGCTGGACTAAATCCATAAAATAATGTTTGTATGCTTTAGGGCAGACCAATAGAGTTAAATCCCGTGGGGAACCACGGTTTGAAATACGCTCGAAGGAACTTGGATGCCTCTCGCCCCTTGGAATTACCATCCTTTGAATTGTTTCAACGCTGGAAGACCACCATAATGCCCCTCTAGATAACGTTTTTGTAGAGGATCATCTTTTTCAATATTAAAATCGGAGATAGGATACAGCTCGCTACAACGGTCGCCACTTCTCTCTACCATCCAAAATTGATCTCTACGGAAAATATCGTTATCCAACAATGCAGTATCGTGGGTAGTGCTGATTAACTGTGCGTTGGTGGTGTTTAAATTCTGGTTGTTGATCATACCGATGAGAAATTTTACCAAACTATGATGCAGGCTGGTATCCATCTCATCCATAAACAAAATCTGCCCTTGCCGCAGGATATTTATCCAAGGCCAGGCCAGAGCAAACAGCTTTTGCGTGCCACGGGATTCTGATTCCCAAGGAAGTAAAATTGGCATTCCTGTATCGGCCATTGAGCGTCCCAGACGGATTTCCAACACCTCTTGGGAGGACATCTCTTTTATCAATGCCGAACGGACCTCACCAGGAAGGTCATCCATACCTAAATCGCCAAGATTACGGGTTTCCAGCTTTATCTCTTCAATATCAAGGTCGGCCTGGTTTAAAAATTTTAGTACCTGCAATCGCCCGGATGAATCTTGGCAGAGGCTGGCGGAAAACTCCTGGCTGATCTCTGAATGGGGGCGGAAAATACGCAGGCGTTTATCAAACCAATCAAAAACAGGACGCAAAGAGAGGCTATTCAACTGAATAGCTGTGGAGAGAAAAAGGGCGTTATTTCGGGTGGCATCCTTCCAAACTTCTTTATTTCCCACAAGAAATTTTTTGTGTAGATTCCAGTTCTCTTTGTTGGTAGCCGGATCGTAATAACGCTCAAACCACCTTTGTGGACGATTTTTCGGGTAGGCTATCAACCACTCATGATGAACCCGTTGTCTGGTAACGGCAAAACCGTACTGATAACGAACTCCATCTTCGATAAAAATCATCTCAAATATACTGGGTTCATTGGCGTTACGGCTGTTTAGAAGAAAAGGATAAACATCTATTGTATCCCCCTCCTGACCCTGGGCAGAGTTTAGCACAAAGTCCCACATAAACATGGCAGCACGAACCAAATTGCTTTTTCCAGAAGCGTTAGCTCCGTAGATAACCGACGACCTCAATAGATTGGGCAGCTTGGGTAGCTCTGTTGAGAAACTGTTGCCTTCCAACTCCCGGTAGGAGCTGCTGGCAGCCATACTCAAGGTTTGCCTTTCGCAAAAAGACAGATAGTTAGAAACACTGAATTCGATTAGCATTGAATCTGGTTCCGTTTTGGTAATTGCACCAAGTTACTTGAAATAAAAAGGAAAATTATTCAAGATAGCCAATATAACCCTGAAATTTTATCAACTGTAATTTAATAATCTAATTATTGAAACATAAAAAATCTAGGTAAAATATCTAACCATTTAGAAACTTTTAAGACATTACCCCAAACCCCATGAGCAAGGGATAAGTCCCTTCTTTGGCCCATCTCATTTATTAAAAAAGAGAACAATCATGGTGAATTGGGGGAGATAGTCTCCCCCAATGGGGGTTTGGGAACAAAGCCCCAAAGAATCTAAAAATACTACTGAATAGTGGAAGGAAGCATGCCAAGAGCTTGTCTGTAGAGGTAGAGAATTGCCTCTTCTTCATCAATCTCATGCTGGTCTTTTTTACGAATGCTGACAATTTTGCGCATTACTTTGGGGTCAAAGCCGTTACCTTTGGCCTCTAGGTATAGATCGCGGATATCTTGGCTCAATTCAGCCTTCTCCTCTTCCAAACGCTCAATACGATCAATATATTGCTCTAGTTGATCACCAGTGATTCCTCCAACGTCAGCAATTTGACCTGGCTTGATTTCGGTGGCTTCGTTTTGTGCTGGCATTTCTCACTCCTTAGAATGCATATGGGTTATTAGTGTCGATTTTTTGTCAATTTAATTTGCTAATGTACGTTAAAAGCAATATTGATGCCTAAACTATAAGAGCAATGTTCCAGACACGGTTTTTTTATCCGCCCAGTAGCAATCATCCCTCGTCACAAGAGAGATAACAAACTGTATTTTAAAGTTTATTTTTAAGTACAACAGATAAGTAATGAAAATTTACGGCTACTTAACAAGATCTAGGGAAAGGTGGCTGAGTTGTTGAAAAATGGTGGGATGATTTCAAAAAAACTACATGCTAATGCTCTATTACTGTCGGGGTGATACTCCCCGACAGAGTTATTCAATATCAAGAACTAAAAAAGAGCAGCCTAAGTACATTGTTTTTGATTTATAAAGATACCCGAGATCGCCCATTATCTTTGGCTCTATACAGTGCAGCATCGGCCAATTCCCACCAGCAATCCAGTGAGGTATCAGGTTGCCACTGGGCCAAACCTATACTTACACCCAAGACGTCAGAATCTGGTGCTTTAAAGCCTAACTCCTTGATGGATTGACAAATTCTATCCATTAAAAACTGTGCATTGGTCAGCGTGGTGTTGGGAAGAATCATGGCAAACTCATCACCACCAATTCTAGCCAGGACATCAGAGTCTCGCACACAGTTGGCAAACTCCTCCGATACCCGTTTTAAGACCAGATCTCCCTCACCATGCCCCAACTGATC
The DNA here is from genome assembly GCA_015232405.1 of Magnetococcales bacterium. Classification (GTDB taxonomy): domain Bacteria; phylum Pseudomonadota; class Magnetococcia; order Magnetococcales; family JADFYX01. The sequence goes on along the minus strand of JADFZS010000019.1, from coordinate 42,127 downwards.
GTTAATCGCCTTAAAATGGTCAAGATCAAGACAGGCCATGATCAAAGGTTTGCCGTAACGGTCGGATACCCTCATCTCCTGCTTGGCTCTCTCCTGAAAAACCCTTCTATTATCCAGACCTGTCAAAGCATCTCTACGGGCCTGCTCATAAAGATCCTCATAGACCAAAGCTCTCTCGATGGTTCCTTGTAGATCGTTGAGAATATCTTTGATATTTTTAGACTGCTCTTGCCAAACCTGCCCAAACTCACTATGGAGCAACAGCAGATAATCCTGCTTTTTCTCGCCTAGTGGAAATATATGATAGTTAAGGCCCAAATGGTCTATTGTTCCACAATCCTCTTTATCCGGGCAATCCAACAGATCCATTGCTACCTCAACAAGCTGCTGCCTATGGGGACCATGGCAAGAACAGGCGGTAGACATGTTTTGACGGTTAAAATGGCGAAATGCCACCAAATTGTGTTGAAGTGTTGGAGTCAACCACCGTGAGAAAGCCTCTATCATAGAGTCGAGATCCAATGATTCACCCAACTTGCGGTGTAAATCATAAATTCGCTCCAACCGTAGAGTCTCTACACGAAACTGCTCAATCTCTGCAATCAAGTCAGTAGGCTTGCTAGCAAAAAGCACAGGATCAATACTGTTTTTCCTTCTGCTTGACAAATTGACGTTGATTCCCATTGTAACTCCTCCTGACCTTAAACATGGTCAAAGTTTTTCTTATTTATTTGTAACAAACTGTAAAGATAAATTTATTGTATATCATAAAGATATCCCACTTTAATTTTACGCAAGTATCATGTTGCTAAGTTCGTGCCAAGAGGATTGGCAGCCGATTTTCCATGGTATAAAAGAGTAAATACAGCTTGTTTTTCTTTGAATTTTCTCTTGATTTATCAATCAAATATTCATTAACTATCTGAATTACTGGCTTTTATTAAAATATACTGTGTCATGGGGTTGGCAGGTTAACATTTATTTAGTTAGTTCCATAATTTTGCAAAAATATCGGTATATTTTGCCCCTACTGGGCAATTAATGAATGTTAAGAATAAAAACAGCCATCACATCTGTTCAATTAAAAAGCTTAAACAGATATATGGATACCCCATAAACATGGTGAGTTGTGAATAAAGATTTTGCCTTATTTAGGCGGGTATTGGCGTTTTTAAGTGGAGGACTTGGAGAATATCAACACTATCAGAATTAACTTGGTAAGCTATTAGATAAGGGTATTGTGAGCTAAAAAGCTCCCGAGTATTTGGTTCTCTACCAGCAACACCCATGTTAGGAGTGACACTCAAATTATTTACTAAATCGAAAATATGATGAACAACCCGATTTGCTGCATATGGATTGTATTGCATAATATATTCTTCAATTTCTTCGATACTTTTTATGTGCAGCAACAGTCCAATTAATCTCTAACATTGATACCACGTTTAGCAAAAAAGGCATTCATCTCTTCTTTTGGGACAAACTCGCCTCGTTTTGCAGCATCTACACCCTCTTTAATTTTCTTTCTTGCCCAAACTTCATATTCAGCCTTATCTCGTTCGATACGCTCCCTAACAGCATCAACAACGTAAGCCTGTCTATCACTATCAGGTATTTCACCCAACTCTTTTGCTAAAGTATCTGGAATATTAAGGGTTATATCCATTTATCTATCCGGTGTAGCCGAGCAATTTGACTTATTTGGAATCACAAGGTTAATTCTACACTAAATCTTGTGATTTTCAATACTTTTGCAAAGTTGATGTGGATATGTCTGCTTCCTGGTTAAATTTTTAGAAAGCCTACATTTGAAGCTGGGTAATTTTATAAGAATTATTAAATATTTCTTGTTTTTGATGGTTTACGGATTTTGTTTAATGTCCGCTTTTATAAAATGTGGACATTTTAAGGTGTGTATAGATATTACCACTTTATTGCATAGAAACTAACTTATTCATAAGTTTTATTGATTGATATTCTCTTTTTATATGTGCTATATTGCTATTGTTGTCTATTAATGTCGATATATTTAATTTTTGTCAAATTAAAGTGTAGTTTTTAGTATCCATTTCATTTGGAGGAAGATATGACATATCCTAATACATGTTTAGCTTGTGGCGGCAAGACAGAAGTAACCATTCATAAATATGAAGGACAACCATATAATCGGGCAAGATGTTTGAACACAGATCAGTATGGATGGAAATGTTATGAGTGTGGAATTGTGTGGCATGATGATAGATACCGTGGTCATTATGGTCCATCAATGGCATGCTCAAATTGTGGTGATACTGGTCTTGGTGGCGGATAAGTTCAAATATGCAATAATTTCCCACTTTCTCTACTGTGTTAAAATGTTCGCTTTTAGGAAAAGCCGACATTTCCCGAAATTTTACTTTCGCTTGTATCAAAGGCGAAAGCTCAGAATCTAGTTTAGAGCCGTAAAAGGGAAACTCTACCTGCAAAATAATATGTATACTGATTGGAAATGCGGATATTTTTTGATTTTTATGCTGTTAACTCATGAATATGAACGACTTACAAGTTTGAGGATCTGCAATTTTTTTTCTAATCGGAATCACTGCAAAAAAAAATCCCGCAGCTAAAAAGTGCGGGATTTTTTTTGTTTTTTTTTTACAATTGCAGATCTATTGAACCAGTTGATGCACCCTGGATGATGATTGGTTTGCCTGGGCTTGGATGGCTATACCTGCATTGGCACGTATGGATGCGTTAGCCAGGGCAGATGTCTCCCTTGCTATATCGGCATCTTGAATACGAGAGCCAGATGCAGATAGTGCCTCTGATAGTCCTGATAGTTGTGAAATAGTTGTGTTGAGGCCTGACTCAGCAGCACCTAGTTCTGCCCTTGCGGTACTTACCTTGTTGCTATCAACCATCAGGCTGGTTATGGCCTGCTCTGCTCCAGATTGGGTAGATAGATCAACAGTTGTGAAAGAGTTGGTAAAATCGGTGAGCTTGATTCCTGATTGATCACCAGCATCAGGCCCGGTTTGCAGGCTTAATTTATCGCTGCTGGTCAAAAGATTCTGCCCGTTGTAGTTGGTATCTTCAACAATGGATGCAATATGCTCTTGAATTTGAGTTGCCTCAGCCTGAATAGCCCGACGATCACTATCCTGCAGTGCGCCGTTGGCACTCTGTACCGCCAACTCCCTTAAGCGTTGCTGCCCCTCCTGAATCTGTTGCAGACCAGATTCAGCTATCTGTGTGACAGCGATACCATCATTGGTATTCAATGTGGCTTGGTTTACCCCTTGTACCTCAGTGTTAAAACGTTCCGCAATAGCTAAACTTGCTGCGTTATCAGCAGCTCGGTTAATGCTCAAGCTAGATGCTAGTTTACGAAATGCATCCTGAAGAACCTGTTGGTTCTTCTCGGCAAGATTTCCTGCTTGAATGGCTCCAACACCACCCCCTGCTGATATACCTGACATAGCTATGCCTCTTTTTTAATAACAGATGAAAAAATAATTTGTATTATCATCCAACAGCAACACCCACTATTTTGATAATTTGAATGTGGATGAAAACGATAATACAACCTTTGACAAATTAATGCAATAAACGTGCATGTTTTCGTTAAGAGTTTGAAATTCTTTCTTCTTCCGTTATAAGCCCTTAAATATAAAAGACTTTATCTAACTTACCAAACATCTGATAATTTACCCACCATTGGGTAAATTTTTTTAAAAGGCAGTTTCTGCCCCTCTGATTCAGCTACAAAAGCTGGCAAAAGGGTAAAATTTTACCTCCCCACCAGCGACTACCTGTTTTTACATACCCATCTTTTCATGTTCCATTTTTTCGCTGTCCATCATGTGGTCATGGTCATCATCACTTTTTTCTTCCATCTTGTGATCTTCACTACCGCCCTCTTTTTTCATCACCTCATTTTTTATTTTACCATCTTTCATACACATACAGCCTTCATGCTGCATTTTACCATCCTTCATACACATACTACACTTGCCATCTTTATTCTTATGCATTTGACAATGCATACCCGGTTTATGTTGCATCATTGAACAGGTGGGGTCTTTTGATTTGTTATACCCACCCATCATACCTGGGGGCTGCATCATGCCTTGATTGTGGTTCATACCCTGATGCTGCATCATTCTTTTATGTTGCATCATCATTTGCCGTTGCTTCATCATCTGCTGCATCATTTCCGATTTGGGCGGCATCATGTGCTGCTGGTTCATTCCCTTGCTGTGGTCCATATTACCATGGTCCATCTTGCTGTGGTCCATATTGCCATGGTCCATCTTGCTGTGGTCCATAGCTTTACCTTTGGATTTCATCACATTGGCGATAACTTGGTAGCCTGTACCATCACTAAAATGGAGATTTATGGCAATTTTATCTCCAACATTTATCCTGCGCTGGGGAGCAATTAACATCATATGGTAGCCACCAGGAGAGAGAACCGCCTCACCACCAGCACTTATTGCCAAACTATCCCGTGCTATCATTGTTGCCATACCGTTACGAATTAACGATTCATGAAACTCCACCTTGGCAAACTGGGGGCTGTGTGCACCGACAACTGTTTTTGATGTGTCGCCAACATTTTTAATGGTCATATAGGCTGCCAAAATCTTTACTGTTGGTGGAGCAGCACGGACCCAAGCCCCTTCAACCTGGATACCTCCAGCCATGGCAGGGGTTGTGACTAAACCAAAAAGCAGGGCTAAAGTTAAAAAAACAGATTTTTTCATTGAGGGTTTTCTCCTAGATATAATTTACGAATTTTTAAATATGATTTTGTAATTTTTTCAGGGTTGCTCATTGATGGTTGAAAGATAGCGTGAAACTCCCCTTTGGGATTAATTAAAAAAACCGCTGAGGTGTGGAAAACCTGATAATCACCTTCCTCTCCCTTTTTAGGAGTCAGTACATAGGTAGCTCCAAACTGTTTGGTGAAATTTTTTAGCTCTAAATCCTCTCCGGTAACTCCAATAAATTTGGGGTTGAAATATTCCACATAATTTTTTAAATCATCCGGGGTGTCCCTCTCAGGGTCAATACTGACAAACACCCCTTGGCTTTGGGCTAAAATATTTTTCTCTTGGGTTAGATTGTCAAATACCGTCGCCAACTCACCCAATGCTGTGGGACAGATATCGGGACAGTGGGTATAACCGAAAAAAAGAAAGCTCCAACGCTCTTTTAAAGCATCGAGTTTAAACGATTTTTTGTTATGGTCTATTAACACAAACGGTTGCAACTGTTTTGTTTGGGGAAGCACTATACCTTTTAAATCATTTGGTATAGCCATCTGGGAAGATCCGCTAGGAATTACCAACTGTAATATAATACTTATGGCCCCGCCGACAATCATTACAATTATTGCAAGCTTCTGCATAAAATTTTTTTTTGTAGGCATTTGCTCTATTTTTAATACCTTAGCTATATATAAATTAATAGATACCAATAAAGCATACATGAAATATCTTGGTTCACCCGGATTTTTTTATCTATTTTTACACAGGCGCACTTGTCAATGGAGCTGGTTTATAATAAATTGCTAATGTTTAAAACGCACCAGTAGTTGTGTTGGGTTTTGGACTTTTGCTGTTGCATTATTGTTTTGACTACTATTTTCCATAGAGTACAGGAGAAACACCGTGAGTAATGCGTCCCTGGAAGCCACCGTTGATCCAAAAGATGTTCAAGGTTGGATCAGCAATCTCGGTACGGAACCATCAGCTGCCGTTCCTCTGTTGCAGGCTGTGCAACAGGAGTTTGGCTATCTGCCAAGAAAGGCGATGGATCTAATTGTTGAGAATACCGAGATCAACGCAAGCCAACTATTTGGTGTTGCAACTTTTTATGCCCAGTTTCGACTTGATCCAGTTGGTCGAAATCTAATCAAGGTTTGTCATGGTACAGCCTGTCATGTACAAGGAGCCGACCGTCTCAACACCTCATTACGTCATGTTTTAGGCATGAAAGATGAGGAAGAAGATACCGCCTCCAACGGCAGCTATACCGTTGAAGATGTGGCCTGTATCGGTTGCTGTAGTTTGGCTCCGGTCATGCTCATCGGTGAACAGGCCTTCCCGAACCTTAAAGGGGCCGATGCCCAACGACATCTGGTAAAACATGCCAAAACTGTTGGTGAAATTTTGCCCGGTAAAGATGCTGAGAAGGAGGCAAACCCATGAGTGGAGAAGGCCTGTTAATTAACATAGGTGAAGGAACCTGCGGTATCGCTGCTGGCGCTCCAGAGGTCACTGAAATTCTTAGAAAGCGTTTTCCTGATGCTAAATTTACCTCTGTAGGTTGTGTGGGTATGTGTCACCAAGAGGTTATGGTGGACATTACCAACCCAGACGGTAAAACCTATCAGTGGGGCAATGTAACCAAGAAGAACCTACCCAAAATTGTCCGTTTTCATCGTGGTGAGGCTGATCTTCCCAAACAGCTTTTGATTAAATCCACCGATGAACCAGATACCGACAAGTCTCAATATCTTTTACAGCAGACCCGGATTGTTCTGCGTAATGTGGGACAGATAAACCCCACCTCAATGGCGCAGTTTCAAGAGCGTGGCGGTTACACAGGTATCGAAAAAGTTCTCAAAGGTGGCATGAGCCCAGAGGATGTAATCCAAGAGGTTAAAGTCGCCAACATCCGTGGTCGTGGTGGTGCTGGATTTCCTGCCGCGATAAAATGGGGTTTTGCCCGTGGCGCACCGGGTAAAGTTAAATATCTGGTCTGTAACGGTGACGAAGGAGACCCAGGTGCATTTATGGACCGCTCTCTTTTAGAGGGTGATCCCCACGCTGTTGTGGAAGGTATGTTGATTGCTGCTTATGCCATTGGCGCATCTAAAGGCTACGCATATATCCGTGCTGAGTATCCTTTAGCTGTTGAATATTTTGGCAAAGCTCTGGATGATGCCCGAAAATCTGGCTACCTTGGTGAAAATATTTTAGGTTCAGATTTCACTTTTGACATTAAAATCAAAGAGGGAGCCGGAGCCTTTGTCTGTGGTGAGGAGACTGCACTTCTAGCATCCATTGAGGGTGAGCGTGGTATGCCACGTATCAGACCTCCATTCCCTGCCATCAAGGGTGTGTTTGGCTCACCGACAATTATCAACAATGTTGAAACTCTGGCTAATATACCGTGGATCATCAACAACGGTGGTCAAGCATATGCTGACCTGGGCACAGAGAAGAGTAACGGAACCAAGGTTTTTGCTCTAGCAGGAACCATCAAACGTGGTGGACTGGTTGAGGTTCCCATGGGTGTTACCATTCGCCACGTCTTGGAAGATATCGGTGGAGGTTCTCCAACTGGTCGTCCATTAAAAGCTGTGCAGCTGGGTGGTCCATCTGGTGGCTGTATACCGGAGAATATGTTTGACACCTTGGTAGATTATGACGCTATCAATGCTACAGGGGCCATTATGGGTTCCGGTGGTATGGTGGTTATGGATAGCAAATCCTGCATGGTTGATCTTGCCCGTTACTTCTTGGAATTTACCCAGCTTGAATCCTGTGGCAAATGTACTTTCTGTCGTATCGGAACTCTACGCATGAAAGAGCTTCTCACCAAGATTTGTGATGGTGAGGGAACCATGGAAGATATTGAAATCTTGGAAGAGCTGGCACCAAACATCAAGCAAGCAAGTTTGTGTGGCTTGGGCCAGACCGCTCCCAACCCGGTACAGACCACCCTGGAGTATTTCCGTGATGAGTATATAGCCCATGTTAAAGATCACCGTTGTCCTGGTGGTGTCTGCAAAGGGTTGATTACCCATACAATCATCCAGAAAGACTGTACAGGATGTTCTATTTGTGAACGTTACTGTCCTGTTGATGCCATTGAGGGCGAACTGAAAAAACCGGATACCTGGGTAATTGATCAACAGGCCTGCATCAACTGCGGTATGTGTGTTGAGGTCTGTAACCCGGATGCAATTTTGGCTGCTTGATAAAAGCAGTTCATTGAATTTAATTTCAAGGTACGAGGAAATCAAATGAGTGACTCCGTTACCATTAACCTAAATGGACGTGATATTGAGGTAGAAGCAGGCTCTACAATTCGAGCTGTTGCCAAGGATCAGGGAATTAACATCCCTACCTTTTGTCATGATGACCGACTAAAGCCCTTTGCCTCCTGTTTTCTCTGTGTGGTAGAGGTGGAAAAAGCCCGAACTCTGCTACCAGCCTGTTCAACAGTTGTTGGACCCGGCATGGTTATTCAAACCGACAGCGACAAAGTAACCAAAAGCCGAAAGATGGCTCTGGATCTTATGCTCTCTGACCATGCGGGTGACTGTGTTGCCCCCTGTGAGCAGACCTGTCCTGCCAACATTGATATTCAGGGCTACATCGCCCATATCGCCAATGGTGATTTTGCCTCGGCGGTACATCTAATTAAAAAACGTAACCCACTGCCGGTTATCTGTGGTCGTATCTGCCCTCACCCTTGTGAATCAGAGTGTCGCCGTGGTCTGGTGGATGAGCCAATTGCCATCAACCCGCTAAAACGTTTTTCTGCCGACTATGAACAGGAACATGGACCCTTTGTCCCTGATGCCGGACCTGATACCGGGCAGAAGGTGGCAATTGTCGGTGGTGGTCCTGCTGGACTTTCGGCAGCCTATTTCCTACGTCAAAGCGGTCATGCGGTAGAAATTTTTGAAGCACTGCCAGAGTTAGGCGGTATGGCCCGTTACGGTATCCCTCGCTTCCGTATGCCTTGGGATATCATGGATGGTGAAATCAAGGCTGTTTTGGATATGGGCGTCAAGGTCCATTTCAACAAACGTCTTGGTAAAGATTTCTCCATAAAAGACCTCAAAAACCAGGGCTTTGGTGCTGTTTTGCTGGCAATCGGTGCCCATAAAGCCAAACCTATGCGGGTTGAGAATGAAAATGTCCCTGGTGTTTTGGGTGGTGTTGATTTCTTGCGTATGGCGGTTTTAAACGAAAAAATTGAGACAGGCAATAGCATTGCAGTTATCGGTGGTGGCGATACCGCCATGGACTGCGCCCGTGTTGCTCGCCGTTTAGGGGTTGAAAATGTAACCCTGCTCTATCGTCGTACCCAAGCAGAGATGCCTGCTCTACCAATTGAGCAAGAGGAGACCATGGAAGAGGGAGTTGAGTTCCGTTTTCTAACTGCTCCCACTGAGGTTATCGTTGAGAACGGCAGAGCCAAAGCGTTGAAGGTTATCACCATGGAGTTGGGTGAGCCAGACGCATCTGGTCGTCGCCGTCCAGTACCTATAGAGGGTAGTGAGGAGATTTTGGAATTTGACCTGATTATTCCTGCTATTGGTCAAGATCCCGATATGTCCTGTATCGATAACGAAGAGGATGCTCCTGAGACCACCCGTTGGAATACTTTCATTTATGACGAAAAAACCCAGGTAACCAGCCAGGAGGGTGTTTTTGCTGCTGGTGACTGTGCCTTTGGACCTGACATTCTAATTCGTGCTGTTGGTGAGGGTCGCAGAGCTGCAGAGGCCATAAACCTCTATCTTCTCGGTACAAAAATGGAGATAGTGCAGCCATATGAGCACTCACGTGGTCGTCTCAAAGATCTGGATATGGCGGACTTTTCACCTCGCTTTGTCCATAAAAAACGTGCTTTGGAGACAACTTTTGAAGCCGAAAAACGCCTTAAGACCGATGGTGGCTGGGCTCCCATCAATGTAGGTTTGGAACAGGTCCAAGCCATGGCGGAAGCCACCCGTTGTATTGAGTGTGGATGTAATGCCCGTTTTGATTGTGATCTGCGCAACTACTCAACTGAATACAACGCAAATGATACAAAACTGGCTGGGGCAAAACGTTCTTACGAAGAGGATAAACGTCACCCTCTCATCCGTATTGAATCAGACAAGTGTATTACCTGTGCCTCTTGTGTGAGGGTATGTGACGAAGTACGTGGAGTTCACGCTTTAACCTTTATCGACCGTGGATTTACCACCCAGGTTGGTCCCAACTTTAACGATCCTCTCCAGGAAACAGGTTGTGACGCTTGTGGTATGTGTATTGATGTCTGTCCCACAGGAACCATGGCACCCAACACAGGTAAAGAGGCTGGTCCTTGGATCTGGGATGTTACCAAATCCACATGTACGGGTTGCGCTCGTGGTTGTGGCATAGCAGTCCATACATCTCGTGGTCGCATTGTTAAAATTTCCTCTATCGATGGTGACTCTGTAAACGGTGCAGTTATCTGTGCTGAAGGACGTTTTGGTTATCAACTTCTTGCCAAACGTGAAGAGTCCCCACTCAATGGTCAGATGGATAGTGCCAAAGCATTGTTGGGCAAAGGTGGAACCATATCCGTTGTAGTATCGCCCAAGGTAACTATCGAAGAGGCATACAGTGCTGCTCAGCTAGCCAAGCAGTACAATGCCGGGCTATATTATACCGCTGGGGGTAGTGTGCAAGCTGGTGGCAAACCTTTTAGCAAAATTAAAGGTGAAGCAAATGTTGCTCTCTTAAGCCGTTTAGGGGCGAAACCTTGGGATCAATCCACAGATTCTGACAGTGTTGTTCTGGTTAACACAACAGGCTCCACACCAAAAACAGACTCTGCCAACGTAATCGCAATCAACGCACAAAATGCGACAAAAACCGGTATTCATATCCAAATTGCCGATGTTTTAGAGAGTGAAGGGGCGTTTCTAAACAGAGATGGCAACCTTGGCTCTCTGGAGTGTGCCTTGCCTGATCCTGGTGATAAGGCCGGCTTTAAAGTTCTAGCCAACCTGGCAGGAGCCGATGCTCTTACCGATATAGGAACACTACGTAAAGCATTGGTAGAAGAGGTTCCAGAGCTAAAAGCCTTGATAGCTCTAAACGATGGTGCTCGCATCATTACAACCGACCTAGCACCAGAGCTAGTAGCAACAACCCAAGACAGCAGAGAGGCCGCCTTCGCCTCCCACATGGAGCAGTTAAAACTGCCTTGGTGATAGTCTAAAAGTACCATAACAAAAAAAAAGCCCTGCAAGGTTGATACTTTGCAGGGCTTTTTTTTTCAAGAATTTGGTTTCGATTTTTTTATGACTAAATTGTTAACATATTTACAAATTAACAGTGATTGATTTAAAAAATATTATCAATCAAATCAGATGCTCTTTGTTCTTATAAATGAAAATCCTGGTTTGACCATGATTTTACAGATAAAATTAAATTATCGTTTATAAACAGTAGAAATGAAAAAATTTCCCTTAAAAGTGTAAATTGCCATTGGTCATAGCTTTTTAATGGACTTTAAAAACGGTAACGGTCATCATAAATCCGTTAAAATTTATGTTTCAACAAACTATATTGGCACTATCTTTTTGATAAGATCTTACTGTTTCGTCATTATTATTAAGTAGATAAAGAAAAATATGAAAAATATTGGCTTAAAAACCAAGCTTCTTTTATGGACCTTGATCCCTATTATAATGTTGATCACTCTGGCATTGGTCAGTACCAACGGCATCAACTATATACTCAGTACCAACGAGTCAGTAGAACACACCCATAAAGTAATCAATAAAGCCAATATAATCAGCACTCTTGCGGTGGATATGGAAACCGGAATGCGGGGATATCTACTTGCTGGTAGAGAAGAGTTTCTCCAACCATACAAGCAGGGTAGAACAGATATTTTCAATGCTATTAAGCAGCTATCCAAAACGGTCAGTGACAATCCAAAACAGGTAGAACGTCTACATGAGATAGAGTTGATCCTGCTGGATTGGGAAAAATCTGTGATCGGCCCTAACATAGCATTGCGTAACAAAATTGGTGATGGCAAAACCATGAATGATCTTGCTGCTCTAGTTGGTAAAGCCAGGGGTAAAAAGCTGTTTGATAAATTCAGAAAGCAGATTACAGATTTCATTGCCAATGTAAATTCAACCCAGAAAACAGGTAGAGTTGATACAGTAAAAGGTGGGATAGGAGTCCCAGTTTCTCCGTTTTCGGGGCGGATTTCCAAGAGAGATTCTATTTTGCCCAATGCCTATATGCTATTAGTCAGTGCCGTGGATATGGAAACAGGCATGAGAGGCTACCTTCTGGCTGGTAGTGATAATTTTTTAAACCCGTACAACGAGGGGAGAAAAAGCTTTTTTGCTAGACTGGCCAAGATGAAAGAGGAGGTAGGAGATAATCGGACCCAGCAAAAGTTACTTGATGATATTGGTGCTACCATTGTGGCATGGATAGACAATGTAAGCACACCGACTATTGCACTACGTCGCAAAATAGGCGACGCAAAAACCATGGATGATATGGCCCATCTTATAGCGAAGGCTCATGGCAAAAAGTTTTTTGACAATTTTCGCAAAATAATGTCCGAATTCAAAGCCGAAGAGCTAGCTTTGATGGAAAAACGAAAAGCCAGCCATGGCGCAGCAATAACAAAAATTAACAATGCTTTATGGATTACCCTGATTATTGCTGTAACGGTTGGTCTGGGTATGGGTTGGCGGGTGGCTAGTGGAGTATTACGACAGGTAGGTGGAGAGCCAGCCGAAATAGAGTTATTAGCTAATGAAGTTGCAAACGGCAATTTTGAAATACCGTTCAAGAAAGGAGATAAAACAGGGATCTTAAATGCCCTGCATCAAATGGCAAATGCCCTCAATGAGGCAGATATAAAGGATAGGCATGAGTTGTGGCTGAAGAACTCAGGTGCTGATCTTGCTGCAATCCTGCGGGGTGAACACTCAATATCCGACTTGAGTCAAGATGTCTGCACCTTCCTGGCAAAAACTTTACAGGCATCAGTCGCTGCCTTTTATGTTGCCCACGAAGATGGCACATTCCACCTGACAGGTGGCTTTGCACTAGAAAAAAAATTTTCACGAGGTGATAAAATTATAGCAGGAGAGGGCATAACCGGACAGGCTATAACCCAGAGAAAACCGATTATCATTGAAAAAGTTCCAGCAAACTACCTCCAGGTAAACTCCGGTCTAGGCAATTCAACTCCCAGCACCCTACTGGTCTTTCCCTTCATCCGTAACAACCGTGTAGAAGCAATAGTGGAGCTGGGTTCAGTAAACGAATTCACCCAACAACATAAAACATTCCTAGAACAAGAAACCGAAAGCATAGCCATAACCATCTCTGTTACAAGATCTAGGGAAATAGCTAGTTGATTGTAAATATAAGGTTTTAGAGAAACCACGCCCCTTCCAGAAACATATAACATATGAAAGTCTGTCATATACAACTTGATCAAGTTTACCAGCTAAAATAGAGACACAAAGCTACATTTCTGTTTGCATCCAACCCGACTCCACTGACCTTATCATATATCCAATGGGTAAACCTGCTCAACCATAATAGATTTGTACTGAAAATAGAGCCATTACGTGATGAATGAGAGCATAATCTTTTGCAAAAAAAATATCATCCTTTTCAGACAGCTTTTGTATTACCCAACCATAAGAATAATCGCTTCTGAAATATAAAAACAATCAACAACTAATCCAAATAGTCACAATCAAAATCTACTCAAAACTGAGCCAACTCATGATTTGTGTTGCATTTCATCTCCAAACGAAATTGTAGTAGATTACCTTTAGAATCGATTGCTTATTTGCGAGGTTTCATGAAAACACCAGAAAATAGGGTGAAAGATATTCTTTCCTGGTGCTACAAATTACTATCTTCAGATGTTTTTGTTTTAAACCAAAGCTATTAAAATGTTTTTTTACGGTCAACCAACAGCAAATCATTGTTAAATTTTGGCTTTATCTACATCTTTGATGACAAATCTTGAAATCCTTTTAGATACGTTTACCCCAATAATTTGGGCGACGATGTAGATGGGCTACTGCTATGATTATAATCTCAGATTCTGTGGCTTGATAAATAAGCCCATAAGTAAAACGACTTAGGCGACAACGTCTAGTGTTAGTACTAAGTGGATGACCAGCTTTTGGATAACGGGAGATCAGGTTCAGTGTTGTCAATAATTCAGCAATAAAAATCTGGCCAAGATTCGGAACTAGGGATTCATGGTAGTCTATAGCTTCATCCAATTCCTGTTGGGCTACTTCAAGAAAACGGATTATCACGATGATCGGTATTTATCTAAAACTTCATCAAGATGAATAGCCTTCAATTCTCCTCGTCTATAAGCAGCAATACGCTCTTCGGCCTCTTTTGACCAGAGACGATCAATCTCAATGTCTGGCTCATCAAGACTAACCAAGATTTTATCCACCAACTCCAAACGATCTGCTGGACTTAATCTTAATACTTCTGCTTCTATTGTATTTGTGGTTTTATCCATGTCATTCTTCCAATAGCTGATTTGTGATACTGGTATCATTGAACATGTATTTGGTCGGTAATATCAAGCGATTTGTCAATTTTACCTCTTAATTTCTGATTTGCATAATCATTTAAGAGCTTGCTTGAAAGTTTGTACCACTTAACAAAATAACTACAGCAGATTAATAAATTCCCTTATCCACAATACCTTATTAGCTTAGTCCAGCATTTTTGATAACTTTATTTATTTGTTAACAAAAAGAAATTCTTATTTTAGCTCTTTAAGTTCTTTTAAAAAATTCAGCATCTTAAAATTGTTTTTGTTGGGTTTTATTCAATAGAAGCGATAGCCATTCTATAACAGTTATTCGTTCAATAGCTCTTCGAACTTCTAAACCTCTAAAAACTTCGGCACTTTGGTTAGGTTTCTACAGCCGTCTTTTTCTACTACCACTACATCTTCCAGCCTTACACCGCCCATGTCGGGGTAGTATAGTCCTGGCTCTACTGTAACTACGTGGCCTGCTTTTAGGGTTTGGTCTTTCATGCCTATGCGGGGGGATTCGTGGATTTCCAGTCCTAGGCCGTGGCCTGTGCCGTGGAAAAATCCACCTTGTCGGCCTCCCTCTACGGGGCCGGTGGGAAAACCTCTTTTGGTTAGGTGGGCTGTGATTTTTTTGTGGATCTCTTTGCCGGAAGCACCCTCTTTGATATTGGCAAAGCCTATCTCTTGGCCTTGACGTACCGCCTCCCACGCCTCCTTTACTCTTTTGGGAGCTTTACCCCGGCAGACGGTTCTGGTCATATCTCCCCAGTAGCCGCTCTGTTCAACCCTGGGAAAAACATCCATGATAATAGGTTGATTGGCTGGTAGTGGGCCTGTTCCCTCTTCATGGGGATCTGAACCCTGACTGCCACCAGCTACAATGGTGTGGCTGGGCTGCGCCCCTTCTCTCACCAGCTTGGCATTTATCTCACCCCTTACCAACTCACTGGTTAGCTTATCGGAGCCTATATAAAGCAGACCATCTTTGCCAATGGTTGCACTGCGGATAAGCTCAATACCAGCCATCATCCCTCTGCCGGTAATAGTCAGTGCTTTTTCAATTGCTGCTATCTCGTCTGGGGTTTTGATCGTCCTGCTGGGCCAGAATTGACCAGATATTGGGGTGACAGTAATACCCATTTCACGGAGTCTATCTGCCAATGAAAGGGGAAAATCACCGGGAACTTCTATAGTGTCGATATTGATTGTTTTTAGAAAAAAAGCTGCCAACACACCCTCAGTCAGCTCTTTATCAGGGTTGATTTTTTTATACTCTCTATTGATATCCTCCCAATCGTGAACCTGACTAACCTTAGCAGTGCGTCTGGCCCGGTCAATCTCCAAAGAAGAGGTGATCAAATGGGTGGTGTTATCACTCTGGCTGACAAATAAAAATGGATCTGGAGCAAAAAAATTGGTGGCATAAAATAGATCAGCCGATCCTTCACTATCGGCATAAATGGCTCTAGCTGTCACGTTGTCTCTATCATCCCCATAATATGACCGACTAACTTTTCAATACCCGACCCTGCCTCACCAATACTGGCAGCACACATATAAGCAGCGGTTGAAACTATGCGGTTCTCTTCATCTATAACAATATTGTCAGCACTGCTAAGTTCATGCTTATTACCCATGGATTGAATGGCAGAAGCGGTATCGGTATCACTGCCAATTGTCAAGGTAACATCCTGTTTAAATAGTATTTTTGACAATACAGCCGGTGATATACATATTGCGCCAATGGGTTTTTTTGCTTTGTACATTGCCTTTACCAGATGAGTTAAATCTGGATTAACAACCGCATTTGCTCCATCAAAAGCCAAGCTTGAGAGATTTTTTGCTGCGCCAAATCCCCCAGGCAGAATCAATGCGTCAAGATCATCGGGGTTGATGTCGGTAAGTTTAGATATTTTACCACGAGCAATACGGGCTGACTCAACAAGCACATTACGGCTCTCCGGCATCTCTTCTTGTGTTATATGGTTGATTACATGGTGTTGATCAACATCAGGAGCCATGATGGTAACATCAGCTCCAGCTTGATCGAGAAAAAAGAGGGTCAAAGTTGATTCGTAAATCTCAGCACCATCAAGAAAACCACAACCTGAAAGCACTACACCAATGCGAGCCATGATGAACCTCCTTTTTGAAGATACAAATATGGTTATTGTTATTGGGGATTGTATAGTAAAATCAAATTAAAGTGACATACAGTCAAAGGCAGAACCTTGGGAGGCCTTGCAGGCCCCCAAACCCCCACGCTTTTAAATATAAAGGCTTAAAAACAAAAGCAAAACCTTGGGCTTCGCCCAAAACCAGCAGGGAGATAATCTCCCTGCACCCATATTAATTTGATTCATTTTCAACATGCACAATTTTAATTTAAAATAACTATATATTTCATTGGGGCTTTACCCCAACCAACACTGGAAAGGATCACAACCCCATTCCCAAGACCCATCCAAACTAATAGAAGCTTTTTTTATAAGGCTTGGATTTTGTTCTACATATTGCTGTTTGGTAAGCCAAAAAAGTTGGCAAACTTTTTACCGGTTTTATTTTTTACAGTTTGAAAATATTTATCGGTATAACCGTGGTCAAAACCACGTTTAGCAGCAATTACAATTACCCAAACTAAAAAACCTACGGGAATAAGGTTTAAAATTTCCATCTTAAATAAACTCCTGACATCTCAACGATTATCAATGCTCGGATAGTAGTGATACCACCCCAAAAGCAGACACCCCCGGCAGTTTATAATAGCTACCGAGGGTGTCATGATAACACACTTTTTTTTAAGACTAAACCGACAATTGGGACAAATTACATACCCATGCCGCCCATGCCGCCCATGCCGCCCATTCCGCCCATGCCAGGATCAGCAGCAGGAGCACTATCTTTGGGGATTTCAGCGATCATAGCTTCGGTTGTGATCATCAAACCAGCAACAGATGCTGCGGATTGTAGAGCATTACGAACAACTTTAGCAGGATCAATAACACCCTGTTTTACCAAATCGGCATATTCACCAGATGCAGCGTTGTAACCGTAGTTGGCTTTGTTGCTCTCAAGCACATTGTTAACAACAACAGAACCCTCAGCACCAGCGTTTGAAGAGATAATGCGGATAGGCTCTTCTAGCGCGCGACGCACAATTTCAACACCAACTTGCTGTTCAGCATGGGTGATTTTCAATTTTTTAAGAGCAGCACCAGCACGTAGCAGAGCAACACCACCACCAGGAACAATACCCTCTTCAACAGCAGCGCGAGTGGCGTGTAGTGCATCGTCAACGCGATCTTTACGCTCTTTCACCTCTACCTCAGTAGCACCGCCAACTTTGATTACCGCAACGCCACCAGCCAGTTTAGCCAGACGCTCTTGCAGCTTCTCTTTGTCATAGTCAGAAGATGTCTCATCGATTTGAGCGCGGATTTGAGCCACACGTGCTTGGATCAACGCTTTGTCACCGGAACCATCGATGATGGTTGCCTCTTCTTTGCTGACAATTATGGAGCGAGCTGTACCCAACATCTCCATGGTGACGCTCTCCAAGGTGACACCAACCTCCTCGGAGGCCACTGTACCACCAGTCAGGATGGCGATATCTTCCAACATTGCCTTACGACGATCACCAAATCCTGGAGCCTTAACTGCACAAATCTTCAATCCGCCACGCAGTTTGTTAACAACCAAAGTAGCCAGGGCTTCACCCTCTACATCTTCAGCAATAATCAACAGAGGACGTGAAGCTTGAACAACGCTCTCCAAGATTTGTAGAATTTGTTGTAGATTGCTTACCTTCTTCTCAACCAGAAGAATGTAGGGGTCGTCCATCTCAACAAGCATCTTCTCAGGGTTGGTCACAAAGTAAGGGGAGAGATAACCACGATCAAACTGCATACCCTCAACCACATCCAGGGTGGTGTCGAGACCTTTGGCCTCTTCAACTGTGATAACACCCTCTTTACCTACTTTGTCCATGGCTTCGGCGATCATACCGCCAACTTCGGCATCACTGTTTGCGGAGATAGAACCAACCTGGGAGATCTCTTGTGATGTTGTAACCTCTTTGGCACTTTTTTGCAGAGCAGCCACCACACTTTCCACAGCGGCGTCGATGCCACGTTTGAGGTCCATGGGATTCATACCAGCAGCAACCGCTTTTAGACCCTCTTGGATCATGGATTGGGCCAATACAGTAGCTGTTGTTGTACCATCACCAGCTTCGTCAGCTGTTTTAGACGCAACCTCTTTTAGCATCTGTGCGCCCATGTTCTCAAACTTGTCTTCAAGCTCGATCTCTTTTGCCACACTAACGCCGTCTTTGGTAACCCGTGGTGCGCCCCATGATTTGTCCAAAACCACGTTACGTCCCTTGGGACCGAGTGTCACACGAACTGCGTTGGCAAGAACGTTTACTCCATCAAGCATTCTACCACGAGCAGTAGTACTGAAAAGAACCTCTTTTGCTGACATATCTATCTACCTTTATATAAACAGGTTACTAAACTGTTATTGTGAATATTGAAAAATAAATTTCAATTTTTATTCGACTATTTCAGAATACCCAAAATATCGGATTCCCGCATAATCACTAGCTCTTCACCGTCGATTTTTACGTCGGTTCCACCATATTTACCAAAAAGAACCACATCACCAACCTTGACATCCATAGGTTGCGCCTTTCCATTATCGCCAATGGCTCCTTTACCAACAGCAACTACCTCACCTTGGATAGGTTTCTCTTTTGCGGTATCAGGAATAATGATGCCACCAGCCGTTTTTTGCTCCTCTTCTGTGCGTTTGACCACGACACGGTCATGCAACGGACGAAACTTAGTTTTCATAATTCTTCTTATCTCCAGAAAAATGGATAAAATTATAGTGTTTTTAATTAAATATCTTGAAAGATATGGATTTCATACCTGCAATAAAATGCGGTGTTGGGATGTAATGTAAGCATTCATCTCTAGCTGTCAAGCTTTTAGAGTATAATTCTTGTTAGTTTTATTAAAAAAAACTACTTGGGGGTTCTCTGGGTGATAATCTCCCCCAACTGTGGATCACATACAAAGCCGATTATAGCTGCAAATAAGTTAAGCTTTATACTGCTTAAGCTCATCACGCATGCGACCGGATTTTGCTTTTGAGAGGGAGACGGTGATAAAAATTCGATCTTCAACCTCTTTTCTTTCAATTATATGACCATCCCGACATAGTTTAGCCAACAGTGCCCCCTGGCTGGCTGGTAGGTTTAGGTTGAAAATGGTGAAATCTTTTCTGGCTGCGGTGGATAGTGTGGTTAAAAGAGCATCTATACCTTCACCTGTTGTTGCCGAAAGCAGCATGGCATCTTTACGCTGTTGCAGACGCTCAACCACCCCTTGTTTACTATCATCCAGACAATCCACCTTGTTAAATATGGTCATCATGGGCCTGTCGTCGGCTCCCAACTCTCGCAAAACCTCCCTTACCGACTCATCCTGTTCTTGCCACTCTGGATCAGAGAGATCCACCACATGAAGGAGCAGATCAGCGGTGAGAACCTCCTCCAAGGTGGCACGAAAGGCGGCAACAAGTTGGTGGGGCAGTTCACGGATAAAGCCCACTGTATCACTCAGTATCACCCTTTCGCCACCGGGCAGGGTCACACCACGCATGGTGGGATCAAGTGTGGCAAATAGCTGATCTGCCACATAGACTTGTGCCTGGGTAAGACGGTTGAACAGTGTGGATTTACCAGCGTTGGTATAACCCACAAGCGTGGCGGTAAAAAATGGCACATCCTTGCGAGATTGTCGCTGCAGGGTACGGGTTCGCTCTACCTGACGCAGCTGCTTTTTTAAACGGATGATTTTCTCCCTGATCAAACGGCGGTCAACCTCAATCTGGGTCTCACCGGGTCCACCACGTAAGCCCACACCACCCCGTTGTCTTTCAAGATGAGTCCAAGAGCGCACCAAACGGGATTGTTGATAGAGCAGAGAGGCCAGCTCCACCTGCAAGGTTCCCTCTTTGGTTCTGGCTCTAGCAGCAAAAATCTCCAGGATCAACCCGGTACGATCCACAACTTTGGCTTTAATTGTGTTTTCCAGGTTTCGCTGTTGCACCGGGGATAGAGCATGGTTGAACACAACCACGGTAACCCCCATGGTTTTTATATCTTCCTTTAACATCTCCACCCGGCCTTTTCCCAAAAAAGTACCGGGGTGGATATTTGCAATGGATATTATCTGCAGTTGTGCCACAAGCAGACCAGCACCACGGGAGAGGTGGTCCAACTCTTTTGCAAGACGTTCTGCATGTTCTTTATTGCGGTTTACATCACGAACAATGGTCTGAATCAGCAGAGCCTGTTCTGGCTCCAGCGCGGTCTCTAACAGAATTATTACTCCTTGTCGATATCTATAACAACATCCCGCGATGGCATTACCGTTGAAATGGCATGTTTGAATACCAACTGGGTGACGCTATTTTTCAACATGAGACAATAATTGTCAAAGGAGGATATAACCCCTTGTAGCTTAATACCGTTGACCAAAAAAACCGTAACCGGAACATTCTCCCGGCGCAGGGCATTTAAAAACGGATCTTGAATCATTTGGGAGGATTGATTAGCCATTTTTTTATTTCCCCTTCTCAATTATGGGTTACTGCAATTTAAGGGATTGTCAGCAATTAGCAGTCACGAGTGACACTGCTATTGCGGTTGGCCTTAAAAAAATCGGCAGACTACAATAGCATGAAAGTGACTGTTATTTGCTGACAATCCCCAAGTTAATAAACCTTGGTTAACAAACTATGAGTACCAAGGATAAATAATTATTGCCACTATCAGCAAGACAATAATAAATTTTTATCGCAAATTAAGAGCTGGTAATTACAGTAGAATACAAACAGGGCAACAAAGTTCCCTAGTTAACCATCGGAGTTGGCTAAAAAATATCCAAATTTGTAAAAAGTTATCCCATTAATAATATTCGGCAACAAAATCTTCATGCACCCATAAAAACTCCCCCCTTTTATTCTCAACCCTCACCAAACCACCAAATTTTGCATCTTGCTTTTTTAAAATTCCATGCAACTCAGACAAAACAGACCCAGCTGCCATAACCCTCTTCTCTCTATCCGGTAAACCAACCCTGTCTGTTGCAAACCCATCCGCCATTATCTGACCACCTGTTATCATTGAGCTGGTGGTTTTTTCGGCAAAATTCAACTCCTCATCAATGGCTGCAAATTGATCATCATCTGTTGCCAGCTTGGTTCCTGGAACTAAAGCTGGCAATGCAATTTTAAGGGTGGTGGCTATTATATTAATGGTTGGTGCAGCTTTTTTAAGCCACTCCCTTTTTAGCTCAATTTCATACACTCCTCTTTTGTCCCCTTGCGGATTTAAAGCCGTAACAGGAACCAGCTTATGTTCACACCATAGGGTTAATTCAAAGGTGTGGCTCACCCAGCTTTTTGGGTTGAAATTTGAGTTTTCTTTTAGTTTAAAGCTAAAAAAACGTGGGCCATCTTTAGCCGGATGGGATAAATTCATCCTCAACCTATCCACATTTTCTAAAGCTCTACCCATGTAGGCTTTTGTTTGTGTGCTTAGAGTCTCTATTTTATCTGTTTTTTTGCTTAGTTTTTTAAGCTCTTTTAAAATTTTTGCATTATCATCTTGTTGTTTTTGCTTGGGAGCTATTGAGGAGATAATGGTGTCAATTTCATAATATGTTTCACATGCGTTGCAACTGGTTTTGGGCAACCCCTCTTTTTTATCATTTATTATCTTCTGCCATTTTAAAACCCCAGCACAGCCATCTTGTTGGCAAGGTATAGACAGGCTGGCATCCAGCCCCAACCAAAATGAAGCAAAAAGGCTATCTATTTCATAACAGATATGGTTGAGAAAATATTCTGGATAAGCAGCCCGTACAGTTATGTGGATATCGCTGTTAATCTCCTCAACCAAAGCCCGACCATGGATACCATTTTCAAGTATCATCCCATTTTTCCAGTGGCAGCTTTTTTTATAGTCCTGTTTACCCAGTGAAAATCTATGTAAACGGGCAATCAAACGGCTCATAACCCCCTCTGCCTCAGCTGTTCTACCGGTTTTTGCCTCAAACACCCGGTATACTCGTTTACTCTCTTTGTCTCCGCTATTTAGCTGCCACTCTTTTTGCCAGCCCACTGGTCGCCCACCGGGTATCAATTGGGTAATCAAGCTTATCTCATTGTTATCACCATCTATTTGGGCCAAAGGATAGGATATATCAAATTTTTCCATCAATTGCAGAAAAACCGGATACATTGTTTCTGGATAGCGGTCATTTTCATCTTTAACAGGATTATGCCAGATATCTTTTAGCCGTTTATGCTCAATTAAGCCATGCTGCTCTTTAACCTGCCCATCCTCCAACACAAAACTAACTGCCTTACTCAACCATTCCGGCTTTAAAATAACCAAATCTTTAAGTATGGGATCATCCTTATAGTGGATTAAATGACCGAGGGAGTTTAGTATAACAGTATATAGATCTGCCCGTTCATTTGTTACTTTTTGCCTTCGGCATAAAGCTCTAAATTCGTCATAGGTTATATACGGATCTTTTTTACTGCGTTTACGCACAGCGTTCAAGATATTTTTCCAGCTTTTAGGCACTTTTTCAAATAGTTGGGGTATATCTGCTGCGTTATCTGCAATAGCTTTTTCAAGTTTTTCAAGGCCATCTTCAGATTTACTATCCACATGGTAAAAACCACTTATCAAGGTGGGAAACTCATCAATAAATTTTTGCTCATCAATATGGTCCTGGCGTTCATTTGGCCCGCCGTGGGTGGCAACAATTATAACCCTTGGTCGTTCATCAGGTCGGTTTTCATCAAAAGCCCGGTGTTTGATTATTTTTATCCAACTTTTTAAACTTTCACTCCCCCTTCTTGGCTCCCAAACTGCCAAATAAACCCCTGGTGCGGTAAAAAATAGCTGGTGGGTGGGTTTATAGACATCCTGCCCACCAAAGTCCCAGCAATTAAAAAGAATTTTATTACCACTGCCAGAGTGTTCAATCTCCAAAGGTTTAATAGTTACCTCAACACCATGGGTGGTTTCACGGTTTTCAACCCAATCATCCCTCCGCATAGCCCCTAAAAGACTGGTTTTTCCCACCTCCCCATCACCAACCAAAATAAGCTTGGCCTCATTGAGCACAACCTGCCCATCATCGTTGGCCTGTAAATACTCTTTTAGGGCATCAATCCCCTGCTTATAGGCAGCTTTAAGACCAGGAGTGAGGGGGTTATTATTTAAATCAACATCTTTTAAGCTTTCTAGCTGGGCCAACTCTTTTGGTAGTGATCTTATTTCGTTATTTGAAAGATAAAGAATTTCTAACTTAGCAAGCTTAGTTAGCTCAATTGGCAGTGTGACAAATTGGTTTGAACTTAAATGTAGAAATCCCAAATCAACAAGTTTAGAAAACCATTTTGGTAATGCTTTTAATTGGTTGTTTGCAAGGCTGAGATTCTCCAAATTTTTCAATTGCGCCAACCAATCAGGTACTTCTGTCAATTTGCAATTACTTAAATGAAGTGAAGTTAACTGTTTCAGCTCTCCCAACCATTCTGGGAGAGGGTATATTTGATTTCCACCTAGATCCAGATCTCGCAGATGTTTAAATTGTTTTATGAATTCTGGTACATAAGTTAATTTATTATCTAGCAGATATAGGGTGTGCAATTGTTCAAGCTCAACCAGCCAATGGGGTAGCTCAGTAAGATTGTTGCCATCCAGATCAAGTTCTTGCAGTTGCCCAAGCTTACGCACTGAAACTGGCAATGACGTAAGGTTAAACCTTGCCAAATCCAGTTCAACTGCTTGTTTATCTATAGCTTTTTTAATTCTCTTTTCGGCTTCTTCAACATTAGGCTCACCCATTTTCTGTCACCTCTAGTATTTGTAACAAACTTTTTTAAACCGATATGTATAAAGCAATCTTGTTGAAGTAACATTTAAAGGTAAAATTATAGATAATTCTAGAGGCAATATTGAACTAGTACATAATCTCCTATTGTTTATGGTTAAATCATCTTAAAGTTATCCATTGTTAGTTAACAGGTAAAAGTTGTAAAAATCTGGCTTTTGATTGCTAAAACAATAAAACATTGCCAAAACTTGGGCATACCACTGCCCAATATATCTGTAACCCAATCAGATTAGGGCTGGATTGCCTTGGGCAAATTCTTGGCTGGTCAACAGAGATGGAGAGTTTATATATTTCAATGTTATTTTAATCTATTCATAAGGTAACTTTAAGCACTCAACCTTACCTTAGAAAACCTGTAAGGTAAGGTTAAGGGCTTAACCTTACCTTAAAAATTGGTTCGGCCTTAAAATGCTGTTGAAAATATTTTGCCTAGGCTTAAGTTGGGTTGGTCTGATGTTGGAGGTTATTGTTATGACCCGGTATAGTATCCGTGAAGCTAAAAAACATCTTTCTCGTCTTATTCATCAATCCTTATCGGGAGAAGAGGTTATCATAGCCAGAGGAGAGAAACCTTTGGTCAAATTGATACCGTTGGCTTCCATATCCAAGGAGCGGGTTTTTGGTTCTTTAAAGGGTACTGGGTATGTAGATGATTGCTTTTCTGCCCCTCTACCAGCTGAGGTATTGGCTACCTGGGAGGGAAAATAAGTGAGCTTAATTATTGCCCCCAAACCGCCACTTTGGTGAGGTAGCCTCCTTATGCCCCTCATAATTGTTTTATCTGCTTTAATGGGGCTTTATTGTTCTTCTAAAGGTCTCTTCGGCTTCGGGGGGGGATGAGGTGAACTGTACTTTTAGGTTGCCGGGGGGGTTGTCTGTTTCTATTACCTTGCCGTAAAGCTGGTCGGTTATGGACTCGCCATCGTGGTCCACCAGCTCTATTTGTATGTTGGTTAGTCTTCTGGTTTTTAGGTCGGTGTTAATTATTGCTATGGGTGGGGCCATCTTGGTTATTGTTCCTTTTTGTGGTTTTCTATCGGCCCGTTTGCCCTCTAAAATAGTTATTAATACCTGCAAACCGTGAACCAGGGGTTTTAGCTCCTCTTTTTTGGGTTTTGCCAGTTGTATATTGTAGGGGTGGCCTATACCACCCACCTGACAGATTGTTATGGGATGAGATACTCCTTTTATCTTTGAGATCCACTGCTCATCAATCCGCAGAATATCACCACACTCCTCTACAGTGCTGCCAGCGATTAAAATTTCGCCGCCAACGGTGAAAGACTCCAACCTGGAGGCCAGATTGATGGCCCTGCCGACTACACCATATTTACTTCTTAAGCGTGAGCCAATATTACCTGCAATAACCTGTCCGCTGTAGATACCAACCCCCATTACCGCCTCAGGATATCCGGCTTTTTTATTGTTGGTATTTACATCCTCCATGGCTTGCTGCATCTCCAAAGCACAAGCGACCGCTCTTATGCTGTCATCTTCTCTGGTAATGGGAGTACCAAATATCACCAGAATACCATCACCAAGAAACTCTATTATCGTCCCTTTATATTTAAGTATAATCTCGGTCATGGCCTCCAGATACATATTGAGCATGGAGATTGCGTCTTCGGGAACCATGCGCTCTCCTATGGCGGTAAAACCCCGAAGATCACTCATCATTACCGTTACTTTTTTTCTTTCACCAACAAAAGCCAAACCGTCTGGAGTATCAAGAATATTATCCACAAGCTCATCGGACATATAACGACCAAAAGTTTTGCGGATAAAGAGGTTGGACTGCTCAAGGCTGCGATTTAGGTTTAAAATTTTAATTTGGGTTAAAATTCTCGCCTCAATAATGGGGGGGCTGATGGGTTTGGTGATATAATCTACCGCTCCCAACTCAAAACCCATGGCTTCATCCACCTCATCCTGTTTGGCGGTGATAAAAATAACTGGGATATCTTGTGTTTTTTCATCTGCTTTCAAACGTTTACACACCTCAAAGCCATCCATTTCGGGCATGACAACATCCAAAAGAATGAGATCCACATGTTTACTGCTGGCTGTTGTGATGGCATCGGGACCGTTTGTTGCGACCAATAGACGATATTTTGCTGAAAGTATCGCCTTTATGGTTTTGATATTACCGGGAACATCATCAACCACCAAAATTATCGGTTTATTATCTGCTGATTTCATGAATGCACCTCGTCAACGGACATACCTAGCAGCTCTATTACCCGGTTTAGAGAGTCTTGGGAGTGTTTAAAATCGAAGATATCCAGATACTCTTCCAGACGAGATAGCTCTTGAATTACCGGGGGTTCTGCTCCAGCTAAAAGTGGCTTTAGGGTATCAAAAGACTCCTGTGCTTCGGAATCTGTATCCAAAAGTAGCTGGGTTAACTCTTTTATGATTATGGCAACAGCTTGACGATTTATCGGTCCTGGGGGAATTGCGGTTGACTCCTCCCTTAGACTGATGTCCACTATCTGACCGAGAACAACCTTGAACTGTTGCAATAGCTGGGGCCAATCATCAACACGTTCCTCCTCAATGGCTATCTCCAGAGCTGCCGCTACGGTATAGAGATCGTTGGCAGATATGTTTCCCGCCATACCCTTTACAGAGTGGATTATACCCTGGGCCTCCTGGCGGTCTCCTGTACGTTTGCCAGCAAGAAGCTTGGTTATCTCTTGGGGAGCTGAGGCAAAATTTCTTTGAAACTCCAGCAATATCGATCTAAACAGCTTATGGTTATAGTTCAAGCGCGCCAGGGCTGACTCTAAATCCAACCCCGGAAGATCATACATAAACTCTGGGATAGGATCGTCAGCAAGTTTTTTTGCTATATCTCTAGATTTGGCGGTTGCCAGTTGGGATAAAGCTGCTGGATTTTCATGTGCTGTATCCACAGGATTTTTGTTGGATGTGGATTCCCCCCCCTTGCCAAGCCATCTAACTAGAGTGGCAAACAGGGTTTTTTGTTTAATGGGCTTGGAGATATGTTCGTTCATACCAGCTGCCAGGCTTTTTTCCCTGTCTATGGCTCTGGCATGAGCGGTCATGGCTATAATAGGCAGCTTTTTAAGCCCCTTTATGGCACGTATTTTTTTTGCTGCTGTGTGACCATCCATCAACGGCATCTGGATATCCATAAGCACCAGATCATAGGAAGACTCTTTTACCATTTTTAAAGCCTCGACACCGTTGTTGGCAATATCGATATGCAGACCCACGGGTTCTAGAATTTCCGTTGCAACCAACTGGTTTATGGAGTTGTCCTCCACCAATAAAATATGTGATCCACCTATCTGCTGCATTATGCCAGTTAAATCCGGCAGACCTTTTATCTGCTCTTTAAACTGGCTGGTTTGTACCTCTATCTTCTCTTTTTCAAGTAGCTCTAGTTTAATGGTAAAGCCAAATACACTCCCCTCTCCCGGTTCACTATCCAGCCAAATCTCTCCCCCCATCAAATTGACCAACCTTTTACAGATGGTTAAACCCAAGCCGGTACCACCATAATTTCGGGTTGTGGAGCCATCGGCCTGAACAAACGGCTGAAACAACTTTGCTGCCTCCTCTTTGGTCATGCCTATGCCGCTATCTCTCACCAAAAATTTAAGGTTTATAAAAGGGCTGTCAACCTCCTCGCCAGCTACAGAAGCAACCTCAACACTCACCTTGCCCTTATTGGTAAATTTAATTGCGTTGGAGACAAGGTTGATCAATATCTGCTCAATACGCAGTGAATCACCCAGCAATAGATATTGGCACTCTTTGGAGGGTTTTAAAACAAACTTTATACCAGCCGCAGAGGCTTGATAACGAAAGAGATTTTTTAAATTATCGAATATATCACAGATGCGGAATTTTACCGGCTCCATCTCCAGCTTACCTGCATCAATTTTAGAAAAATCCAGTATATCATTGATAATACGCAACAAAGAGTTGGAGGCGTTGTTGATATTGTTGAGATAGACTCGCACCTTCTGCTCTAGGTTGCAGCCAAGGGCCAGCTCGGTTAAGCCGATAACGGCATTCATGGGGGTGCGGATTTCGTGGCTCATATTGGCTAAAAAGTCACTTTTTGCCTTGTTAGCCAGCTCTGTCTCTGCCCTCTCCTTCTCCACCCGGCTTCTTTCGATAATTCCTGCTAGTGTGGTGGCAAAGGTGGTTAAAAAAGTTTTCTCCTCCGGGCTTTGCTCATGGGATTCCGCCTGGGATAACTTAACTACACCCAATAATTTATCCTCGGCAATAATCGGCACAACATAGTGACCACGGTTAGCTTTTTCACAAGCAATGTTCTGTTTTTTATCTCCATTGGCAACAAACAAAAATTGCATATCTGCAGCCGACTTTCCACACAAACAACTACCCATGACAACCGTGGAACATTTATCAATAGTGCTTTTGCTAAACCCCTCCTGGGTGATGAGCTGTAATCTATCCTCCCCCCAGACCTTTAAAAATATTGCCCCGTTTTTTTTGTCGGGCATCCAGGAGACAGATAAAAGTAGATTTAGTGCCATCTCCATGATCTTGTTAAGCTCCATACTCTTTAAAGAGAGATGCAGCAGATCGGTAATGGTATCCCGTGACTCCATATGTCGCTGGCTGTTGACCAGGGCATTTTTTCGCTCATTGAAAAGCAGCTGGTTACGATCCTCCAGGTTATAATCAAGCATACGGTAAAGCTCTGCACTCTCTAAGGCATAGGCGGTATTTCTAAATATTATGGAGAGCAGATTCATGTTGGCACTGGAGAGGGTGGGATTTATTTTATCTAAAATACCGATAAACATACCCCGTACACGGTGGTGGGTAGATAGCAAATGCATAACCACAGAGTGACCCTGCCATTTATCTGCCACCACAACCGCGCGATTTTGATTTAAAGCCCAGGCAAATTCACTGCTAAAGATAAGCTCCATTAGCAGATCATCCATGGCCTTGGTTTTAGATTCTGGATCACACAATGCCAGCTTGAAGGTGGAGTCCTCTTCATCAACAATTGTAAAAGCCGAGGCGGTGAAGTTGACAAACAGGCGACCGATAAATTTATTGGCCTCTTGTAAAACTATAACAGGATCACGGGTATAACTGGTTTTACCGTGTAGCTGCACCATGTCTGCGGCAAGGTCCAGGGCAAACTGGTGCTGACGGTTGACCATCTCCAGAAAATCTATGCGCTCCTGAAGTTTTTTATCACCCATGTCTATTTCTCAAAAAACAGTTTGATGGCATCGTTAAACTGCGCCTTGGCATGGTCCATCAGGTTGGGTATGGCACTTTGGGGTAGGTTGATCTTTTTCCAGGCGGCATCATCCACCTGGGGTAGACGACTCTCAATTCCAATGTCACCCAGAAGTGAGATAGCTAGAATTTCGGCAATGTGTAAAATCGCCGTCTCCAGATAATAATCTTTGGAACGTCCCGGTGCATGATGGTTGCTAATGGGAACATAGATATCGGGAGGTAGTTTCCATTTTTCCATCAACTTACCCCCCAAATCGGCATGGTTGAAACCAAGCTCTTTGGTTTCGGCATCGTGGATCAAAATTTTACCTGCTTTACCATCTTTTAAAAATTGTGTTGCAAGTTCCGGCAGCTGAACAAAAAGAATGATATGACCGATATCGTGGAGCAAACCACACAGATAATAGCGTTCTATGTTGGTGGTACGAATGGAGGTGGCGATGGCACGAGACATAACACCACAAGCTATGCTGTGATACCAAAAAGATTTAATATCTATTAAATCCTTGGGCACATTGGCAAAAAGATCAACAACATAGGTAGCAACAACCAGATCTTTTAGCTGCTTGGTACCAACAACGGTCAAAGCTCTGGTGATGGTATCCACAGAAAAAGGAAAACTATAAAAAGAGCTATTGGCGATCTTCATCAACCTCGCCGACAACCCAGGATCTTCATTGATAATAGCACCAATACCATCTAAAGAGCTTTTGGGATCTTCAATGGCGATATTTATCCGGTGGACAATTGCCGGAAAAGAGCCGATCTCCTTGGTATCGCTAATGAGCTTATCCATATTAATTGCCATGGCTATCTACCCTCCCTTGGTGGGTTTTGGCAACAATATAAAAACAGCTCCTCCATCAAAGGATGGCTCCTATCCACATGGCTGAACAGCTCCTCTACCTTGGGTGGTATCTTGGTTTTACTCTCAGCCTTATCACCTTTTGCTGCCTCGGCCCCTCCGCTATCTGTCTCAGGAAGGTCAGCATCAACCTCACTTACACCCCAGGTCATAAAAACCATCATATGCTTTTGGGAAATGGTAACACCCTTACCCAACAACAGCCGTCCACTCTTATCATGAACCGCCGCATTTAAAACCATGCCCGGAACAACCTCTTTAATCCGCTTTATGGCCATCTTCAATACTCTTTAACAACCTGATTTAAAAAAAACCCTGTAGGAACGAGCTTGCTCGCTCCTAAAATTTTGTGGCAAATTTATCCAGCTTATTATTAAACTGGCTTAGTCATAAATGGGACGGCTTTTTGCCTTCTGGCCTACGGTTAAATATGCCACATCAAACCAAGATTTTACCTCTCTGGCGAAATCTTTACAACTATTAAGAAAATCCAACCAAGTAAAACAAATCTGCTGCTCACTGTTTTTGCTTAATGTTTTATCTCTTTGTCTGTTGTATAGTATGTTTTTATATATATGTTGTGATTATAGTCTCTTTGGGGATTTTTTTTTACTATGTCTGATACAAAATATGAATATGATCTCTTTTTGAGCCATAGCAGTAAGGATAAGTCTGTTGTTCGACCACTAGCAGAACGTCTTGACAAAGATGGGGTGAAGGTTTGGTTTGATGAGTGGGATATTCAACCTGCGGATAATATCTTTTTAGAAATTGAAAAAGGTTTGAAAAAATCCCATAAAGTTGCATTTATAATGTCGGACAATTTTCTAAAACATGAGTGGCCTGAATTTGAGCGAAACACAGTTATGTTTCGCAACCCCTCCAACAGTCAAAGACGTTTTGTCTGTCTTAAACTGGATGACTGCACATTACCTGAGACTTTAGAGCTATTTAAATACATAGACTATTCTCAAGAAACAAACAAAGCATACACGCAGTTACTGGATTTTTGTAAACCCAAAAACAAGTCAAACCAAAACAAAAAACCAATAATCTCCCTAAGCCATCTACCAAACACAAGTAAAGATCTCTTTGGTCGTGATAACGAACTTAAAAAGCTATCTGATGCCTGGGAAAACCCCGATATCAGGCTTTTTTCCTTGGTTGCTTGGGGTGGGGTCGGTAAGTCGGCTTTGGTTAATCGCTGGCTTGGTTTGCAGGACAGAGTTAACTATTCTTGGGCAAAAAGGGTTTATGGTTGGTCTTTTTATAGCCAGGGTACAAAAGAGGATAGACAGGCATCTTCTGATCATTTTTTTGCTTCAATTTTAGATTGGTTCGGAGTTCCCAAAGAGGAACAGCCTAACAATGGACATGACCGGGCCATGATGTTGGCAAATAAGTGTGAAAAACAAAAAACCCTCTTGATTTTAGATGGTATGGAACCTTTGCAGTTTACACCCGGAGCAATGGGAGGGGGGCTGCGTGATGGGGGGATGGCTACCCTACTAAAAGAGCTGGTCCGGCGGATGAACGGCTTGTGTCTTATAACCACCCGTTGGGCAATTACCGATCTGGATCAATTTGAGGGTGGTCCTCTGCAACGAATCGATCTGGAAGAGCTGTCAGTTGCTGCTGGGGTGGAGCTTCTTAAATCTTTTAAGGTAGATGGTGCTGCCCAAGAGATGGAAAAGGCGGTAACGGAGTTTGCTGGTCACGCTCTGGCCCTTACCCTGCTTGGGGAATATTTGCAAATAGTTCACGAAGGTGATGTTCGCAGACGAGATTTAATTGCAGATTTAAGGGAGGAACCAGGAAAAGGCGGTCATGCCCGACGGGTGATGGACTCCTATATTAAATGGTTGCAAGTGGATAATCCGGCAGCTTTGGAAATTCTTAAACTTATGGGGCTTTTTGATCGGCCTGTGCCCAAAGGGGCCATGGCTGTTTTGCGAGCTGCACCTGCGATTGCTGGATTAACTGGAAATATTAGCCAACTTGGTCAGTCTAAGTGGGCTTTTGTTATTAATATTCTTAGAAAATTCAGGATATTGAATTCCAATACTGAACAAATTGATGATACACAATGGGCCTTTACCGTTGAACATCTGCGTAAAATGCGCCTTTTGGCTCCTGTACAGGGTGAAAATAGATCTGTTCTCGATTGCCACCCCCTAATACGGGAGCATTTTGGTGAGATTTTACAAAAGCAGCAGCCAAAAGCCTGGCAGGAGGCCCACAATCGGCTTTATGAGTATTATAAAAACCTTGCTCCTCACCAGCCTGATACCTTGGAGGAAATGGAGCCTCTTTTTGCTGCTGTAGCCCATTGTTGTCGGGCTGGGAGACATGAGGAGGCTTTGGATGAGGTTTATTATAGTAGGATTGCACGGGATGGAAAGACTGACTATTGCGGTAGTATATTAGGAGCCTATGGTTCTGACCTTGGGGCATTGGCTAATTTTTTTAAAAAACCGTGGCAGGAGATAGATGGGGAGATAAGTGACGACTGGAAGGCGTTCCTATTTAGTTCTGCAGCCTTTCGTTTACGAGCTTTAGGACGTTTTTCTGAGGTGGTAGAACCTTTTAAGGCTGGTTTAGCTCTGTATACTGCTAATGAGGAATGGAAAAATGCTGCTAGTATTGCTATCAATTTATCAGATTTTTATTTAAATCAGGGTGAGGTGGAAGAAGCTTTACGGTGGGCTAAAGAGGCCATCGACTTTATTAAAAAGGTTGATGAATCCTTCTGGCTGGCAGCTTTTACAGCTAAACATGGCGATGTTTTACACCAGAGTGGTCAACTTGAAATGGCTGAAGAACTTTTTCAGGCTGGTGAGTCTAGGCAAAAAGAGGTCCAGCATGATTACCGTTTTCTCTATTCAGTTTGGGGATATCAATATTGTGATCTGCTATTGCAGAAGGGAGAGTATGAAGAGGTTTTAGAGCGAGCTGAACAGACTCTTGAATGGGTTACTGATACAGAAGATTTATTGTCTATCGCTTTAGACAAACTATCCTTGGGTCGAGCCTATCATCAAATGTCACTTAGCAATAAGAGTCAGGATTTTTCTCACGCAGATAAATGGCTAAATGCAGCAGTGAAAAAACTTAGGCAAGCTAATGCTCTTGATGAATTACCCCGTGGCCTTTTGGCTCGTGCTGCTTTGTGGCGGGATATGGGGAGTTTTGTTGCTGCTAGAAAGGATCTTGCTGAGACTTTTGATATTTGCCAGCGGGGTAATAGCTTGCTGTTTTTGACTGACTACCATCTGGAGTCGGCCCGTTTGGCTTTGGCTGATGGTGGTGATAAAAAGGTTGCTGGGGAACATTTGCGTAAGGCTCGGGATTTGGTTGATCAAACTGGTTATCATCGTCGGGATGGGGAGGTGGAGCAGTTGTTTTTTGAATTGGCTTGTTGATTTGTTTTAACCCATGTTACGCAAATAGCTTCCCAGCAGGGGAAAAAACCATGAAGACGGTTTTTTCCCCTGGTGGGATTTAGAGGCTCGCCGGGACTTTTTTTCTGCGAAAAAAAGCCTTTTTAAATCCGGCTTTACGGCACAGGCTTAAACCTTGGGCTTTGCCCAAACCCACCAGGGAAATGATTTCCCTGGACCCACATTAATTTTTTTTCTTCCACCTTGCTATCGCATCCTTCAACCTATGCTCTAACACCGTCGCAGCATGATGATCGGAAAAAATATTTCTTATCGTCCTAAATATACGACCCGGATAGAATATATAACCCAAAATATAGTTGGTCATCATAAAACCAAGCCGATAACAGGCCATCTCAAACGCCGACATGTTGTTGTTACACGTAATGGGATTAAACGCTGTATAATCGCTGTTTAAAGATGTCAAACCCATTAAATAACCGTCATCTACCTTTAGTTTTTTCTGCTTAACCAATTCACTAAATATCTCAGTGCCAGGATAAGGGGAGAAAATGTTGATGCTAACTTCGTCCGCACCCCAAAAAGCTAGCTTTAGGCCATAAACCACCGTATGAAATACATCAATCCGGGTTTCGTCAGGAAAGCCGATAATTAGATTTGTTCTAATAACCAAGCCAGCCTTTTTTGCTGCCCTTATCGAGTCGTCCATGTTTTTAAGATCAACTCGTTTTTTAATGGTTTGTAATGTTCTTTTAGAACCAGTCTCAGGGGCATAAACCAGATAGTTACAACCAGTTTCTTTAAAGTTAGATAGCGTCTCGAAATCTAAAATCTCACTTCTTGTGCCAGAAGGTAAAGACCAGTTGATATTTAAATCTTCCTCTTTTAGTCGGCGGCAGAACTCCATGGCCCAGGTTTTTTTGGTTATGGCGGTTAGGTCGTAAAACTGTATTGCGGTAACTTGATATTTAGCTATCCAATGCTTGATTTCTGCAATTACATCTTCGACATCACGAAGTATATATCTTGTGGTCCACATTTGGCTGTTAGAACAAAAGGTACAACGAAACGGGCAGCCTCGTGAGGCCATCATGGGCATATCGCGATAGCTTTGAATACCGTAGGATTTACCAGCATTCCAGAAATTAGCAAGATATCCATCGGGCCAGTGGGGCCAGGGTAGGTTATCGATATCACGAATTCTGGGTAGGCTATTACTACATGTATAGACACCCTCATTATCGAGATATGCCACCCCTTCTACCTGTTGGATATCCTTACCGAGTCTTATTCGATCTAGAATATCCACGAAGGTCATCTCTCCTTCGCCATGTACGACCATATCGAGTTGTGGGCAATCTTTTAGGGAGAATTCGCTTAATGCGGTTATATGTTCGCCACCTGCTATGAGTAGAGCGTTGGGAAATTTATCTCGCACCATTTTTATTAATTTTCGGTGGACGGGCCATTCCCCGGAGAACATTATGGAAAACCCGATAACGTTGGTATCGGGTTTGATTTCGTCGATTATTTCGTCGAAGGTCATACCTTTGCATATATAGCCGGGAAAGTCGTTTACGGGCCAAATGTTATTTAATTTTGATGCGATGGCATCGATTAATTTGACATCGTAGCCTCGACTTTTGGCGAAGGCCAGTACGTATGCCAGACCGACAGCGGGCACAGCTTCGTTATTTATAGCTCTTTGAACGGCAACAATGGGAGGACGAACGAGAGCGGCTTTTGGGTATTTATGGTTGATATTTTGGGTATTTTTGTTGGGACCGACCAAATGTTTGACTTTTCGGCGTGCTCGTTCTTGCTTTAGTATTTCTAAAGCTATGGGTTTATCGGAGATAATTTTCTTTTTGGAAGTTGTCATCAACTGTTCGCAAAAATAGAAAAAATTAATAGAGGCAAAACATTTTTTGCAATATTTAGATTATAGTATAACTCGGATATTGATAATTTTATATGCTGATATTTTTTTAAACTGGTGGCAATAAATGTACCAGTACCTAGGATGTGGTAGTAGTTAAAAAAATTTAGTGGGATGGGTCTGGGAAGGGGCTGTGTCCCTTCCCAGTGGGGTTTGGGGCAAAGCCCCAATAAATAATAGTTAAGGGCGTAGCCAAAAAATAAAAAAAAGGGGCGTAGCCCCAATAATTTAATGGGATGGGTCTGGGAAGGGGCTGGTCCCTTCCCAGTGGGGTTTGGGGCAAAGCCCCATGAAAGTATGCGGAATTTAAATTTTTTTTTCTTTGGGCTGAGCCCTTTTTTATTTATGGGGGCTTTGCCCCCACACCCCCATTGGGGGAGATAATCTCCCCCAATCCCCCATAATCCTAGAAACAGCAGTTGTCAGCACGCACCTGACGCAACCTATTGATTCATCTGGCATAACAGAGCAAAGTCTCATCACCAACAAGGTGACTTCGATTTGCTCTGTTACACCAGCTAAACCAATATGTTACGCCATGTACGCACCGCCAACCGCCGTTTCTAGGATAATAGTTTTTATTTCACCACCCCCCCCTTACCACCCCACCAAGGTCTGTTTGAATTACCAAGAGAGTTGTGATAATGTCTACAAGTTGATTTTTTATGTGAAATATCTAAAAAATACCCTAGAAAAAACAAACTGTTATAATTATCAGCTTATTACTGAACCACCGGAGAGTAAAAGTGAGCAGATCCCCCATCGTTTTGTCAGTAATTATCCCTGTTTATAACGAGGTAGATAACCTTGACCCCCTCCATCAAGCCCTGATAACAGTGTTGGAAGAACAAAACAAACCCTATGAGATAATTCTGGTTGATGACGGAAGTACCGATGGCTCAAGGGAAAAACTAGCGCAAATAGCTAAAAGTAATAAGAATTTCAAGGTGGTTAATTTTCTGCGTAACTATGGACAAACCGCAGCACTCATGGCTGGTATCGAAAAAGCCCAAGGGGAGATTTTAATTCCCATGGATGCCGACCTGCAAAACGACCCCAAAGATATCCCCCGGCTTTTGCAAAAACTAGATGAAGGCTTCGATGTCGTCTCCGGCTGGCGAAAAGATCGCCAGGATAAAACCATCACCCGAACCATACCCAGCATGATAGCCAATAAAATTATCTCCAAAATCTCCGGGCTGGTTCTTCACGACTACGGCTGCACACTTAAAGTATACCGCCGAGACGTAATTAAAGGGGTGCGACTATACGGCGAAATGCACCGTTTTATTCCCATATACGCCAAATGGCAGGGTGCACAAGTTACAGAAATTCCCGTCTCCCACAACCCACGTATTCACGGTATATCCAAATATGGGCTAAACCGTATTTTTAAAGTCATCCTCGACCTTATAGTAGTATGGTTTATGGAGAACTATTTCACCAAGCCCATATATCTGTTTGGTAGCTTTGGCCTGTTTTTTCTCCTGGTATCCCTATTAAGCGGTACACTGGCTGTATACTTAAGAATATTCCACAATATATCGTTTATCAGTACCCCCATGCCCCTGGCAGCAGTAATGTCCTTTATGGTGGGTATTGTTGCCATTCTATTAGGGTTGGTGGCAGAAATGGTCGTCCGAACCTACTACGAATCCCAACGTCTCAATATATATACCGTAAGAGAAACTCTAAATATTGACGAGCCAACCTAAAGGCGACATTTAATGTGTGGAATTGTTGGCTTTGTCGGAAATGGACAAAAGAGTGACCTTCAAAAAATGAACCACTCCCTCACCCATCGTGGTCCCGACGATCACGGGGTGTTTGTCGATCAACAAGCCAAGGTTTTTCTCGGTCATAGAAGACTGTCAATCATCGATATAGCCGGGGGTGCTCAACCCATGTGGAACCACGAAGGCAACCTGGGAATTGTCTTCAACGGTGAAATATACAACCATATGGAGCTTAGAGAAGAGCTAAAAAACCGCGGTCACCGTTTTACCAGCAGCCATTCAGATACCGAAACACTGCTATACGCCTACATGGAGTGGGGAGAAGAGCTACCTATACGCCTAAACGGTATGTTTGCCTTTGTTATCTACGATAAAAAACGCAAAAAAATGTTCTGTGCACGGGATAGGTTTGGCAAAAAACCGTTTTATTATACCATACGTCCCGGTTTTTTCGCCTTTAGCTCAGAACTACAAGCCCTTACCCATCACCCAGAGTTTCAACCTGAAATTGATAATCTGGTGCTAAAAAAATATTTCGCCTACGGCTTTATACCCGCACCCAACGCCATATACAAAGATAGCTATAAACTGCCCGGTGGTTGGGCTATGACCTTTGACTTGGATAGCTTTCAAATAAAAAAATATAAATATTGGCAGTTTAAACTTAATCCCAACCCAAAATGGCTGGAGCGTAACGAAGAGGATATCGCAGAAGAGCTGCGCCACCTTCTATCAGAATCCATCCAAAGAAGATTGATAAGTGATGTGCCTCTTGGGATATTTCTCAGTGGTGGCCTGGACTCAAGTACCATATTGGCCCTATTAGCGCAAAAAAAACCAAACAACACCATAAAAACCTTCGCCATCGGTTTTAACGAATCGTCATACGATGAATCCAGCTACGCTCGACAGATGGCAGAACATATCGGCTGCCAACACAAAGAGGAGATACTCGGTATAGATCAAGCCAAACAGTGGATACCAGAGGTTCTCGGTAAAATGGGCGAGCCAATCAGCGATCCATCCATTCTACCAACATGGCGATTAAGCCTTTTTGCCAAAAAATATGTAACCGTCGCCCTAGGAGGCGATGGCGGAGATGAACTGTTTGCCGGATATGACCCCTTCTCCGCCCTTACCCCAGCAAAGATATATAAAAATACAATACCAAACTTTATCCATCGCGGTTTTTGCACCCTTGCCGACCTACTCCCCCTCTCCAACAACAATATGAGCTTGGACTTTAAAATACGCCGTGCATTATTAGGTCTATCCCACAGCCAGGAATATTGGAACCCGGTCTGGATGGGACCACTATCCCCAACCGATATCAACGATCTATTTCATGAACCAATAGCCATCGAAGAGCTATATAGCGAAACCATCGACCTTTGGAACAGCTCAAAAGTTAGCCATCCAGTTGATAAAACACTGGAATACTTTACCAATATTTATCTACAAGATAATATACTAACCAAAGTGGATCGAGCCTCCATGATGGCCTCTCTTGAAGTTCGTTCGCCATTTTTAGATAATGATCTTGTGGCCTTTGCCCAACAACTACCCCACCGTTTTAAATATCATCGGGGCGAGCGAAAATATATACTTAAAAAAGCCATGGAGAGTTTGCTGCCAGACAACATAATAAACCGTAAGAAAAAAGGCTTTGGTATTCCCGTTGCCCAGTGGCTTCGCCAGGGATTTCTAGAACCACCAAAATCTGTCCCTACAGGTATGAACAAAACCCCCTGCGACAGTCGCTGGCAAGAACATAAAAATAGTAAAGCAGATCATAGGCTTTTTCTCTGGAGCTGGCTGGCACAACACCACTCTAGCCCACAACTATAAAAAAACGGTGAAAATAAGGATTGCAGCCACATGACACAAAGAAGTAAAGAGTCTCCTCCAGCCCCAGATATCGCAACTGGCTCCCCAGACCGCTTTGGCTATTCATGGGATAAATTTACCGAGCTATCCCCAGTTCAAGAGGAGCAGTTTAACCGTTGGTCGTCTGCCCTACCCGTAGAACAATGGCAGGATGCACTGTTTTTGGATGTGGGTTGTGGTATGGGTCGAAATAGTGTTTGGGCCTGTAAAAAAGGTGGCAAAGGGGGTGATGCCATTGATGTGGACGAACGCTCATTGGCAGCAGCAAAACAAAACCTCCAAGATTTTGCCGTTGATACCCACTACATGAGTGCCTATGAAATAGAGTTTAAAGAAAAATATGATGTCGCCTTTAGCATCGGGGTAATCCACCATTTAGAACATCCACAA
Source organism: Magnetococcales bacterium (assembly GCA_015232405.1). Lineage (GTDB taxonomy): Bacteria > Pseudomonadota > Magnetococcia > Magnetococcales > JADFYX01. Next base: position 2,324 of record JADFZS010000019.1, on the reverse strand, counting down.
AAAGCAATACAGCAGATGGTCCAAGCTGTAAAACCCGGCGGTAAAGTGCTGGTCTGGCTTTACGGACGAGAAAATAACGGCTGGATTGTCAATATATTCAACCCGGTTCGTAAGTTAGTATTCAGCCGACTACCCCTAAGCGTGGTAAATGTATTTGCCTGGATATTAACCTACACCCTTTCCGCCCTGCTGCATCTTGGTTGGGGAAAACTACCCTATCACGATATACTACGTAAAACCGACATGACCCATCTAAAACATATTGTTTTAGACCATATGATTCCCCAAATCGCCCTCTACTACACCAAAGAAGAGGCCGAAGATCTTCTAAAACAGGCAGGATTGGGTGACGTAAGCTCGGTTTGGGTTAATAAAATGTCATGGTCGGTGGTGGGAACAAAAAAATAACTACTACTGATAAATATGGTGTCATCGCCCCCAACTAAAAAAGATTATTCCCTACTCCACTTTAGCATCTGGCTCCCATCTTTTAACCTTATACCAGGTGGGTGGTAGTATAAACTCAAGCTTTTTGGGCTTTGTATCCAGGGTTACACCAGGATTTAGCAATCGATAAACCCAAACATTTTCACCAATAAATTCAGCTTTTAAAAAATCTACATCACGAATAAACGGTCCCAAGTTTACCACCCAACGGACATTTTCGTTATATAGGGTTTGGGCCGCCTGCAAAAAAGTTTGCTCATCTGTTGTATGGGTATATTTTTTTTCTGACCAGACCACCCGGTTTTTTTGCGGTCCGGTATATATCCAATCCTGCCTTTGTTGAGACACATCTTTTTTATCATCATAAGAGAAAAAATTTCGGTTGATCCCATAGCGTCTATACCACTCATGTATCCATTGATTACTAACAGCCCGAACATCCCCAGAGCCATCCCAATCGACATAGATACCCCGCATCGCCATGATTCTATAACCCATAACCCACCAATTATCCCGCCAACTAGAGGCTATCAACTCTGTGGGATCGGTCTTGGAAGCTCTTATAAAAGCCGCGGCTTCTCGGCGATCACCAGGAAAATTGGATAACTTCCACTCCTTGGGCATAAACTCCTTACCCAATAAAATTGGTTCCAATCGAAAAGATTCCAATAGCTCCCAGTATGCTGTTTTAACAGCTAAAACAGGTGATTTTGTCTCTTGATAATAGGGGTAGAATCTAACGACGGTATAAAACAAAACAAGGCTGGCTGCTGCTAGTTGCAAAGCTTTTGTGTTTATCGAAAAATCGGGTTTTTTTGTTACAAAAACAAACAGAGCCAAACTTGCAACAAAGCCGATAATAGAGACCAATAATATTGAGACCATTATCGCCACAGCAAAAAATAGAAACAGACTGCCATTTCTCTCTTTTATGCTATAGCGATGTATGAAAGATAACAGTATCTGCAGTTGAATCAACACCAGTACATCCATACCCCGATAGGTTAAAAGCCAAATCAGGGGAACATCTACATATAGTACCAGTGTATGAATTGTTAAAAGATAAACCGTTATACTAACTGCAATTGCATTGATTGTTCTAAGCTGTTGAGTGGTAAAATAACTGCGATATTGGTTGAAGATAAAAGGCAGTAGAATAAACAATACCGCCATCATAATGCCGTAAAATGACTCCCACAAAGGCTCCACCAACTCAGGAACCCGATAGCGGATTAAATCACCCATCTCCGGGGAGGGAGGAGAGAACATAACCCCCCCTTCAGAACCTATAACCTGCCATAAAAAATATATTGAAACAGGCAGTGCAGCAGCAGAAAATTTAGCCAGACGCAACCATCTCTCTCGCCAGCTATCCCCATACCAAAGCAGCAGAATTAAAAATATAAACCCAAACGGTACAGTTGAAGGAGAGTGAACCGCAAAAGCCAGACTAAACAAAAACCCTGCGGTAACTATTCTACCCTTTATAAAGGCATACCAACACCAAATAACAAAACCATAACTAAGTAGATGATGAGAGAGATATAAAGAGTAAAATTGGATCTCTCCAAATAGTGTTCCCCCAATAAATACTATAAAAAAAACAGCAAAACCCAAAACACTACGCAGATTATCTTTCAAAAGCCAAATCATGCCGGAAATATAGAGAAGCAAAAACAGGCTGAAACAGACATAATTTGCCGTTACTTCATCAAAAATAGCAAAAATCCAGGTTGCAAAGGGATACATCAGGGTTTTTTTGTATATCTCCGACAAAATCATCATATCCTGATGACCCTGAAAATCGCCATTTATATACAAGATATCCATCAAAATGCGGTAAGAGTCATTTTGAGTGTAAACTGTAAAACCGTGAT
>JADFZS010000199.1 GCA_015232405.1 Magnetococcales bacterium | reverse complement strand
CGCCGAAAGATTGAGATTTGACCTCGTCAATCACAGGTGTAGGCAAGACGGTCTGTTCTCTGGTATTCTTATCCATGAAGCTGGTCCTTTTTGTAGTTATATGACTGAATAGACAACAGAATTATAACACAAAAGGGCCGGCTTTACCTTGATTTATTTGGAAATTTTTAGGCTGTTTGCAGGGTTAGCGAACTGCGAAAGTTGAGTTCAAAGGAGGGTGTCGCCAGAATAAACATGCTTCATCCATACCACAGCTACCTGAATGGAGGCATGATACTACCTGTTCATGTTGTCACACCTTCCTGATCCAGAAGTCACTGCTGCAAATTCCATAGTATCTCTAATAATTCAAGACCGCGTTAAGTCCAACAAGGTTTTTGCGGCGGCTGCGCGCCGCAAAAAGCCTTAATGCGTTTTGTCGCAAACATCTGATATCGGCATTTTGTTGATCAAATGATCACGAAGGATAGCGGTTTTCTCCTGTGATGTGTAATTTTTCCGTTTCTTTCTGGACATGATCCAATTCTCCTTTTGGTAGCCATCATATATAGCTTATCCAAAAGAGGGAATTGTCGGATTCCAACTGAGGCAAAACAAGATCATCTCCTTGGGAAATCCATCGGCCCAAAAAATATAAAAGGTGGGGTGTTGTTGGGAAAAATTGAATTGGTTTGAAAATGGGATGTAAAAGGAGGGTGGGTCAGAAATTGAGCATCATGGACTTTGGTTTCAGGGGTGGGTCAGTTTTGGTGAGCATAGGTGGGTCAGTTTTGGTGAGCGTTGAAGATTTGGAACACCACAATGATAATCCAAAACCACACCAATGGACGGCAACTCTAGAGAAAATCCTGACCAAAACATCAAAATCTAAAGGTTTATTGGGTGCGATGCACTAGATTTAGGTTGCTATAGTCAGCGTGCATGGAGTACGTTGGAATAATGGTGTATGATGTAGTCGAAAGAATTCCCACATTATGCTAAAAAGTTTACTTAAAATTTTGTAAAGAGGAATCTTAATCAATGATTACGTTAACTATCAGCCAATTTTTTACAAGTCGCTACGGACGTCCTGTACCAATTTTATTTAGCCGAGCATCGGTTGTCGTATTTCTCCTGATTTCAACCACTTCCGTGGCGAATGCATCAGGATGTCAAGAGGCGCAGAAGATGTTTCAAAGTGCCGAGCAAATGCACCGCTCCGGTAATGTAGACTCCGAAAATGTTCTAAGGTCAAACCTGGAAAAACTTCTTAAAATTTGCCCAAACCATCTAAAGGGGATTAATTTATTGGCTGCCGTTGAGGAAAAAGCTGGAAATTATGATCGTGCGGAGGAGTTGTACTATCGTATCCAGGAAGAGGACTATTCGGCACTCTACAGTTATGCAGGGCTGGGAGATGTTCATGTCGCCCAAGGACGCCACAAAGAGGCAGCTGAGGATTATCAACTATTTTTGAAGCTACTGGGAAAAGAGTTAAAGTCTGGAAAACAAAGCCCGTACGCAAAATATGTGTCAGTTTACAGAAAAAAGATGGAGGAAGCTATCGTCAATAGTCGGCAATCTGGCGTGGTATCCGCAAACGAAATCACTCAGAGTCTGCTCGCATCTAACAATACCAGGCAACGTTCGCGTGCTATTGTGTTATATGATGAACAGGCGGGTGATGCTGCTGGAGAGCCACCAGCGGATCTGGTCGCAAAAGCCAGCATTGATCTCAATATACTGTTTAATTCCAACTCAGACAGGCTTCACAAAGACTCCATGCATCAAATTCAGGAGATCGCTACTTCTCTGATGTCGGAAGAGTTGTCAGAGGTGAATATTCGAATAGAAGGACACACAGACAGTCTCGGCTCAGAACAGTACAACCACCAACTTTCGTTACGACGCAGTCTTGCCGTTAGAGATTTACTAGTTAAATCTGGAGTGCCAAAGAATAGATTGGAGGTAGTTGGGAAGGGTGAGGCCGAGCCTGTTATGACCAATGATACTAAAATGGGGCGCACCCTGAACCGTCGTGTAACCCTGGTCAATATAAATTAATATAAAATCAAAAAAGTGCTGTCGGTTGTCGCAGCACTTTCTGCACAAGTATGTACCCATACTTATAACCATCGGCAAGAGGGCACGGTTTGCCGGAAAATGCCATAAAAACAGATGTTTTGGGGTGCATGGAGCCAGCAAGAAAAGACCGTGGCGGTCTATCTTGATATTGAAAAATATCTTACACTCCACGATGCCTGCCATATTGCCAACTCTTTGAGTGCAGAGAACTATACAGGAAGGCGTGTACCCAAGAGTCAACGCCATTTTCTTGGGGAGAGATGAATTAAGCGTGCCTTAAACAGATGTTGGAAAATTATGTCACAAACCTTTCAGCAGCCCCAGCACGAAATTGGAACATAATTGATAGTTTCTACCACTAGCGCTGATGGATTGAGAGTTGTGAGGAGCTGCCTAGGAAAATTTCATTTTCCAACAAACTGCAGTACAATATATACTTCAGCATTAGACCGCATCGCTCACAAGGGTCCGGGTGAAACCGAGCAGGAGCCGTTAGGGCAAGGCGCGGGGAAAAATTCACCGGTTAGCATGCTGTAGGTATTTGATCCGATGAATTTTTCCCCGCAACGAAGTCATGGCGGATTTTAGAGAAGGTTGCAGCCGAAGCATGGCAAGCGATGCGGGTTAGGCATTAGCTGACAAACTTTTACAACACAAAACATAATGAGTGTTATAAGATGAAATCAATCAACTTGGTAAAGCTGCTCCTGATTACGGCACTATTTTTTTCAACTATTCCTGTTGACGAGACTATGGCAGGGCCATTCCGAGGTATGGGCGCAAGAAACATTTCCAAAGCCATCAGGATGAACACCAGGCAGATTTTCAAGCCGACATTCAGGGTGCAATCACGCTATTCTGATGGAATGACTACTGCAGACATCAGCGATGACGGCAAATGGTTGACGACCGGAGGAAAAAACAGATCCCTGCAGCTGTGGAATCTCACAAATGGTCAGAGAGTGCTGAACATGGATGGCCATTCTGGAACTGTAACATCGGCCAAGTTTTTGCCTATCAACGGGGAACTGTATGGCTATAAAAGTCGCCCACAAACTAGAGACGCCGCGTCAAGAAGCGGTTTTTTAGTGAGTGGCGACTCAAAAGGTAGAGCAAGATTATGGAGCCTTGTCGATGGCAAGATGGTACGCATATTTAAGGGCCACTCAAAACGCATCACCACCGTCACGGCAACCCCAGAAGGCAAATACATGATAACCGGCAGTAGCGATGGCACCATCAGGATGTGGGACTTGACCTCCGGTAAGCAAACCAAGCTTTTCACTGGACATAACGGGAAAGTTGCCGATGTAGCAATCTCCTTCGACAGTAAGTTTATTGCTTCTGGAGGCAGCGACGGAAGTGTCAAAATATGGGACATAGCATCTGCTAAGCTTCTTGAAGAGTTAGATGAACGTGACGGACCCATAACTTCCCTAGATTGGGACCGTAGCGGGGTTCGTATTGTTTCTGGTCATGATAACGGGCGAATTCGCGTATGGGATCTTAAAAAGATATTTAGCGTACGGTCATTAGGGCAAAATAAACATAAAAAGACTAGATACAACTCCAGAAGTTTATCAGGACATGGTAACGGGACGGTGCACGATGTCGTTTTCAGCCCCAACGGCGAACGAATCGCCTCAGTGGGGAATGATAAAAAGGTTCGGATCTGGTCATCTAGCAATGGCAAGCAGATTTATGATCTGACAGGACATCAACAAAATATCGTATCAGCGACCTTTTTTCCAAATGGCAGGTTTCTGGCAACAGCCAGCGATGATCATACCGTCAGAATCTGGAATGATGACTCCCGTACCGAAGTGGCAAGATTGGTAACTATGCGTTCAGGCTGGGCAGTGGTCACCCCAGACGGCAGGTTTGACGGAACCTTGGATGGGGATCTTGAGGATCGTCTGGATGCAATACAGTGGGCCGGCGATGGCAATATATTTTCCATAGACGGCTTCATGGAACACTACTACCGCCCCGCATTGCTGGGCAAGCTATTGTCTCAAGATAGCGGTACAGTGAAAGGTGCCGCCAGAGTCAAATCAGCTCCTAACATCACTGAAGGCTTCTATCTGCCACCGAAAGTTAACATTTTATATGATGATAAGAAAAGCACCAAAAAAAAGCGGGTAAAAGTTATTGTTAAGGCAGAGGATATGGGAGATGGCATAGACGAAATCCGCTTATACCACAACAACAAGATTATAGACCCTGGCAAGGGAGAAGACGTAGGAACGGAAAAGGGGAAAAATGGTACAATCAAAAAAACTCACTACCGCGTGGAGTTGGTAAATGGAGAGAATGTCTTCAAGGCCGTTGGGCTGAGCAAAAGCAGAATTGAAGGTCAGGCAACCCGCATGGAGCTATTCTATAAACCTGCGGACGCTCCCAGGGAGCCATCGCTACACGTATTCGTGGTCGGCATAAACGAATATGGGATCAGCGATTTAAACTTGAACTATGCAATTCCCGATGCCAAGGGGGTAATGGAGTTCTTCATGAAGTCACAGGGAGGTTTGTTCAAAAATGTTGTTACGTACGAGATATACAATGACAAAGCAACCGGGCGTACAATCAACCGCGAACTGACGGCTCTGCACGACATACCCCCGGAAGACACAGTTATTTTATATTTTGCAGGACATGGCGAGACGATTGATGATAGTTGGTTTTTTATCCCACATGAGCTGAAAGCCGTGAACAAACGATCTATAATAAAGCAGGGTGTGCCAGCTAGCCGGTTTCGCAAACATTTGAGTAGCATAGGAGCTCACCAGATCGTCCTCCTGTTTGATGCCTGCAAATCTGGCGCAGCCGTCAAGGCTTTCTCAGAGTTTACAAACCTCCGCTCCATGGCCATGCTGTCACGTGCGACAGGTACACATATTGCGACATCGACAACCGACACCCAACTAGCCACAGAGCTCGACTCACTCGGTCATGGGGTATTCACTTATGCCATGCTGCAGGGCTGGAAAGGTAAAGCCGACCGCAATCCACGGGACCAACAGATTTCTATCAGTGAATCTTTCGGCTTTTTGAAAAAATATATGCCATTTTTGAGTTTCAAATATGATACTGGCACACAAACTCCGGTTATCAACTCTCAGGGTCCAGACTTTCTAGTCAGTAGAAATTGATATGGCAGAAGTTGGTCTATTGAATTTTGTGGGATCTCACAGTGCTCTCAGTTTATTGCGTACATTTTACAGGCTATTATTATAGAGATTCTTTCAATAACAAGATTGGTGACAACAGAGCAAGCAAAAAGTGCTGGCTGTTACACTTAAAACTAAACTCCAAACCACTCAGTTCGCCCAGCAGATAACCAAACACCCAATCATTGACCAAAACTAAGGAGGAGCAGGCAAATCCCAAAACCCACTCCTCCTCTATAAAATCTCTTTTAGTCTTATACTATTGCTCAAGCATATTAATGAATAAACTCAGTGGCTTAGTGATGGGGCCCCAAGCTTGACCATCATGAGATAGCGTTAATGCTCCCAGTTTAGTTGCCCAGGAAATCGTTGCCAAATCAGAAAGGCATCCTGTAGTTAGCTTGGACGGTGTAAACATCTGTATCTTCACGCCCAAAAGATCCCGAAGCATCAATTGTAATGGTGTGATCTTTTTCGTTCACAAAATCAAAGCCAATATTGACATCTACCTGATCTTTGTCTTCATTGTTTGCCACATCAAAATCTTGATCCATGAAGTAATCATAAAGGTATGTGGCGCCAACATACGCTTGTAGTTTATCGTTGACCGTATAAAAGAGGGTAGCACCCAGCTTGGCTTCACCTAATACTGTGTCATTCTTGGTTGGTGTTGTTCCATCACTTTCAGAATAGTCATCACGTGAGTCCCAGACTAACAAGGTTCCGACTGTTCCGTTAAACGTCCAGTTTGAGTCGCCCAGGTTTTTATAATAATCAACATCAGTGTTGAGCATAAGACGTTGTGATTTATAAGAGCCAGTAATGTCAACCCCATTAGAAGTACGTTCTGAATCGTTCCAAAAAATGCCATATCCGGCTTGAGCACCCCAAGTTACAGCTCCATCTAAAAATCTATATCCGACGTATGGTGTAAAGGTTGCGCCAAATATTTCCAATTCACCGCTGTTGAACGAGGTATCCAGATTGGTGTTTTCTAAACCAACAGTTACTCCAACCAAAAAATTCTCTTGTGGTTGACCATCAACGCCAATAAGAGCAGTTTGCAATGTGCCTTTATAAGGGGCAAAAGTGTCAGTACTTCTCAACCATGTATTGCCACCGGAAAACCATACACCCTTGTTTTGCATTTCATCTCCAGATGATATGCCTGTAATACCCAATCCAGACTGATCTCCAATTCCAGAATCCTTTTTAATTGGAGCTCTGCCAAATTTAGCCGACTTCAATACAGAGGAGATCCTGTTGGCAACAATGGTCGTTGTCACTGTTGTTGCCGTCCTTTGGACATCTTGTTGAACGATCGTTCCAGCATCAACCGAGCCCAGGGCAGCTAAAAAATTTGCACCGTCCTGAGTGGTCAAATTACCAATCAAGCCAGAGTAGACAACCACCCCGTCAACAGAAACAGTAATGGTATTATTGTCGTAGGTACTGTCTGTGGCCGTATCCAAATTTGCATAGGTCAACCCGGAAATATCAGTCGTAACGGTAACTGTTTTGCCGTTAAAAGTAAGAAGGTTGGCAAGAGAAAGCATTTCAGCAAGGGTGGCATTGCCGATAACTCCGTTAAACTTTTCTACGCCGTCAACTTTTACCAACAATGTATTGGCAGAGGTTGCGTCATCAAAAGTGGCTGCATTTGTTTCCAAATAAACCTCTTTACCAGCGAGGGTAAATGTGCCGCTATTCGAATTGTCAAACGTATCAATTGGCACGGACGCTGATGCAGTTATGCTATATCCACACACCCCTATTGTAGCTGAAGTTGTTGTAGCTGAATTGTACCCATAACTATCAACCGTATTAGCGTATGATGTCAGAAGGCTTGTTGTACAAGATGAAGCGAAGCTATTTCCTGATATCATCAACATTGCGGCAGCTGCTGATAGTACACAACCATACTTTTTCATTTCTTTCATTTGTATTTTCCTCTCGATTACTGTTTCTTTAGTTTATTGTTAGCTTAGATTGAAATACACGAAGTGCAATGTTGCAAACGTATCATATGATGTGGCTTTAATGCAACACAATAATAATAGTATACATAGGATCTCCCGAATAATTCGGCATCATGTCACTAATAAATATTATTGTGCCTACCGTTTTTCTCATCTAAGCCAGATTTTGCTCAATAACAGTCCCCTCAGCCCACAAGAAATCCGATTTTTATGGACGTGGACGGAAAATTTCGGGACAATTAGGGGAGAATGTTGTGATGGGATGGTTAAAAACTCAACTTTCGCAGTTCGATTCTGCCAGAATTTGGTGTTGCAAACCGGGAGGATCTAGCAGTAGCACTCGGCTTAGCCAGGCATCAACCTCCTTATCAAGAAGTTCAATCACA
>JADFZS010000198.1 GCA_015232405.1 Magnetococcales bacterium | reverse complement strand
ATGACCATATCGATCATTAAATTTTTTAAAAAAATCGATATCCAACATAGCGACACAAAGGTTGCTCTTTTTTTCTTTGGCATTAAGGAAGGCTAATTCAAGTTGTTCATCCAGCCCTGAGCGGTTCATAATTTCAGTCAGCTTGTCGCGGGTGGCTCTTTCGTTGGCAAGTGTATATAAGAGTGAGTTATCCAGTGCCATACCCATCTCACGAAAAATGGCGGCTAACTCTATATACTGCTGGGCTTCATCTATATTACCTCTGGCTCTTTTTCTGACCAAACAGGCCAGACCGTGGATACGACCCATACCGACGATTGGTAGCAAAACAGCTTTTTGTGCACCAATAATGTTCAATATTTTTTCTTCAAGCTCGCTTTTACCATATATAATCACGGGGTTTCTACTACGTAGAGAGGATAAGATCGCCTGCTCACCATCGCCGATTTGCAGTTGATGACCGATCCACTTAAGCTTGAAAGGCATCGCCCCGCAAAACTGCTCGGGAACTATGATACGTTGTTCCTGATTAAATCGAAAAACCCATATTTCATCATAGGATAGATCTAAGCGGATAGCGTTTAAGGTGCTCTCAAAAATCGCTTCACTATCGAGACTCTGGTGGGGAGTCAAAAGCATTTTTGATTGTGGGGATATTCCAGTCTGGACGCTCTGATCATCTTCTTGTTTAGAGGTAAGACGCCCCTTCAATCTACCTAATTGTAGGTTGGACTTGAAGAGATTTTCCCGGATTATACGATGATCCGGCAGCTGGAACTTATATTTTTCAGAACTTTTTCTTAATAACGGCTCAATCAGATTAATAATCTGGGGCACACCAACTCTCTCGAGATTGATTATCCGTTCGGCCTCTTGGGGAAGAGCAGGCCAACATCTCCCTCTAAATGCCCCCATACCTTGGGACCATGCGATAAAATCAGAGAGCTGGACCAGTGCTGTTAATCTTGCCCCATGTAGACCAAGTGAAGATTCGTCATAATATAAATGGTGATATTTGGCACTGTTGACCAACGTTTCTGAACAGCCACATTGTTCGAGAAATGAGGCTGAAACCTCATCATGCCCAATACCCAAAAAGGTACGCTCCTGGTCGGCTATGGAGCTTTCCGGACTGTTCGCCATATCTGCAAGCTCCTCCTCACTTATGGAGCTATAAGAATAGAGGAACAGCCGACCAATATCATGGAACAGACCTGCCAAATAGGCCTCTTCCAGATCATGATAATGGATTCTTGCACCGATAGATTGACAAATGATTGCAACAGATGTGCAGTGCCGCCAAAAATAGTTACCATCAAGCAGAGGTGTATCAAAACGTTGGATCGCCCCACTAAAAAGCAGGGATTCAATAGCGATTGTTCTTACCTGATTGAAACCAATTTGAATAATTGCCCGTTTGAGATCGGTGATTTTGGATGATTTAATGGCTATGTTGTTATCGGCAAACTGTAAGATTTTTTTTGTCAACTCTGCATCATCATACAATATATCTGCCAGTTCCCCAGCTGATCCTCTGTTTTGCAAGGTTATGGAGAGGACAGGGGAGATTCTGCTGGCTAAAAGATCCATGGCCTTTTGCACATTTTTCGGTGGACTTACCTTCCCAGGGCTATCAATTAGCTGAGTTTTTAGTATATTTTCCATTACCCACCTTAAATTGAGAGTTTAACCGAGAGCTCAAAACCCTCACAATAATTTGGCTCAAAACATGGATGAATCGGTACTCTAGGAAACTTAGGACTTTAGATAGATAATAATTCTGTTTTTAGGTAACCCAGAGCATAAGATCACAGCAACTGTAAAAAACAAACCTATCTAATAAATGAAATACAAGATATATGCCAAATGACCATAGAGATGATTATAATGGTTTTTCAATATGTTGCAGATTTTGGATAGAGACAATAATAGTATACAAACTTTACACAACACCACTGTTGCATAATATTTTTACATATTCTCAAACAGGTAAACATATGGTGACAGCAATTTTTATCATCCGTAGCATATTGAAGGATCAATCAAAATCAACCACACAATATGTGGCGATGCTAAAGGCGATTATTAGTAAAGTTACAAGTATCATCTCTTTTTCCAGCTAACCCTGCCCCTATCAACTTTCAAGACAGTATGCAGTTTGTTTAATCGTATCATAAAGGGTCATGTGTCTTTTTGAAAATTGATTATCAATACCATCACCATTATTGAGATATTCCGCTTTTTCCAAAATATTTTAGCAGCTTTGTTGCATTTTCACCTTGAAGTTGCCAGGACATACAACGTACCCCTCCTCCCATATGGCAGACCTGTTGCGATGAGACGGGAACCACCTTTTTTGTGCTTATTCTGCTTACCTGTTTTATTGCTATCTTATCTTCTGGTACACCAAATTGCGGTAGATAGATATTGTTTTGTGTTACAAGGGCGTTGGTGTAAAGGCCGCAGGCTGAACCAAAACGGTCATCTAAGATTTGGCTTCCATCATATGCTGTTATTATCTCATGTATCTCAACACCTGGTAGCCCCTTATAAAGAGCGCGTTTAAGCTCTTTTGCGTAATCAGGATCATCAGGGTAGGAGTTGATGATCAGCTTGTTGCTGTTTATAAAGCTAACCACACCATCTGCGTGCTCTAAACCACACTGTTCATCAGCTTCTATCAAAGCAACGTTTTTTGCCCCTGTCACCCTTTGCAAGATGGCCCTTGCTTTAGCCTCTGATACCTTATTATCCCGAAGAAATTTACGACTTACTACAATGTTGCCAGCGTAGTCTTCAACAAAATTCCCCCCATCATTCAACAGATCGTTCTCTTCAAAAGATAGACCAGCCTCTTGCGCTAGAATTACCAGGGCGTCTTGCACCGCATCGGCATCTCTCTGCCCCTGCTTGCCACCCCCTTGACCAGCAGCAGTATAGCGAAACATCACGGGTGACACCGGGTTGGATGTACTAAAATCACGCATCCAGATATCAGACATGGGAGCTATGGCAACCACCTGGGAACCTAAAGCCTCGACATAATCGTCATATGCCTGAGCATCGGTAAGAATAAGCAGTTTATCATTGCCTTTTATCTGCTTGGCAAATTCAACATGAAAAGCAAAAATATTATCCAGCTCTTCAACATAATAGTGATCGTCAGAATATGGAGCGGCAAGGACTATCAGATCTGCTTTGGCTGGTTGGGTCATAATCCAAAATCCTAAAAAAAAAGTCCATAGAGTTGCGGCTTTACCGGTCATTATCAGTTCCTTGAAAAAAGGTGATTTATTAGAGATAAAAATCTCTACTTAATTAAACACAACGTATTGACCTTATTGGACTCTAACATATTTTATGGCTTGTTGAAATTACATGGCTATGACAACTATTTACTCACTAATAACAATTCACAAAAAGAGCAGCTTTTAAATGCTACTATTACCGTAAAAAGATATCCCACATACTTTTTTCACCTGAAATATATCCGTTTATTATCTACATGTTTTGCACGATAAACCCTAAATATATGCTATTGACTTATATTACATTAATGTACACAATCCCGACTTGCTAAATGAAGAGTATGTTGCTTGGTGGCAGTTAATGTCCTGGCTCAATATGGTCATAGTGTTGTGTTGATAAGAGGCTCCATATGAAATTGATTGCCAAGTTGAAGAAGACATTTTTTCTTCTGTTTTTTTTTCTCTCCCTTTCAGCCATGTTTGGTCCGGTACTACTGGAAAACTATGAGAGGGCAAAAAATCCCTATATCTACTCTTCAGATGCCCGGCAATCAATATCCTATTTTTATAAACATCAAGATCCTGATCTTTTCCCAGATACCTATGCTCTGGAATATTTTAACGAGTTGGAGGCTTATGGATACCGGGCATTTTTTAAAATAGGTTCATATTTTATGGACGTAGGCAGACTTAGCAAAGTTCTGCCTTTTGTTCTCCTTGGGTTAACCCTGACTTTTTTGGCTTTGGCTGCGTTTCAGATAAGCGGTCTTGCAGGTGCTTGGGCTGTTGTTGCCATATCCCTATCTTCCGGTTTTTTACTGCAAGCGTTAGGCGGAGCTACCCCAAGAGCTTTTGCTTATCCTTTGGTGGTGTTGGCAATCTACGCTCTTACTTTGGGTAGGATATATCTACTATTTTTATGCGTTGTAGCCGGAACACTGTTCTATCCCATGGCAGGAGTTCTGATTGGGGCAAATATTGTTGCTGTGCTCTTTTTGCTGCCCAAAGAAGACCGGGGTGATGCCAAAGAGTGGTCCTTGAAAAAAAGGGTGCTGTTAACCCTGGGATTAATTATCTTATCACTCTCAATACTACAGCCACAGATGTCGGGCCTCAAAGAGAAGTATGGTAGATCATTTACCCAAGATGATTGCTCTACTGTCCCAGAAATCGGCTTGGAAGGAAGAATGGGAGCTATAGAGGGTATGTGTGGAGATATTCCCCACTTACCAGAGGAGTTATTGGCCCATAGTAAACATGCCATACTGTTTGTTTATGGCGCAAAAACATGGTCAATTGACCATTATGAGCTTGCCCAGATTATGCTCCGTGATGCTATAGGCAACCTGGACCGGGATGATCTGTTAACCATTATAATTTGGCTGTTTGTAACTGTCGGGATCTCATATCGAGCTTTTTGGAAAAATGATTCTGTTATTAGAAGATGGCTATCTCTGCTGGCTGTCTCCTGTGTGGCATATATCATTGCCAGGGCATTTGTGCCCACTTTCTATTTTCCTAATCGCTACCTCTACCCTGTGGGGCCACTATTTATACTTTTTATTTTTGCTGCCACACATATCACCCCAGAGCTATTGGCAAAAAAATTTCCCCGGCTGAACCAAAAGTGGATAAAACCCTATCTTATTGTTGGAGTGACCATCACCTTGCTGCTTTTTCTTGGCTCACATGGCAACCCCAATGGGGGACTACCAAATGATCGGCAATTTAACAAACAGATATACAAATTTGTTGCAACCCTACCTAAAGATGTTGTTATTGCAGGGTGGCCCAAAGGGGCGTTGGAAGATCTACCGTTAATAACCCAGAGACAGAACTTTGCCTCACACTCTCATCACCACACCTTTCATCTCGGTTTTGTCCTTGAAATGCGCAGACGCACAACGGCATTAATCAATGCCTATTTTGCTACTTCCATTGAGCCTATAAAAAATCTAAAGGATAGCTATGGGGTTACTCACCTGATAATTCACAAGGCACTGTTCAAAGATTACCCTCCAAGACACTTTAGCCCCTTTTTTAAAATGGCTATCAAAAAGCGTGAGATGGGTAGAAAAGATGGCTTTGAGGCTCTGCGACAGGCTGAATTTGCCGCAGTATTTAAATGGCAAGATTATGTTATTCTGGATTTAAGCCTTCTTAAAGTTGCTGGATGAGATTCTAGCCGATATAACCCAAGCTCTCTATATTTTTACATATCTATTTAATGTGCGCTTCAAAACATCTTTGGCAACTGTCCAGGCATTCAGTACCAATTTGAGGTTATAATAAAACTCAGTGGGTGAAGTCAGACTTTTCACAATCATGATACGCATTTTTTTTTGCAAAGCATTATTATATATACGTGAGATTGTATCAGGGTCAAACTCATCGGTAGTGAGCTGGTTGGGTCCATATCGTAGCTCACCATTGAACATTTTATTCTCCATGACAATATCGTACATCTCGGTGCCCGGCAGGGTCATTGCCAGGGTCAGGGCTGGATGCACGTTGTACTTTTGATAACGTGTCAGGGCAAAGTCAACAGTCTCATTTATATCTTGCAAACGTTCTCCGGGAAGTCCCAGAATATAACATGCATAAAGACGCAATTTGGCCTTTTTGCAATAAGCCATGAGATCATCTACCTGTTTTAAGTCCAAACGTTTTTTTACCACATTGTCAATAACCGACTGTACCCCGGATTCAATTGAAACCAGCAAAAACTGACACCCTGCCGCCTTGCTCTTTTGAACTCTCTCAAAAGTCCAGGTATCACCACGGACCCCGTTGGGCGTATCCCATTTTAGGGGAGTTTTCAGTTCCAACAATACATCTAATATTTCATCATAGCGAAGTGGATCATGGGTAAAATTGTCATCCTCAAAATGGATGTAATCAATTTTCAAATTCTCAATTAGATAGCCGATAAGCCGTTGAATGTAGCTAGCAGAATGATAACGCCATTTGTATCCCATTGTTGCTTGAATAGAACAAAAAACACATTTATGGGGACAACCACGGCTGGTCAAAATGGTAACAGTGCGCTTACCCGGTTCAATGGTGCGAGGCGAAAAACCACGACTTTGAAGGTAAAAATAACGTTCTACATCAACAAGATCATAGGCAGGAAAAGGTAGATCATCTAAATTCTCGATAAAATCTATTGGTACTTTTGGATTTGTTTTTAAAAGGGAGGCATCCTCAGGTCTACCCAATACCCCTTGGATTTTTGGCTCTCCTCCCTCTTCTAGAACTTCAAGCAGTTGTAATAGTCGCTCTTCCCCCTCGCCCATAACCACATAATCCACATCATTTTGGGCAAGTAGTTCAAGAGGAAAAGAAGAGGCGTGGGGGCCACCGATAACCGTTACTATATCTGGGGAAATCTCTTTTACAATACGGGCGACCTCAAGGGCGCAACCAATCTGTGAAGAGAACATATTGGAGATCGCCACCACATCGGGAGATTCATTTTTTATACGTTGGGAAATAACCTCAGAGCTATCACCGAAACGCTGTTGTTCATTGTCGAAGGTACCGCTCAAGCGTGCATCATATATTGCCATCTCGCCACCCCACCCCTTGGCTCGGAGGTAAGCGGACATCATCAAAATACCCAATGGAAAACTGATAATGGGTCGCCGCATACCGTCTGTAGAATCAGCGTTTAAATTTTGATGGGGAAAGCAGAAAAGCAACTTCATAAAAGAGAACCTCACACCAGATTATACCTTGCAATATCACCAGTGTACCAATGTTTTGCACACAAAGATATTTAATATATATCTCAGAATCTCTCTTAGTACTCTGCAACCTACTTAAAATATCTTGTGTGACCGTTTAAAACCATTCTACTACTCACCTACAGCCTCTTCAAGCTGATCATGGAGAAATAAAAATGCGAGCTTTTGTGCCATAATAACCAACTAACTGCTGTTTCTATGATTATAGCTCCCGTTGCCCCTTGAGCATAAACCGCAACCAAACCATTTTTTATTCCAATTTTTGATACAACATCTTCTACCTGTTGAGTTATATCAAGCAGTTGCTCACGGAAATTGGTTGCAATGTTTGTGGTGTGGGCCATGGTAGTTTCCTTTTGTATAGGTAAAAACAAATCAACTAAAAAGTTGGGGAGCAAGCTATGACCAATAAAAGCACTTATCATCACTTACAGAGTTTAACTATAGCTTAATGTCTACATCTATTTTGTAGCAAATGGGCTATATTAACTGCCATAAGTTTAACAATTTATCGTTAAATATTGAACAATAATATATATTTTTAAACCTCTATCTGTTGTTTGCTGATAAAACATTCACTACCCATAAAAAGCAAAATGAACATTTGCTTATA
>JADFZS010000197.1 GCA_015232405.1 Magnetococcales bacterium | reverse complement strand
CAATGTTGATATCAGCGGTTTCAGGAATTAAAAAAAGATTTTTTTTGCTCAAACCAGCCTCAGTAAAAAGGCAGACTCCCGGCTTTTCAGATAGTTTTGCTATCATGGTCAGCATATTATCAAGCTTGCCATCACCCTTTGGTGATGGGGAGAGAATGCCATCATTACGAAAGCCGTAGGACTGCTCAAAATAGTATTGAGTATCGTGATATAGATAGCCAGACAGCCATGAAACATCACGATATTTATACTCCAACTCTCGCTCTAAACGGGTTATTTTAAGGCTTAATTTGCGACGGTTTATCTCATACTCGCCAACTCGTTGGGGGTCCAGCTCACCCAGACGTTTGCTAATGGTGTTTATGAGCAGCTCCACATTGCGCACATCCAGCCAAAAATAGGGGTCGGGGATATCTTTTTTATAGCGAGAAGGTAGAACTTTTATCCTGTCACTAGCTAGAATTTCAAATGTTTTTGGTGGGTTGTCCAATGTTTTTAGATAACTTGCCAATGATGGTTCAAGAGATGCTCCACTGTAGATCACAAGATCGGCGTTTGAGACAAGTTTTTGTTTTTGTACGCTTAAAACATAGTCATAAGGGATTGTGCTCCCATCAACCAGTAACTCTGGTTTAGCGATACCATCCATAAGAGCTGTGGTTAAAGAGTGAATGGGTTTGATACCCACCACCACCTTAAGGGGCTGACTGGCGTGGGACATGGTAAAAGGTAAGATCCACCATGCTACCATGGATAATAGAACAGATAAAATGCGCATACATCTTACTCCAGATTAAATATCTTCTTTTTTATGGCAGATCCAAAAAAAACTGATATCAAGGGGGATATTATCAACCCAAGTGGAAGTTTGGGGTCTAGCACCATGTTAACAAATACTATTTTTTAGGTTTGGATAGCTTTTTTAGTGCTGCGATATCTGCTTGTGCAGCAATACGCAGATCATCTTGGCTTGGGCAGGTGATATCATCACTATTTTGTTTGATAAAAAAACTGTTGGTTGCGTTGAAAAAAGTCTCCCGATATTCCGCCAGTTTAGGGCTATAGCGCACCATGGCAATTTTTATCTCCTGTACTACGGTTGAATAACCACATGACAAGGCAATTCCGTTTGCTTGGCCCAAAGCATCTATAACGGTGTCATGGTCTCTATCTTTTGCTTCAACATTAAAAACAGCCAATAAAAGTGTGACCATTAATATAACAACAACAGATGCTGTCTGTTTTGCCTTATGCAAAATCATCAAAAATTTCTCCTAGTTAATTTACAAAAAAACACCTCAAACAAATCCCTATGATGACATTTCATCAATCAAACTTAAACCCCCGACAAAATCTATTCATGGTTGATAAAGCCACTCTATGCTTGAGGAATGGCTGGTGAAGGTCTACACTGGTGGAATTAGTTAACAATTCGCCGGGGAGAGAAAGATTATGAGCAGTAGTCTACCTTATAGTTTGAATAATGTAGATAGTGATTCTGACAAAAAAAACATGGTTTTAGCACTATCAAGGGTTGAGGCTGGTCTTGAGCAGATCACTGACCGCCACACACGTATGTTAAAACGGATGAAGGAGCATGAAAAGGTGGTAGATGATATGTTGGAACAGCTCTCCCAACGGCAAGCGGCAACTTTGCGTTATATCTCCGACTTGGAGAATAGCTTCAATCGCAAATTTGAAGAGCTGGCCCAAAAACATGAAGAGATCATGAAAAAATAGGCTGGGTTCAGCCCTCTCTTATTTTTAAGTAGATAGCACGGTATATAATGGAAATATTTGGAAATTTTGCTTTTTTTCTAGCATTTGCTTTTGGTGGTATATGGGGTAGTTTTTTAAATGTCTGTATCTACCGTATTCCTGCTGGTCAAAGTATAGTATATCCACCATCACGATGTCCTGGTTGTGAAAAATCCATAGCCTGGTATGACAATATCCCAATTTTAAGTTGGTTGTATTTAAAGGGAAAATGCCGCAACTGTAAAACCAGTATTTCTCCCCAATATCCCATTATCGAGGCACTATCAGCCATAATGACTCTCCATGTTGTTACGGTGTTTGGGTTTAGCTGGGAAGCACTGGCCCTTATCTGTCTGGGCTACTCATTTATAGTGATGATGGTGATAGATCTCTACCACTACATTCTACCAGATGTAATTACCCTTCCTGGAATTATAATTGGCCTGTTATTGGCTTGGCTGCCCCAGGTTGGTGATCCTATTGCTACCTTTAATGATTCTATCATGGGTGTTGTTGTTGGTGGTGGTGGTTTGTGGCTGTTTGCCTGGATTTTTGAAAAGGTCACAGGCAAGGTTGGCATGGGTTTTGGCGATGTAAAATTGCTAGCCATGGTTGGGGCTTGGTTGGGGTGGCAAGCTTTGGGGTTTACCATATTTTTTGCTGCTTTATTGGGCAGCATTATCGGCATCGCCTGGATTACTCTTCTGGGTCGAGACCGGGCCAAACCCATCCCCTTTGGTCCATATCTGGTTTTGGCAGCATGGATATATATATTTATTGGTGAACAGGTGTACGACTGGTATCTAAATGGTATTTATAGCGGTTTTTAAAGTTTAAAGATGGTAACTTACCAAAAGCCAAATAAAAATAGTAGCGGCCTGTTTTTAATCGGGATAACCGGTACAATGGGGTGTGGCAAAAGTACAGTTACCAAGCTTTTTGCCGACCGTGGCGCCCACTTTCTTGATGCCGATAAGCTGGCAAGGGAGGTGGTGCAACCGGGGCAAGATGGTTGGCATGAGGTGGTTGACTATTTTGGTAAAGATGTTCTTATCACTGAGCAAGATGGCAAAACCATACCCTTTGAACAACGCCCCCTTAATCGCAAAAAGCTGGGGGAACTGATATTCAACAACCCGACAAAGCGAAAGGTGTTAGAGAATATCATCCATCCAAAAATTGCAATAATCAAGGCTGGAATTTTAAAACAGTGGGCAGATGAGCTGCAAGAAGGGGAGCATAAATTAGTGGTGATGGAGGTGCCGTTACTTTTTGAAGCGGGTCTGGATAAAGAGTGTGATTTAACCCTGGCAGTGGTGTGTGGTGAGCAGCAGTGGCAAAGATTAAGTGAACGCAAAAACATGTCTGCCGCAATAAAAAAATCAGCAATAGCCCAGCAGCTACCAGAGGCGGAGAAAAAAAACCGTGCAGATCGGGTGATTGATAACGGGGGAACATTGGCAGATACTGCCATACAGGTGGAGCAGCTTAGAGCTGAGATAGAGCAAAAATTTTTTTGAGAGTCTCAGCTACACTATGTATAAACCACTTATACAGACCGTTTGACCTACTTTTTTGCTAAAAAACTCAATATCAACCTATTGCTTGGCTTTGTTATGAAAATTATTAATTTCAAAGCTGTTTTTAAGCTTTTTTTGTTTGATGTGTTGATGAATGGAAATAATAAAATGAAAATTATGCGAAAAATTTATTGACTTTGACTGCGTTGGAGCATAGGTTCTCTCTTGAAAGTTGAAGCGATTTCTTGAATTTGACGCAAATAACCATCTCATTATCTTCTTGCAGGCTTTTGTATCTTTAGTCTAGCTTGTGATTTCATAATAAACATAGATGTTTCATCAATGAAGGTTATCACCTGTTTTGTCATCCATCAATTTGAGTGACCTAACTGCTATTTGCATTTGTTAAAAATATTAATCCGGCTTACTGTTCAACCGTTACGGTTCCTCAATTATTTACAAACCCTCCTTATCAAACGTTAGAGACATGCCCACAAAAAAATCCTCGAAAAAAACAGAGACCCTCTCTAAAAATACTGAGACTCTCTCCAAAAAAACAGAGAACAGCTCCAAGAAGCAGGAGGCTGACTCAAATGCTATAGAGTCATCTCACAAAAAATCGGAGTCATCTCTCAAAAAATCGGAGTCATCCCTTAAAAAATCGGAGTCATCTTACAAAAAACCGGAGGGTGCGGCTGATAGATCTGGCGGTGGTAGTAGCAGACCTGAGAGTGCGCCAAAAAATGGTGAAGTCGCCCCAACCATGAATCTTAAAACCCTTAAGATGATGGGTGTTGCCGATCTAACTGCCTTGGCCATTGATAAAAAGGTTGAGGGTCACAGTGGTATGCGCCGCCAGGAGTTGGTATACGGAATTTTAAAGGCGGAGAGTGCCAATAAAGGGCAGATCTATGGTGAAGGTGTACTAGAGGTTTTACAAGATGGTTTTGGTTTTTTACGAGCACCAGACACCAACTATCTGCCGGGTCCAGATGATATATATGTATCACCATCACAAATTCGCCGTTTTGGGCTCCGTACTGGTGATGTGATTGAGGGCCAGATTCGTTCACCAAAAGAGGGAGAGAGATATTTTGCCCTGTTACGGGTGGAAAAGATCAACTATGAGGTTCCCAATAAATCAAGAGGCAAGATATTCTTCGATAACCTGACCCCTCTCTATCCCGATGAGCGGTTGGTTATGGAGGTTGAGGGTGCGCCAAGTGAGGATATGGGGACACGGGTAATTGATCTGGTTTGTCCCATAGGCAAGGGGCAACGGGGTTTGATTGTGGCCCAGCCGCGAACTGGTAAAACCATGTTGATGCAGAGCATCGCCCACGCCATTGCCGAAAACCATCCTGAGGTCTATCTCCAGGTTCTGCTAATCGATGAACGACCTGAAGAGGTTACAGATATGCGCCGCTCAGTTAAGGGTGAAGTGGTAGCCTCCACCTTTGACGAGCCAGCAACCCGTCACGTTCAGGTGGCAGAGATGGTGATTGAAAAAGCCAAACGTCTGGTTGAGCATAAGTTGGATGTGGTTATCCTGCTGGACTCCATAACCAGACTAGCTAGAGCGTACAACACTGTGGCTCCGTCATCCGGTAAGGTGCTATCTGGTGGTATCGATGCCAACGCCCTGCACAGACCAAAACGTTTTTTTGGTGCAGCACGTAACATTGAAGAGGGCGGCTCCCTAACAATTATTGCCACAGCACTGGTTGATACCGGCTCCCGTATGGATGAGGTTATCTTTGAAGAGTTCAAGGGTACTGGCAATATGGAGCTGCACTTGGATCGTAAACTTGTTGATAAGCGGATTTTCCCTGCAATAGAGATTGCCAAATCCGGTACTCGTAAGGAAGAATTGCTTACTACAACAGAGGAGTTGAAAAAATTGTGGGTTCTGCGCCGGGTGTTGCTACCCATGGGTCCACAAGATTCCATGAGTTTTTTACTGGACAAAGTCAAAGCAACCAAGAATAATGCCGAGTTTTTCGAGAGCATGAATAACTGACGATGAGAGAAGGAATAAGCGATGAAAAATGATATACACCCAAAATATGAGGATGTGACCTTTACCTGTACCGGTTGTAACAGCGTTATCAAAACCCGCTCTACAGGTGGTGATCAGGTTCTAGGTGTCTGTTCTAGTTGTCACCCTTTTTATACTGGTAAACATAAATTGGTAGATACTGCAGGACGCATTGAGCGTTTTAATCGTAAATACGGTATGGAAGGCGGCGCAGCAAAATAGTCTATTTTGTTCTGTAAGCCGTTTTTGTTTAAGTCTGTTTTTCGTGTTTGATTGCTCAACCATTACAGACAAAGCCCACTTTTAAGTGGGCTTTGTCTGTTGATATTTAGCTTTAAGATATCTGTTTTTTGGTTATATAGTCAGCATCGTTTTTGGCTTATGCAACTATGGTCACATAGCTAAATTTACGTTTTCCTACCTTTAATAGAACCCTATCGCCGGTTTTTAGAGTTTTTCTGGTATCTGTGGTTTTTTCTCCATCAATGGACACTGCGTTTTGTCTTATCATTCGCATACCATCACCGTTTGAGTTGACCAAACCTGCCCCACGCATGGCAGCCGCCAGCCCTATTGTGCCATCTTCTCCTGCTGGTATCTCAACTTCAGCAATCTCGTCCGGTGTCTCTTTACGTTTAAACAGAGCCTCAAACTCTCCCCGGGCTTGAACGGCAGTTTCATTATCGTGAAAACGGGCAGTTAGCTCTCCTGCCAGCTGTTTTTTAACCTCCATGGGGTGTTGGTTGCCGCTGGCTACCTCTTTTTGCATGGTGGCTATCTCTTCCAGAGAGAGGTCCGATAGCAGTTCATAATAACGCCACATCAAATCGTCGGAAATGGACATGGTTTTACCAAATATCTCAGAGGCCGGATCTCTAATACCGATATAGTTATCCAGGCTTTTGGACATTTTTTGTACACCGTCCAAACCTTCTAGAATAGGCATGGTCAAAACACACTGTGGCTCTTGGTTATTGTTTTTCTGTAGCTCCCGGCCCACCAACAGGTTGAATGTCTGGTCGGTTCCTCCCAATTCAACATCAGATTCAAGGGCAACCGAGTCATATCCCTGTATCAAAGGGTAGAGAAACTCATGAATGGCAATGGAGCGGTTCTCTTTGTAGCGTTTGCTAAAATCATCTCGCTCCAACATTCTGGCAACTGTGTGTTGTGCAGCTAGCTGGATGATATCAACCGCGCTCATTTTACCCATCCAATCACTGTTATAGACCACCTCGGTAGTGTCAGGGTCGAGTATTCTAAAAACCTGCTCTTTATATGTTTCAGAGTTAATGGCAATCTGCTCTTTACTCAGAGGTTTGCGGGTCTCATTTTTTCCCGTAGGATCCCCAATAAGGCTGGTGAAGTCACCAATTAAAAATAGAATATGATGACCCAACTCTTGGAACTGGCGAAGCTTTTGGATTAGTACCGTATGGCCAAGATGGAGATCTGGAGCTGTTGGATCAAACCCTGCTTTGATCCTAAGTGGTTTGCCACTCTCAATAGATTTAGCCAGTTTTTTTGCCAACTCATCTTCGGAGATAATATTTGAACTTCCACGGCGAATAATCGCCATCTGCTCTTCAACTGATTTCATGTTTATTGTCCAAGTAAATATAAATTCCAGCCCTGATATTGTGTGATAAATAGCCAGGATTTTTTGCATATAGCCAAGCTAAGTTATAACATGATTAAGAACAATAGTGCATGGAGAGATATTAAACAGCTACATTAATATCCATAATTTTTTTTATCAGAGCAGTTTTGAGGTGGTCAATGAGTGATTCTTTAGTTGCAATTGGGTTGATTTCCGGTACATCAGCTGATGGCATAGATGCTGTTGCTATTCGTAGTGATGGCGAATCCAAGCCGGAGTTGTTGGCTTTTACCGAAAATCCCTACCCGGATATTGTGCGACAGGGGGTGTTATCTCTTTACCATCCTGGTGAAAATGAGATCGATAGAATGGGAAGGTTGGATAAAGAGTTGGGGGAGCTTTTTGCAGCTGCTGCCTTGGGTGTTTGTAAATCTGCTGGCCTTACCCCATCCCAGGTGGATGTGATTGGCAGCCATGGTCAGACCATCCGCCACCGCCCACCAGATTTCACCCTGCAAATTGGCAACCCTGCAATAATATCTGCCATAACCGGCATAAAAACCATCGGAGATTTTCGTAAAGCGGATATGGCCTTGGGAGGTGAGGGAGCACCACTGGCTCCCCTGTTTCATAAAGCTGTTTTCAACTCAGATGGTATGGCTACCGGAATATTGAATTTAGGGGGAATAGGTAATTTAACCATTCTGTCCA
>JADFZS010000196.1 GCA_015232405.1 Magnetococcales bacterium | reverse complement strand
CATCGACCAAGCCCCCCCACTCCATCTGCCTTTCCGCTTTTTTGCAACGGCTCCAATATTTTTGTTGCTTGGCGGCCTTGCGACCATTTTTTATGCTGAAGAAATTTTTATTGCCCCCTTGATTCCACAGACCGTGGCACTGGTCCACCTTGGAGTTTTGGGCTGGATCCTGATGACCATGTTTGGTGCCATGTATCAGATGATTCCGGTTTTGGCCAGCCTGCCGGTTCCCTGGCCAAAGTTGGTTCCCTGGGTCCACGGCTTTATCGTAATGGGCATAGTGACCATGGTGTTGGGAATTGCGACCGATATTCACTCCTGGCTGCTGCTGTTTGCATCCCTGGGGCTGGGTGCAGGCATCGTCCTCTTTATTATTCCCATTGCGGTTGCCCTCTATAAGGCCCCTTCACAACACCCGACGGTAACCGGCATGCGAATTTCCGCTCTCTCCTTGGTTGGAGTATTGGTGATGGGGGGTATTTTTTTGGGGGAATATTCTCACGGCTTTTATGACTGGGACCGTGAGGCATTGGTGGGTGTGCATCTGGTCTGGGGTCTGTTTGGTTGGGTGGGAACCCTGATCATAGGTGTCTCCTTTCAGGTGTTGCCCATGTTTTACATGACCCCGGATTTTCCCAACAAACGGGCCTTTATACTGCTGATCGCCTGGGCGGCTTCGCTGGTTTTGATCCCATTGTCGCTATTTTTCAAACCTGAGACTCCACATCTGCTATGGTTTGCGGCCCTGCCTGGTGTGGCGGCACTGTGCATCTATGCCTTCACCATGTATAAAATGCTAAGTCAGCGCAAAAGAACCCGCATAGATACTACCTACAGCTATTGGCTTCTCGGTTTTGCCGCCGCCTTTATTTCGCTTATATTGATGGCTTTCTGGCCCTCTATGGAAAATGATAAAATCCGTTTGCTGTTTGGGGTGTTTTATATCCTGGGCTGGAGCAGCTCAATCCTGTTTGGCATGTTATATAAAATCATCCCATTTTTGGTATGGTTTCACCGTTTTAGCACCATGGCCGGATTGGTGACCATTCCCATGATGGATGATCTGCTGCCGCAAAAAGTGGTAAAACTGCACTTTCCTGCCCACATTTTAACCCTGCTGTTTTTTGTCCTGGGAATAGTGTTGGAACAGGAGATTTTTACCATGCTGGCCGGGGTGGGATTGATCATATCCGGGGCGATTTTGGCATACAGCATTTGGTTTTCGTTAAGCATCGAGCCACCGGAAGCACCGGAAATGCCGGATTTCAACTCTTTTTTCAAGGATATGCCACCACCACCGGCAACGCAGGGAAATTAACCCCTCAACATTCGCAGTTTGATTCTGCCAGAATTTGGCTTTCCACATTTCCACATGGCCCTGGAACTCCAAACATTCCAAGAAGCCTTGTGGGGCTGTGGTAAACCGCTCCCGTGAATACATTAACGGAACTCAGAGCTAAGTAGAGATTGTGTCCAATTAACCGGGTGCGATACACAACGACCCATTCCATCATGGTGATAAAGAGGCTATTTTTCTGGTAAGGGTTCGTTCGCTAACTCCTAATTGATCGGCTAGCTCTCTACGGGATCCTGGAAACTTTGCTAACAAATACTGCAGATAGCGTTTTTCCATTTCCTTGAAAGATACAGCTCCACCACTACTAAACCAGCTAGGAAAAGCCTCTTCTGCTGCCGGATGAATAGCTTGTTGTTCCGCCAAACCAGGGAAATGGATGGGGGCAAGCGTTTGCCCGTTGGACTTGATTCTGGCTCTCTCCAAAAGATTGACCAGTTCACGGATATTTCCAGGAAAGGGGTGAAATGTTAGAAGTTTTTCTGCTTCATCAGAGAGGGCGATATCCTGATCCGGTGCAATTCTGAGTAATATGGAACGGGCTAGCAAACCGATATCCTGTGTTCTGTCCCGCAAAGGAGGAAGATGAATCGGATAGGTACTGATCCGAAAATAGAGATCTTTGCGAAACCGGCCCTGATTCATCATGGCATCCAAATCACAGTTGGTAGCACATAGCAGGCGGAAATTAGCCTTGCGAGTTTTTGTCTCTCCCACCTTGCGGTAGGTATGTGATTCAAGCAGTCGCAGCAATTTTACCTGTAAAGATAGAGGAACATCACCAATTTCATCCATAAAAAGGGTTCCTCCACGAACAATTTCGACCAATCCCTCCTTATCGGACAAAGCTCCAGTAAAAGCCCCTTTGCAATGTCCAAATAGTTCACTTTCGAAAAGTGTTTCACTTAGACCACTACATTCAACTGTAACAAATGGTTGGTCAGCCCGGTCACTGGCATCGTGCAATGCACGAGCGATCAACTCCTTTCCCGTTCCAGACTCCCCTAACAAAAGTACAGGTACTGAAGCCCGCGCGACCTTGTGTACTTCATCCAGCATATGAATAAACTTAGGACTTACACCCACCAACCCGCTGGCTTTTGGCTCAGCACTAGCAATTAAAGTCTGTCGCAATGTCTCCTTGTAATAAATTATCTCTCCTTGCTGATCTCGAATTGGAGAGACCTCCACAATCACATACTCCTTGCCGCCAGGGAGGTGGTGAATATGAAGCATGTGCTCTAAAGCACCTGAGTGGATACTGGACTTTAGAGGGCAACACTCTCCAGATTGATCACAAGGCAGGTCAAAACCGTGAGAAGCTTCATAACAAGTACCGCCAGCCATCTCACGCCCCCGATGGAATACATCCCGGTATAGCGCATTGGTAGCTAAAATTCGATATTCCTTATCAAGAAGAGTGGCTGGATCTGTTTGCCTCTCTAATTCATCCAGGTCTTTAGCACGAGGAAATTGTGACATCTACAGATCTCTATCAGGTGGTTAAAGTGGGGTTATTTTGCAGTCATGGACTACAGACAACTATGTCCAGACAATAATGACCTGTGCTGCCATTATTGTCCACACCAAACCATATTTTCCAAGAATATATTTGTAGATCATCTTGCAATAGATTGAATAATATACAAAATAATACACAAACTAGCTGTTGGCATGTTTCATGAGATAGTACTAGCAAGTACTAAAAAATTAGTGTTGGTCAGTAAGTAACAAGGAGCAACGGTATATGGCTCAATTTTTGGTAAACCAGGATAACTATTGTCTGGCACAAGCCTGGATTGAAGAGCGTATTCTCCGCTATCAGATCAATGTTGAAGGATGGGTGATGGCTTATTTTCTAGATCTGCCACCCTCTCCGAACACGGATGCGGTGATGGCCCTGGATCACTGGATTCAGACCTACTTACCCAGAAAAATAAGATTGAAGATGTGGGTTGATTTAGGAGAAAAAAGTCACAAAAACAAAGACATCATCATTAGTGATTAAAATCCATTGTATATGGAGGAGCATTGAAGTGGAACATTTAAACAATCACACCGATCAAAGCACAGTAACAGCCGATCAAACTATGGACCTTACTTCCACCCCACCATCTGATCGTACGTTGGAGCGTGTGGGCTGGATGTCTGTCGGCATCAATATCCTTCTTACTCTGCTCAATGCCATTCTAGGCTTGCTTTCCGGTAGTATCGCTGTTCTGGCCGAGGCAGTTCATAACCTTGTAGACCTTATCGGTTCTGTTGGGGTAGTGGCTGGCCTCAAATTATCACAGAAAAAATCGACCGACTTCCCTTATGGTCTATACAAAATAGAAAATATTGTCGCACTGATTATTGCCCTCCTCATTTTTTTAGCCGGATATGAGATTAGCAAGGAGGCTATATTTTCTGACTCTATTTCGGTTGATGTGACTTGGTATCTGGTAACCGGTGTTGTCCTCTCTATTATCATTCCCGTCCTGTTTGGTCGTTATGAGTTACAGATGGGAAAACGAGGCAACTCTCCCAGTCTGATTGCTGCTGGACAAGAGTTTTTAATGCATGCCTTCTCTTCCGGTGCAGTGCTAATAGGGTTGGCTGGTCAATACTTTGGAGTAGATCTGGATCGCTGGGCCGGTCTAATTGTTGTGTTCTTCATCCTCCAGACCGGTTGGGAACTGTCCCGTGAGGCGATACGAGCTTTGCTGGATGCCAGTCTGGACAGTGAAACGCTACAAAAAGTGCAAGCCATCCTCGACTCTGACCCCTTGACGGTTCAGGTCAAATCGGTAATTGGCCGCAATGCCGGTCGCTACCGGTTTTTAGAAGCAGAGGTGGTTGTGCGTACCCATGACCTAGAAAAGGCAGAAACCGCTTGTCATCGTATGCAAGAGACCATTCGCCAGGAAGTACCTCATGTGGAACGGGTACTCATCCACAGCTCACCAGTTGTTGCTGATCATATTATCTGCGCCATGCCTGTAACTGAAGGGGGCCGCCTACTCACCGATTGTTTTTGCCATGCCCACTCTTTTCACCTATCGACCATCAACATTTCCACTGGTCAAGTTGGTGCTGGTAGCATCCATGAAAATCCATTTTTGACCTTGGAGCATGGCAAAGGAATACAACTAGGCAAATGGCTGGTCGCCCAAAAAATTGATCTGGTCCTGACACCTGTAGAGATCGACGGTAAAGGTTTAGCCTATGTACTGTCAGATGCTGGAGTAGAGGTGCGACATACATCCCATAAACAGGTTGCAGCAGTCTTGACAGAGCTCACACAACAACTCTTAACCAGATCAGAAAATAGCGGCAAAATCACCACTCAACTATGCAATAAAGAGGAGAAAACGTCATGATTCAGTTCCTTCCAGTTATCGCTCTTGGTTATTTTGGTGCTGCAGCTATTGGTGCATTAAAAAAAAGCACGTCACACAAAACAAAACAGGTTCAGAAAAATAAAAAAACTGGGCCAGCATTAAAAACAGAGGCTATCCGTATCGTGCGGGAAACCATTATTGAGGATGACAACATTATTCTCTCTAAAGAGGATATGCCTCTGGATAACCGCTTTGGAAAGAAACCTCTGGTCAGTGAAAACAGGTTTTCCCGTACCGCCAACATCACTATGGAGTTGGAGAGAAACCGGGATTTGAGTGGAACCCTGGGTGCCGACATCTTCTCCCTGCTGGAAGCCAAAGCACAAACTAAAATGGCTAGCACACTGGGGTTCAAGATTGGCAGCAATATTACCCGTGAAATCAAGTTGAAGTTTATCGCTGCAGCGGGCCAGTTTGCCCACTATCGAGTGGTTTGGAAACAGGATACCCGTCGTGGTGTTTATGATGTGGAGATGGCAGGAAAACAGTACACCATACCATTTATGGTTACCTACGGTCTTTGCCACTCGGTTGAAAGCATTAATGAAAAAGATGACAAAAACGGGATACAATAAAAGGCTTGATAATATTTGTGCGGCTTATTAATGAAGGGAGAAAAAAACATGAACATCAATGTCGGAGGTTGGGACCGTGTAGTAAGGGTATTGATGGGCATCATGCTGATCACTGTATCGCTTATGATCTTCCGACCACTGGTATGGCTACTCGGCATGGCATTGCTTTACACCGGTCTTTACCGAAGCTGCCCCCTCTATCGCCTTGTCGGTTATACCTCGGTAGTACATCCAAGGGTGCCAGACTCCAGGAGAGGACTGTTCAGGAGAACGAGCATACATTGGTAAGAATTTTCGCTTAACTGGAATCCAGACCTCAATGATTACCTGATAATAGGGCCAGCGTGATGGAGGTGTAGTCATGATCAACATTGATAATGATACAGAATTTAATGCCTATATCACCAGTCAAAACAGACAGAGTGTTCCAGACCACACGTTGAGCGGAAACTTGCATCTCTCGGATTTATCCCGCTACATAAAGGCGGCAGGGTTATTGTTAGCGTTTACTCTTCTCATCATCGTTGGAAGTCCGAGCGTAGCCAAAGAGAACGCCTCCCAGATAAGCCAAAGCTCGGCAGTGACCTTTAATGTTTTATGCGCTAAGTGCCACGAAGGTCAATGCAGCGGTCGACTCAGTTTTTCCGGGGGGGTATCCGATGCCCAGAACCACATCCAACGCTATGCCGGTAAAATGGATGGAGAGACGGTATCCCAGCTACACAACCTCTTGGCCTACATGAAAGAGAGATGTGGCTATCACTCCGCCATTGGTAGGGCACCAACAAATCTCCGTTGGGACGAAAAAGACCTGTTCTCTTTTTCAGTACCGGAAAAACGTGGTTATTTTATTCCCCTGGGACGTTTGGATGCCGGGAGTAAATATCTGCATGGCGTACTGGTTCCACCCGGACCAGTACGATTGGAAGTAATTTCGGATACTTTTGAGTTCGTGGCTGAAGAGTGCGTTTATCCATCAGAGGATCGTTTTGAATTGACTTTCGAAAATCTCATCGCTGGAAAATATTTTCTGCGCGTGACAGGAAATCCGCCGCCGTTGCTGCGTGGAATGGAGTTGGAGGTTGTTGAATGAGTCACAATCCAGTTCGCTTTCCACTGCCTTTACCTGAGTGGGCGTCA
This sequence comes from Magnetococcales bacterium, assembly GCA_015232405.1. Classification (GTDB taxonomy): domain Bacteria; phylum Pseudomonadota; class Magnetococcia; order Magnetococcales; family JADFYX01. The sequence goes on along the minus strand of JADFZS010000196.1, from coordinate 1,201 downwards.
CACCTATTAGATTTATGGAGGATTAGTCATGACAAACATCAATAATGATATAGAATTCAAATCCTATATCGAATCCCTGCCATGGGAGCGTCAGCGTCTTCTTGCCATTAAGTTTGTCGAACATGCCATAGATTTGGTAACCGACCAACGGGTTATGGACACTCTTGAAACAGCGAAAAATACTGACCTTTCCGAAGAGGTATTGTCCGATGCATTTCATGGGATACGCAGGTTAGTTTTCGCCACCTACACGCAATGCGGTCATGAAATAGACATGCTGAATGTGGCTGAACATTATGTTGCCTTGGCTGCGGCCATATGTATCCAGCCTCAAGATCTGTTTATCAAAGGTGAGAACCCGGCATGTAAAGCAGCTCTTCACTGTCGCCAAGCCCGCTCCTTCCAATTTCTATCTCAAGGCAAGGATCAGGCAAGTAATAAGGAGAGCCACGCCCAATACAAGATTGCCGAGGATTTTGGAAAATAATCCTAGAAACGGCAGTTGTTAGCACATAATTGGCATAACCTCTTGATTCATCTGCCGTAGTAGAAAAAAGTCTCATCACCCATTGGGTGACTTCGATTTTTTCTACTACAGCAGCTAAACCAATATGTTGTGCCACTCATGCACTCCCTACTGCCGTTTCTAGGATATTTGAATGGACTGACTGCTCATGTGCTTCAGGAGGAAAGGAACTCCGGCTTGCACAGCTCGGGCAACCAGGGCAACGATCTGGTCGAGCTTGGTCAATTTGTCAACCTCGTGGAAACGGCGACCAATATGGGAGCGGCAGTCAAAACGATAGCTGAGGATATCCAGCAGGTCGCCAATTCTCGGGTGTGCGGAATTTGGAAATTTGTAGGCTGTTTGCAGGGTTGGCAAACTGCGAAAGTTGAGCTAACCCTTTTTTGAATGGATGCCGACCACCAAATCCTTACGGTCCAATATATCAAGATATTGGCGAATCTTGCGCACATATCGGGTCGGCTCAATGCCACGGGCATAACCGCTTTTGAGGGTGGTGTGATATTTGCGCTGTGACAGCAGGGGCAGCACGCTGCGCAGGGAATTCCATTTGTTGGGATTTTTTCCCAGACGGACCGCCAGGGTTCGGGCATCCCGCACATGGCCGGGGCCGATATTATAGGCGGCAAGGGCAATCCAGGTACGGTCCGGCTCCTGTATGCTGTCAGATAGTTT
>JADFZS010000195.1 GCA_015232405.1 Magnetococcales bacterium | reverse complement strand
TAGATCAAGTCATCCAGAGAAATGCTGGCGCAGCAGAAGAGATGGCGGCAACATCAGAAGAGCTCTCTGCCCAATCAGAGATGTTAGAGTCTTCCGTTTCCTTTTTTAATATTGGTGAACAGCGTCAAGTGGTTGGTAGAGTTCGTCAACAAACCAAACCCAAGGTTAGAAAACAAATTCCCGCACGACAACCACGACAGGTCATTGAGCATAAACCATCTGGAGGAGTCGGTTTGGATAAGAGTGGTGGGAAAGGTGGTTATTCAGACGAAGAGTTCGAGAACTTATAAAAGTCACTTTTTGTCCGTACGTGAATCACTGAACCTGGATTCGGCAGATGATTGGAGGTTAATGAAAATGGAAGCTTTATTCCCTAAAGATGATAATTATCTGATTTTTACGGTACATCAGAGTCAATACGGGGTGTCTCATGTTAAGGTAGTATCCGTATTGGATATGCCGCAACTGACAGTCATCCCCAAAATGCCCATGGAGATGCGAGGCGTTATCCCTTTCAGGGAAGGAAGTGTCCCTCTTTTCGATTTGCGCGTGGCGTTTGGTTCAAAGAGTCGCCTTCAGGAGACAGCTGAACTTATTGAGACCATGGCCCTACGCAAACAGGATCACATCAATTGGCTGAATAAGCTCAAGGATGAGGTCATGGGTGATAAACCGATCACGGTGCAGACCAATCCCCACCTGTGCGTATTTGGCAAATGGTACGATAATTTCACGAGTGACAATACCAATCTCAAAAACTATATGAACCGTATTGATGAGCCGCACAAACAGATTCACGGGGTTGCGATTGAGGCAGAAAAACTCCTCAAGAGCGGTCGCATTGGTGAAGCACATGAAGTTGTTCATAACGCTGAGAAAGGGACTCTGGCACGCCTGATTGGATTATTCGATGGAATTGAGTCGGTTGTTCGTGAATACCTTCTTGAATATGCAATCGTTTTTGATGTCGAAGGTCAACTTTTTGCCATCGCAGTTGATGATATCAACCTATTTTGTAAACTTGATCACATCGAATCGCCTCTTCCTTCGGGCGTGGTTAGTTCCGAGAATGATTTGGTACAAGCCCTCGGCCTATATCAAGAGGAGGGTCATGCTGAGGGAAAAGATGTTCTGTTGCTAGATATAGCCCGGCTTTTGACCCAGACTGATCTCAGTGGTGATGATGCCGGTTCCAACGATACAGTAGTGGCGGTTTAGTTAGAGGAATGAACTGATGGGCAAAAAAATTATGACTGTTGACGATTCGTCCAGCGTTCGGCATATGGTTGGCATGACCCTAAAAGGGGCTGGGTATGATGTTGTTGAAGCTGTGGATGGTCAGGATGCCCTGACCAAGCTCAAGACATCTCCAGTTGATATGGTAGTGACTGATCTCAATATGCCCAATATGGACGGCATTGCCCTGATCAAAGAGTTGCGCAAGCTGCCTCAATACAAATTTACCCCTATCATCATGTTGACTACCGAGTCTCAGGGAAGCCGCAAGATGGAGGGTAAACAGGCTGGGGCAACCGGCTGGATTGTTAAGCCATTTAAACCACCCCAGTTACTGGGCACTATCAAAAAAGTCCTTGGGTAGATCTGCTACAGGATAACAGTAACTAAATCAGAACATTTTGTTGCTACGGTCCTTGATTTGGGTGCAATGCGAGCAACATATTACACTCAGGCACCTCTTGAGCCTCAATACGCTGATGGCTAATTGGATGATGCTTCTGACCAATAAATTGTAGTTGCCACTACTTGACCTGACAATTTGAATTGACCGGACAACATTTTGATTGCCAAAAAGAGTTGGAGCTAATTACAGCAAAAGCATAAACAGGGTGCTCCATCTTTGTGTGGGACCCAATCCCCCTGGCCCAACGGCAGCTCCGCCAGGAAAACGGCCTCTTGGCGGGCCAGGAAAACGGCCTCTTGGCGGGGCTGCCGTTGTGAGAAGCCTACCAGGGGGAGTACCCACAACAAAGATCGTTCATCCATTTATATTTTGCTGGGACTGTCAGTTAACTTGTGGCACAAATAGATTATCTGACTGGTCATATCCTGTCTATTTCATATTAGCTTAAAATAAGTAGATTTTGATTGATTATGAGGCTGTTGGCGGTCAAAATGGAGGCTCGTTGTGAGCCATTTGGGAAATGTCGGTTATAGTCATACCAAGTGGGGTGGATGCATGAAGTGGAACGTTCTCAATAAACTATTGGCTGGCTTTGCGATTGTGCTTTTATTGTTATTGGCTATAACTGCAATTGGTGTCCGAGCCATGCTCTACAGCGAGGAGTTTGTGCGCAATGATTTTGCCCGCGCCGTGGCTGCTGCCGATGGCTCCATGGAGAGTCGGATCAACCATTTTGCATATCTTTTGGCTGTCTTGGACAGCAGGAACAATCTTGATGCAACAAGCCAGAGTTATTCTCAAAAGCGGATGGATAAGTTGGACAAGAGGTTTAAACAGGCTTTGGCTAAACTTGAAAGCTCCCGCCATATTGCCAAACAAGAGGTTGCCGATTTAAACAATTATTTTGCCTTGCTGGCTGAAAAAAGCCACAAGATCATCAAGGTGACTGCCAGCCAGGCCAAGCTTATGGATGCGTTGGATTATATGGTTGCATCTTTTTTTGCCTCTAACAACCAGCAAATGTGGACGGTACAGCAGACCAACACCATCTGGTCATATGTCATGGCTGCCAACGATTTTGCCGCATATGGTCTAGCAAAATATCAAAAAGATTATGAAAAATTGCGTCCCAAGGTTAAAAATCTGGCAAAAATCAGTGCTAGGATTGACCATATTTTGGAGAGCGGTGATGCCTTGGTCAACAATACCCTGGTTTTATCCAAAGTTAGAAGTGAGCTGGATAGCTATGCACAAACTATCGATAAATTGCTGGAAAATGTTGAAAAAGGCAGCGACTCCAGGGTTGGTACCGATGAATATGTAATGGTTGTGCAACAAAAAATGCTCCATATGGCAAAGAGTGCTACCCATCAAATGTTGTTGTTTGGCCTGCTTGGCCTGCTCATGGGGGTTGCCATTACCGTGGTGATTGCAAAATTGGTTGTAGTGCCCTTACGGAAAGCGGTCTATGCTGCTTCAATCTCATCTTCCCAAATTGCCGTTTCCATGACCGAGCAGGAACGAATCGCCGCCCAGCAAGCTGTTTCGGTGACCGAGATCAACGCCACGATGGAGCAGCTTGGGGTTTCGGCACGACAGGCTCTGGATTTGGCGGAAGTTGCGGCCCAAGGAGCCAGCAGTGCCATGGAGTTGGCCGCACAAGGGGTAACCAAGGTCAACGCTACCCTGGATAGTATGGGCAAGACCAAGGAGAGTGTGGATGCCATTGTGCAATATGTGATGCAGTTGAGCGAGCAAATCGAGCAGATTAGCGATGTGACCGCGATGGTGACCGACTTCTCCAGCGAAATAAAAATGTTGGCGATGAATGCTGCAGTGGAGGCGGTTCGTGCTGGTGAGCATGGTCGGGGCTTTGCAGTTTTGGCGGTTGAGACCCGTAAGTTGGCAGAAGAGAGCAAACGCTCCGCCGGACGCATCAACGATCTGTTGCAAAACATTCAAAATGTTACCAACGGCACGGTGATAGCCACCGAAGATGGTGGAAAGATGGTGGATGCTGGCGTAAAGATTACCCAGGAAACCGCCCAGACCTTCCATGAAGTCACCGACACCATCCAGGTTGCCGCAGAGGGGGCGCAACAAATTGCTGATAATGTACGCCAGCAAGCATTGGTGATCAGGCAGGCCGTTGAAGCTATGCGGGCCATTCACGGCAGCTCCAAGGAGTCTGCCAGCGGAATCTCCCAGGTAAAAGCCAGCATCCAGACCTTGGACAACGTCGCCCAATCCCTCAAACGAGTGGTGTGAGTGCGGGCCGCAGTTATCAGAGCTTGTGAAATAACCTGTAGTTGTAGTAGACAGAACTTGATCCAATACCGCTACAGCGGTTTCTCCTCCCAACATCATTCTGGCCCCGGCGACGTGTCGGGGCCAACTCTTCACTCCTCCTGCCTGACCTTCACCCTTATCCCAACAGCTCACCCAGCTCCTCACGGGTGGCCCCCAGGAACTCCAGATTTGTAACACACTTGGACCAAAGTCTCTGCGTCCGTAGCCTATATATATACAAGTAGACGATGAACCAAGACATTTTTGAGCTATTTGGTCAGTTAATACTTCATAATCGTTATTTGCCAGGATACTCCCTGGACTGTTCCCACTGATATTTACCCTTCGCCAAAATGTCTTGGAGGCTCCTTTTTCATGATTATATAGAGAGCCATTCTTGGTCAATAGGAACCCATCAAAATGTGTAAACGTAATTTGAATTACTTAATAATATGGGGGGTATAGGACCTTCTCAACGATTGGAGTATCTTCGTGCAACTTTTAGACATTCACATAGACTGGCTCTCATTCACATTCCCAAAGCCTCTTAAGTACCATCAAATGACCATGATAAAGCACTTTGTAATCACTGTCCTCGGTTTCACTTATCTGCAGCCAACCAAAAAAGGAACCAAAGCCAAGCACTATCTATATGAAGGAGATATACTCAACAAGCATAATAATAAGGTAGGGTTCTTCGGTTTCGGTGGGAATAATAACACTATCCTGATCGTACTCACTGGAAGAGCATTTAATAGCCTATACACTAGAAGATCAATTGATCCCTTGAAGACCATAAAGAGATTGAGAAACAATATCAGGAAGTTGGGAGGTAGAATAACCAGAGTTGATCTGGCAATGGATGATCTTCAGGGACATTATAATATTAAGTACGCGAAGACCGCTTATAAAGAAGGACACTTCTCACGAAGAGGCCCCTCACCGAAGAACCTTACATATACCAATTCAGATGGAGGATCAACATTAAGGGTAGGCACTGTAGAGTCAGGGAAGACAATGACTATCTACCGTAAGGGAATAAAGGAGAAGGCCATTAATAAGAAGTGGATGAGGTGGGAGCTAAGGTTATCGCGGAAAGGTAAGGAGATAAACCTGAATGTATTAGTTAATCCGGGACTAGCATTTAAAAACTCCTACCCTGTAACACAGGAAATGAATATATCAACCAATGATACCGATATAGAGACCAGGATTGAACAGGTTAAAAAGAACGAAGAAATTGATCTGCAGTCAATGCTCACACATTGCCGGAACAGCTATGGGAAGTTAATACATTACCTGGTAAAGAAAAAGATACCATCAGAATTGATTATCGCGTCACTAATAGGAGAAAAAGGGCCACCTGCCCGACTAAAAAAGTGGATTGGAGACCATGACCTAAAGAAGAGTGAGATAATAGAGATCCTTCATGAGTCAATTGAAGAGCACTGACTTCTGCTCCCCAAGTGTCGCCAAAAAGCGACAATCCCCTCCAAGCCTAAAGTGTCGCCAAAAAGCGACAACTAGGACATAATCAAACAATCTTCCAATGTCTTTCCACCCTCAATCAAGTCATTCAACCATCCAGGCTGCCTACCACGGCCAGACCATGTTTGCATATGATTGTCTGGGTTATGATATTTGGGTGGGACCTTGGTGCCCTTGAGTGACCTTCGCTTTCCTGTCTCCTGGCTATCAGCAAATTCCTGCACGCTATCAAAGCCAGCAACACGAGCCAGTTCCATCATCTGGCCGTAGATTTCCTTCTGCTTTGCCGCCTGTTTAGCCGTGATAGTGGCCCCAAGTTTCTTCTGGAGCGCAATCAGCTCTTCAAGTTTGATGTGATCAAAGGCTTCTGCAATCTGTTGGTAGCTTATCATAATGGTGTCCTCACTATTGTTATTGTCATTATTATTCTGGCCCTTAACTGGGGAAGAGGTTTGTTTTTTGTCAACTTTAGAACCAGTTTTCCGAAAAGACTTTTTTATAACCTGAACCTCTGAACTTTTCATATCTAATCCACTTAACCAATATAGTTGAATAGGGCCTTCATTATAACACCTGCTCCAAGATTGCCAAGACAAAAAATCAATAATGGACATATAACTTAAACACCTAAGCTACTAGACTGGCTAAATATTCCAATCTATATAACAGCATGCTGGACACATAACATACTTGGTTAGTATATATAATTCTGCTGAAATATATCAAAATTCTTACCAGTAAATAATTCTATCAGATAACTGCCACAACTTTCTGTAAACAACAAACATCTAATAACGATTTTTTTAGGATCTAGGAGATGTTTAATGAGTGCTATAAGCTGGACAGACAAGACCCTTAATACTTTTGTAGGCTGCAGCAAAGCAGGTACACCAGGATGCGACAACTGTTATGCAGTAGGTATTGCTAGTTGGCAAACTGGTCTGGGGGTTGAGCATTATGAAGGGACAACCATTCGCAAGAAAGGTGAGTTAGTGTGGACGGGGGTTATTAACCGTGCACATGATGGCATTATATATGCCCCCACAAAACGGAGGATCCCAACCCTCTATTTTGTCGGCTCCATGACTGACTTCTTTCATCCGAATGCAGATGACAGTCTGAGGTTGGAAGTGCTGGACTTGATTGAACAGTGTCCGCAGCACATTTTCCAGTTTCTTACAAAGCGGCCAGAAAACATCCTGCCGTTTTTGGAGCGAACTGGTGTTGAGTTCCCTGGCCAATGCTGGGTGGGTACAACGGTTGAGAACCGTAGGGCCAAGACACGGATTGCTACGTTAAGATCAGTACCTGGCGTGAAGAGGTTTCTCTCTATTGAGCCGTTGTTGGAGGACCTCGGCAAGCTAGAACTAGGAGGCATAGACTGGGTAATAGTGGGCGGCGAATCTGGCCCAAGTGCTCGGCCTATTGATGTTGATTGGGTCCGCCGGATCCGACGCCAGTGTTGTAGGGCAGGAGTGCCATTCTATCTGAAGCAGTGGGGTGTTCCTGAGAATAACCCGCTTGCTGAAGAAACACCATTAGGTGTAACGGTTCCCTAGCTCGACCTTCACCAACTATTCTCCAGAGCTTCCTTCTCTTGCTTTTCAATCTGATAACAGTGATAATACCGAATGTCTTCTGCACTGAGGGGAGTGGTCTAACATGGGAAACCAGTTGTTCTGAATTGTGCGACATACACTTCATGATGGCATGAGGAAAAGACAAAAATACTCATTCAGTATAATTAAATTGCCAGGCAACAATCGCTCTTAGCCCGCTATCTTAAGAGAACGCTATGTCCATGTGCTTTGAAGAATTGGAAAAGAAGCAGAGGAACGCCTTAATCAATCTGCGAGATGGTACAACCTACCTATGGATCGAGCTTGATAAAGTGTGTCGAATAGAAGGTGATTGTGTTTCATGCTATATCAGAACGAAGACATTGAAACAAATACGCAATGAATTGAAGCTGCTAAGCAATTCAGGGTTCTTCCTATACAAGAGTAGGGGAACACTCTTTTGGTCTCGCCGTAAGGTACGTAAACTCTATATCACCAAAATCACAGACGACTTCAAGACAATTATTTCGACTATGCCTAGACAGGTAAGTGATTAAGAGCTTCTTTAATATTGAAAAAATGGCATGGAAAAATGGCATGGAAAAATGGGCTACAATTTACTTAAGTTGCAGAGGATTTTTGAACCATGCACGATATTTTAAAGCAGACTATAAAAATTGTTATGGAAGAAATAGCGGCCTCTTATTTTCCTCCTGA
>JADFZS010000194.1 GCA_015232405.1 Magnetococcales bacterium | reverse complement strand
CAGAGGAATACCCCCTATGGGATGTATTTGATGACCATACTCCCCCAACTTTATCTGTGACATACCGTTTTGTAGATGGCTGACACCATCATGAAACCAGACCCTAAAAAGATACCAGATCAACAAAATGGATATTAAAAAGAAGAGACAATAGATTATGATATCGCGGTCGCTGGCAAATATGGTGACTCCATTTAGTGCCGATTGGGGTACTGAAATACGGGTGACACCATGGAGAGTTGGTTTGTCAGATTGTAGCCATACTGGATGAAAATATTGATATTCTCCAGTTGTGCCTCCATTTGCATTAGCATCAAACCAAACCTTGGCCTGGGAGTTATCTTGAAAATATTTTAATGCTCTGCTCTCTACACCATCGCTGCTCTGGCTTTGGGGAACCATTCTATTTAAAATATATTTAAACTGCATACCTGCTGGATACTGTTCCTGAAAACTAGCAAATATTTTACCCATAACATGCTGGGGAAGAAAATGGTCCAGGTTAAGCTTAGAGAAATCTTCTAAAACCTGGTTTTTTTTCTCATACTCCTCTGCCGAGACTTTTAGCAGTTGGTGAATTTGAGCTGTCTTCTCACTTAACTGCTGAATACCGCCTTTTTGCACACGGCTGGCTATGAGATATTCAAAAAGGGCAATATTCATAACAAAGAGCAGAGCTATTATCGTGAAAGCCCAGAGTCTAGACCTCATCATATTCCAGATTACCTCTTATAAACCTATCGGTACAATGTTACCGGGTTGGGGGACATTTTTCCTTAAGACAGGGAAAAATGTTCTTAGTCCAACTAATTTATCAACATTAATATATTATTAATATTCAATATGTTACAACATATTCCCAACAAACAAGAACTGCCATTGCAAACTGATCTACAGGTAAAATCAGCAATATACATTCCAATTTAAAAATTGCTTGTGAAAGGCAGAGCTGGACCACAGGTCCATCTCCAATATAGAGATGAGTTGGTTGTGATATGTAAACTTGAACAGACAAAGTGGTAAGTCACTTGGGGGGTACTACCCCCCCAAGCTCCCCCCTCTGGAGGAGATTGCCTCCCCCAGCCCCAGTGCACTTAAATAATCACACAGCTTGTCTGCTATTTTTTATATTAAAGACAGCCTTGTTTAAGGATTCCAAAGATCTGTCAAACAGCGGCTTTAAATCTTTGACAATGGAGACAACTATTTCACTATCGCCACTTTCGGCATACTGTTGGATATCAGCCACCAAGCCCGATAGTTTTTCCATTCCCAGATGAATCGCCATCCCTTTCATTTTATGGCTGGTATCTACCATGGCTTCCAAATTGTTGGAGGCAGCAAAACGTTCAATCTGCTCTACCATTACCTCCCCAGTGGAAGAAAAAGTGTCTACAACAAAAAATAACTTGTCAGGTTTTAACGAAGCCACCAGCTTTTTAATATATTGCAGGTTTAAGATCGGATCCCCCTGATCATCAAAAAGAAACTCTTCCATACTATCATGAACCTGTTCTTGGTTTTGGGTAATATTAAACGTGCAATCAGCATAGCTGTGCAGACTTTCTAATAACAGTTTTCTCTCAATTGGCTTGGTGAGGTAAAGATCACAACCAGCACAATAACTCGCCTCTTTATCTTTTTCAAACGCCATTGCTGTTAGTACAGCTATGGGAGTCCTTTTAACATTCTTGTCTGAACCTTCCCACTCACGAAACTTTTTTATGGTTGTAAGACCGTCCATTTGCGGCATCATTATATCGATAAAAACCATATTATAATGGTTGCTCTTCAATTTTATTAAAGCATCAATACCATTTTCTGCTGTATCAACATTACAGTGACCATTTAGAAATGCAATAAAGGTGAATAGACTTGAGGGATCATCATCTACTAACAAAACTTTTGGCAGCACCAATTTGTCATCCGTTAATAAAATATCCACAACTTTTACCCTCCTACAAAACGGCAGAAAAATATCGCCCGTAGGGTTATTAGAGCATAACAGAGGCAAGAATTCATCATGAAAATTATGCGCTTAACGTCTGTTTACAATTATTAATCAACCATTTACATACGCTGATGAAAGGAAAACCCCGTTTATTGATCTTTTTTCTTTGCTATACAATATGTTAGCGTATCTGTATATAATGCTATATTACTAAATTGTGACAATTTATTGCTTAAAAGTATTTTTTGCTTTTCTGATTTTAAGTTCCTGTTACAATTTGCCATTTTTACAAGCAATATCAACTTTTATTCAGCAAAAAAGGAGGCCATTGCTCTATTTATCTCGTTGATATTTATAGGTTTAGCAATTACTCCGTCCATCCCTATCTCGATACACTGCTGCACGGTATCAATCATCACATCTCCGGTAAAAGCCACAATCTTTACCCCAGCCTTCTTTTTATCAGTCAGCTCTCTTATTCTCTTTGTTGTTTGAATGCCATCCATACCCGGCATACGTAGATCCATCAAAATAATATCGAATAGTTGCAAGTCGATTTTTTCCAAAGCCTCTGTACCACTTGCTGCCACAACCACCTCATAGCCTTCATCTTTAAGTAGGTTTGCCACAACCAGTTGACTGACAGGCTCATCTTCTACCAACAGAAGAGATAAACTTGCAGGTTTATTTAACTTTTTCTGCTCTTTTATCCTAATTTCGACACCCTCCTCTTTAAAAGGCAGAACAAAGCTAAATGTACTACCATGACCGGGTCTACTCTCCACACCTATTTCACCGTTCATCAAATCAACAAGCTGCTTACAGATTGCCAAGCCCAGGCCAGTACCGTGTTGGGAGCGGGAAATTGTGGAGTCCACCTGGACAAAGGGGTCGAAAATTTCCTCCAGTTGTTCAGGTGGAATACCTATTCCACTATCTTTTACCAAAAAAGCGAGTTTTAAAACCCCTCTTTCATTAGAGACTTTTCGCACCTCAATAATGATAACTCCATCTTGGGAAAATTTTATGCTGTTGCTCACCAAATTCCATAAAACCTGCTGAACCCTGGAGGGGTCACCATAGAGCAAATTTGGCACATCATCTTGGATCAAACACTGTATCTCCAACCCTTTTTTCATGGCATTGGGGGACATGGTAGCTGACAGTTTTTCCATAAGTGTGGATAATGAAAATTCAATGAAATCTATGTCAAATTTACCAGCCTCAATTTTAGATATATCAAGCACATCATCGAGAATTTGCAAAAGGTTTTTTGTGGAATGACTTATTATATCAACAAGTTTTAGCTGATCGTTTGGCATATTCTTACGACGTAAAAGCTCCACAGAGCCTTGAACAGCATTCATTGGAGTGCGAATCTCATGGCTCATGGTAGCCAGAAACTGGCTTTTGGCCCGATTGGCTGTATTTGCCGATTCAAGAGCCTCCTGCAACTTTTTGTTCATCAATTTTCTATCTAGCAAGTTCTGTTTGATGCTCCTCTCTGCTATCACTCTGCTGGTTATATCCTTAAAGCTCCACACTCTACCCATATTCTCACCTGATATAATGAGGGGCATGGAGGATCGCTCAAATCTTTTGCCATCTTTAAAAGGTATGATATCCAGACTTATATGGTCGGTGCGATATAGCTCTTTTACCTTGTTTAAAAATGCCTCAGGCTCTGATAGTTGGGAGGTGACAAAATTTAACAACAGGACATCATCCCTTTTATCCATAAGATTTTTGGGGATCTGCCACATATTGATAAAATTACCGTTGTAATGGGTAACTTCGCCAAAATTATTAACCACAAGGATACCGTCTGGTGACGACTCTATAGTGGCTCGCAAAAGCTCTTTATTTTGGGTGAGATTTTCAAAAAGGTTTCTTAGTTGTTGTTCTCCGGCATGTAGCTTTAGCAAAAGCCCGGACACAGAGTGCCAGACAAAGGCCATGATCAATAAAAACAGGACAATTCCTATCAACAGCTTTATTCTAACATCAGCTTTTAAACTCTTGATAAATGCACCACTTGACCAAAAATTGGCAATTCCAATCAGCTCTTGAGTTTTTTTGTCGTAAAGGGGAATGGATATTTTAAAACAGTCAGCACACTCAATTACCCCTTTTTCAAGGTTTAAAGAGTCTTTTTTAGCTGCAACAACGTTATAGTCCAACTCAATTAAGATACCCATTACAAAAGGTGAGTTGGTGTTAGGCTCTTTTATTATCAAGATGCTATCTAGGGTCTGAGATAGAGTGTTATAGCTTACCTTCCCGTTAATCGGCTCCAAGGCGTGTTCAATATCCATAGCGTTGGAGCTAGCCAGAGCAGTTGCATTGGACTTTGCATCTGCATCAAGTTTTGGTTCAAGAACCTGTAACCAATAGTATCCTGTCAACATTAACAAAAACAGAGCAAGCATCAAAAAAAGTAGCGCTACTCTTTTCTGTGGTTTATCTGGGCCATTACCATTTAAGTGATTATCTTTCATGAGTTTTAGCCACCCGCAGGAAAAACTTTTTGAGTTTGATTTTTGCAGCCTTTAAAGCTGCACTGTTGATATAGGGAACAACCCTGTCAGTTACTGAAAAACCGCAACATATACCCTTTTCAACATCACCATTAAAGGGGGAAAAAATAATGGCGTTTTGCCTGTTAGCGAAGTCGATTATCGGGGCAAGTTCAGAATTGGGTTTTTGTAGAAAAAACAGACCGGCAACTTTTTGCTGTTTATATAGATCAAGATCTTTAAAAGCTACAGCTTTAACATTTAAAGATATTTTACGAACCGAACCTGTTTCCCTCAACTCTTTGGCAAGGGAGTTAGCAACTTGTTGTTTGTCAGAATAGAGAATAATCAGCAGAAGTTTGCCATCTGCTCCTTTTTTATTTTTGATATTTGTATCAGCAGCCAAAAAGGATGGAAACAGCTTGTAACCAACATTTATCCGTCTATCTTCCCACTGCGAAGCAGACGCAGCTGTACTGAAAAGAACAAGACAGAGCAGAAAAATATATTTTAAAACAACAACCTTGTTACAGGAGAAAAGATCGGTTTGTATTCTGCATTTGTAATAATTTGCGCGCACTTAATTTTTCATCACAAGTGATGATATAGTGATCATAAGCCCCCCCCAACGAGGAAAAATGATTAACTTTCACTGTTGCATGTAAAGCCAACTATTTTGATGGAAAAAACACATAGGCAGTATAGTTAATTTATAACAGATATGCCAGACATCAGTTTTCAAAGCAGATCAATCAAATAATTGATTTTAAAAATCATATATCAAGGTCAACCACCATGATCTACCAGGGCGGGGATAATCATCGGGATAGTTTGAGGTCGCTGATGGTTTGTATATATCAGCATCAAACAGATTATCCACTGTACCCCTTAGGGTTAAGTTTTTGTTGTATAAATTTTTCACGGTTCCGGTTAGGTGGAAAGTATGTTCATCTTGCAGTTTACTTCTGCTATCACCCAACAGTCTATTTCGTTTACCTGTGTAGTGATAGCGTAGCACCCCAGTATAATCTGGTTGGGGTTGGAAAAGCAGGGCGGCATTGGCTAGCCAGTTTGCTGAGCCAACAATATCTCTGCCAGTTGATTTATCTTTGCTATCTAAATATGAGATATTGCCATCCACTTTAAAATTACTGTTGATGGTGTGCTCTATTTCCAGCTCAAAGCCACTAAGATCAGCTCCTAAAAAGTTCACATAGGTTCCACTATTACCATCCACCTGGATCATATCCCTCAGCTTTGAGTGAAACAGGGTTATCCGGCCTACACTATCTTTGGCCCGGTAGATATATCCCAACTCGTATGTATCAATTGTTTCTGGATTAATGTCTGGATTTCCTGAAATGACAAAATTTCTTGAGTACATCTCAAAAAAAGTGGGGGGACGAAATGCCTGTCCATATTGTGCTTTTACAATGTGGTTGTCACTCAAACGATAGACCAGACCAAACCGTGGGGCCAGGTTATTGCCAACATCATCATAATGGTCAAAGCGAACTCCACCAGTTATATCTAGCTGCTCGGTTGCTGCATATTGGTCTTGCACCATAATGCCAACTACACTTCTTGATACACCATTTTTGATCCACACCTCATCTTGGGGAGCGCTCTGCCATGATTGGGGTTCCATGGTTATATTGTCGAAGTTTGATTTGGTCCAGGTATCTATCAACTCCATATTTGATAGCTCCAATGAGGTTGATATGGTGTGTTTATCCAGCCCTCGATAGATGGCATCAACCCCACCATGAAAACGCTCTTCAAGAACATAAGCGCTACCCACAACACCGTCACTGTACGGACCCCAGCCCAAATCAACCCCGGCAGGAAAAAAGGTCAATTTATCCATACCCATGTCATATTGTGACCAGCCAAATTCAAACGAGGTGTCAAGATCTGCAATAAGCTCCAGATCCTTTTGCAGCTCCACCCCCCACTGTCCCTCCTCCCATATCAAACGATCTTCAGCTGGGGGCAGTGCTTCACTAGTACCAAAAGCGTCACCAGAAGCGGAATCAAGATAATTGACCTCCAATGACCAATCTTTGAAAGCCATATTAAAAATTGCAGCCCTATGTCTTTTTTTATCTACCACCTCCCCTGGTGCATTGGATACCGAACCCTGTCCCATGGAATAGAGGATATCGTTGCCACTTGTTACACGTTCACCATATGCAGAAAACCCAGAGAGATTAATGTCCAGTTCAAGCCCAGTATTTTTGTTGTCATAGGTATATAAACCGCCTCCGATGAAGGATTCATAACTACCATAACGACCATAAACCCGCTTCACATCTTTTCTGGTTATTATATTTATCACACCAAGAAAGGCATACTCACCGTACACAGCACTGCCGGGACCACGTATAACCTCAATACGGTCAACCGCCTCAACCGGGAGAAAAAAGGGTGGAGTGGGATTTGCGGTTACTGAGTGGTTTATGGCTTTGCCGTTGAGAAGAATTTTTACCTTGCCAGAACCCCATTTTTCAATACCACGGACAACAACATTATTAAAATCTTTTTGTAACCCCGGCACTAAAGCCAGGGCATCAATTACTTGCCTTGCCCCTTTTGCCTCCATATCAGCACCGTGGAGTATAGTGACCATTCCCGGTACATAGTCTGAGTTCATTTTGGTTTTGGTGGCAATTGTTGTGGCCTCTTCTAGCACCAACATAAGATCGTGAAAAGCCGCTAGCTCCTCATCATCTTCGTCAAGCTCCACTCTGGCAACAATTGTGTGAGCTGTGAGGTTATCTGCAGCATAAAGGGGAATTATGCTCAACATCGCTAATGAAACAACCAATAAGGAAAAGTAGCGCAGAAAATGTGATTTACCCACCATAAAAATATCTCACCTCAATAGACCTGGATTCAGCAATTTTGCGCACGCACAACTGCCGAATCCAGGTGAAAAGTACAATCACAACCGACTAGTAACAAAGCGAATTATTTTATTATTATAGTGTATATACTGACATACAACAGCTACGATCAACATAAACAAATACACTCATTTATTAATGAACGTTTGCTATTTTTTATGGAGAATAGAGACTTTCTACCACAAAAAGTATACATTGTATCCTTAAATTAATTTTATACGGTTATTTTTTGTTGTACCTGTAAGGGGGGAGAAGCGATTTAAATTACATCACACCTTCAATGTATATATTTTTTACATATACTGCTATAAGCATATTTACAGCATCAAAACACAGCTTTTGTGTATATTTTTTTAACTACGCTTTGCCAGCCCTTTATGTCTTTGTATCGGTTTGGACTGTTGCTTAAAAAATAGCCGTAACGACCCAATTATTGCTGCTATTATCAAACCATCTGCTATGTAGACTAACTCTATACCAAACATCATCTTACTCCTTAATTAAGGCAAAAATGCCAATCTTTATATTTACTATATATCTTTAGAGCATATTACATACCAAAAACTGCAAAACCATAATAAACAGTCATTTATTAGTAATTCTA
>JADFZS010000193.1 GCA_015232405.1 Magnetococcales bacterium | reverse complement strand
TTCATATTTACCCCACAAAAAATCCCACACCCTAGGGCGTGTTGACATTCGCGTCTTTCGGCCCCTGGCGACGCCAAAATCGTGCTCAAATCCTCACGTACTGAAGTACGCTCCGGTTTTCCGCGCGTTTTTGTCGCCACCAGGAACCGAAATCCACTGAATGTCAACACGCCCTAATAAATATTTAGTGGCCCAGGCAGGCATGGCTGCTTTTCTGCCATATTAATTCCAAATTCATCGAATACGATCAATTGCAGATCTTTTCCGCTTTTTGTTCCACCAGCGGCTACCCAAGCATTGTATCTGTTGCTGTTTGTGGTGTTGGTTGTATTGGGGTTTATTTTTTTGGCTTTTTGCAAATAATCATCAACCGTTTTAAAGTCCCCACGAAATGCAGCAATAATAGCCAGATAATTATAAACCAGATCTACTATTGGATAGCCTTTGTTAAACCCCTGCCAAACATGCAGCTCGGCTTGGTCTGGTTGCCCGGCACGCAGATAGGATCCTGCCAAATCCATATGGGCGGCATGGTAACCATCCAATCTTTCGAGAACTGCTTGAGACTCTTCCACCGTAAAAAATTGGGCTTCACCGCACTTATCATAACATTGGATCCACAAGGGGATGATCTCTTGTAGCGAACCCTTTACATAATCAAAAAAACCATATTTAAATACATAATAATCACTGTCAAATAAAAAGTCTGAGGTAAGATTGTTCTCTTTTTTGTATATATCAAGTTCCTGGGTGCCAGGTAAAAGCTGAAGATAGGTAAAGGCAAACATGCAGGGCTTGGCATCCACCAGTAGCTTTACACTTTCACCAAAGGTTTCCAAGGTTTCGTTGCGGTTGCCGGCTATCATATAATAAAAGACTTCAATACCATATTTTGCCGCACTTTTTGTTACGTCTATCACCCGGTCGGGGCCAACTCCCTTATTTATCGTCTCAAGAATTGCAGGCGAGCCGGATTCAACCCCCATATATATTCTTTTACATCCCGCTAGACGCATTGCACGTAACATATCTTCGTTAAGACAGTCGGCGCGGGTGTTGCAGACCCAGAAAAAATTTAGCTTTCTGGCAATAATTTCATCGCAAAAAGCGAGAGCCTTGCTACGGGAAGCCGTAAGGGTGTCATCATTTATTCTTACCTGCGTTATCTTTCTTTCCAGGACAATTTTTTCAAGCAACTCCATGGTGTAGTCCATTGAGTTTCTTCTTATTTTGCGTCCCCATGTTGCAGAACTGGAGCAAAATGTGCAGCTAAACGGACAACCCCTGGATGTCAGCAGATAATTTATTGGAAAATAATTATGGGCGGATGCAAGGGTGTTTAGATCTGAAATTTTTTCACGTTTGGAAATTATTTTAACCTTATCACCGTCGCGCCAACCAGTACCGGCAATATTTTGCACCGGCTGGCCCTTTTCCAGGCAATCGATAATTTCCAAAAATGTATTTTCTCCCTCACCGATCACCACCGTGTCAATGTCCGGGCAATATTTAAGCATCTCTTTGGGTAGGGTTGTGCTATGTTCGCCACCCACCACGACATGGGCCTTGGGGTGTGTATCTTTGATCAGCTTGGAAAGAAGCGGCACTGAACGATAATTGTGGGTCATGCAGGTTATGCCGACCAGGTCGATATCAATGCGCTGTATAAAACCAACAATTGACTTCCAGCTAAATGTGGAAAGGTTTACCACAAGAACTTTTTTGCCGGAATGTAATATCTGCGCGGCGATGGAAAGCAATCCATAAGTTATGGCCGTGGAGGTCTCATCGACAATACCCGCCAATTTATAAATGTTGGGAGGTCCGCCCTCTTCCGGTGGATAGGGGGGCTCTCCAGGCTCGGACATTCTCCACAAAGGCGGTTGCAAAAGCAGAATGCGCAGAGATTTATCATTTGGGTCTCGTGGAATATTTTTGTAAAAACCTTCAAGTGTGCCTTGAAAATCGTACGGCTGTTCAGCCTGCAACGGCAAATCGCGCTCTGCCTGCCTGTATGCCTGCTCCAATCGTTCTAAATCTGATAAATCAGCTATAAAATCTACCTTTGACCCACTATCGGCATTCGACAGAGACGACCGGTTGTCACTACAGGGAATGTTGATCTGCTTGTCTATGATGCGTTCTTTAATTGCATCACCAAGCTTTAACAGCTCCTCGGAACAGTCTGGTATGTTCAATAAGCCTTTTTTAAATATTTCGGCCGCTGCTTTTTTATTGTTTTGTTTGATCAGGGCAAGTCCTAAATTATAATAACCATCGGTAAGGTCAGGTTTAAGGGTTATAACATTTTGCAGGCAGTGGACGGCCTCATCAAATTTACCCAGTTTGACCAAAACATTACCAAGATTGTTGATGGCATTTATATAACCCGGATTTATTGCAATCGCCTTATGATAGTTGGCAACGGCCTCATCAAACTTTCCCAGATCTTTTTTTACATTGCCAAGATTACAATATACCTCCGCAAGCCTGGGGTTGATGGATATTGCCTTTTCATAGTGGGCAACAGCCTCATCCAATTTGCCCTGGTTTTTTTTTACATTACCAAGATTAAAAAATGCCTTTGCAAAATTGGGGTTGATGGATATTGCCTTTTGATAGTTGACAACGGCCTCATCAAAATTTTTCAGGTTTTCAAAAACCGTACCCAGATCAACATGGATCTGGGCATTTTCCGGGCTTTTGTCCAAGGCACTGTTAAATGCAGCGGCGGCATCATGATAGTTTTGCAGTTGGTTATATGAGATGCCAAGGTTGTGGTAGAGTACGCCATAGTTTTCATTGATCCCAATTGCCCGTTGGAACAGTTCAACTGCGATATCATTACGGTCTACTCTTTGCGCAATTACCCCAAGAATGTTTAGTGAGTCAACATGCTTTGGGGCGGTATGTAAAATGGCGTTGCAAAGATATTCCGCTTCTGAATAGCGTTGGGCATTAAAATATTCCACCGCTTTGATATATGCCTCTTTAACGGTAATATTTTTTTGCACACCATCAGACAAATTTGCTGTTGTATTCCTGTCCATTTATATAAGCCGACATTTCCCATGTAGCCCACACAGGGCTTGCATTGATAACTGACACACCACCGGCAGCTATCATAGTTCAGTTCAGAAGGTGCCGACAACCGCCTTTTCCCAAAAGCCCACCAAAACCCACCCTGCATACACCACAAATGCAGGCTTCTCTCCCCATTTTGGACACACCCCCCCAAAGTCTACCAAACCCCAGACGCTTTTAAACGGTAAATCATGATTTTATCAGCTAAATGCAGACCTGGAAAAGCAATCACACCGCTACGAGGCAACGCAAAGAGAGCAAACAAAAAAAAACCGGATAGCATAAATTTTCAACCAATTGAAAATTATTAAAAATTCTGGATCCAGTTCCAGGCATGGCAAAATCAAAATATTGATCATGAGCCATCCATATATTTTGACCGAAAGAGCTAATTTGTGTTGTGAGTGATCAATATATAGCAGGCAAAATTTTTGTGGTGACGATTATAGTTATTTCTGCTAGGCTGCTAGCTGACGTTAAATATTTCTGCTGTTGGTTGAGAATCTGCAACACGTATTAGAGAAGAGTAATGACGCTAATTCCTGAAAGATTAAAACAATTTCATAAAGAGGATAAAGTGATTTTTTTCTGCGGTGCAGGTGTCTCTGCTGGCCCCGCAAAACTGCCCAACTTTCAAGGTTTGGTTGAGGCTGTTGTTTTATGCCTTGTCGGCAAGAAAGAAGATCAGCCCCCCACCTCATTTGGCGAAACAGTTTGGCAAGCCTGTTCCGATGGCAGGTATGACGAGGCTATCGGTTTTTTGGAGTCTGATGAGAAAGAGGGATATGAAAAAAGAGAGGTTCGGGACAAAATAAAAGAGCAACTCACAACCGGTGAAGACTCCAATTTGGATTATCATAACATTTTGGTTCGTTTATCTGACTTGGATAAAAAAAATGGCAGATTGGTTACTACCAATTTTGATGATCTGTTTGAGAGGGCGTTACAACTGGAAGAGTATAAAGACCAGGAAGATAAACTTTCAATTCATATCGCCCCAACCCTGCCACCAGGTAAACCCAGTACCGCTAGGGGCTTGACCTATCTCCATGGTAAGCTGGACTGCTCTCCAGACAATATGGGACTGGTGTTAAGTGTGGCCGACTTTGGTATGGCCTATATGCTGGAAGGGTGGGCGCGACGCTACGTTATAGAGCTATTTCGTCACTACCATGTAGTATTTATCGGTTATCAGGTTGAAGATCCCACCATGCGCTATCTGGTTAGTGCCCTGGCTGCGGCTCGGATGGAGTTTAAAGGCCATTTTAAGGAACCGTTTGCTTTTGCGCCTTACGGAGAAGGAGAGAAATTTAAAAGTAGAGAAGGGGCTGCTCAAGCCTGGAAGCTAAAAGGGGTCGAGCCTCTGCCCTATAACGTTGACAGTGATCATAAGGAACTATGGCAAGGTTTGAAAAAGTGGGCAGAATCCCATAACCCATGGTTTGGTAATAGATATAAATTAATCAGTAGTCATGGAAAATCTCCTCCCCTGGATGATCAAGATTCAAGAATCAAGGATATGATCTGGACTCTGAAGGATGAATCTGCTGCCAAATTTTTTGTAAAGCAAAAAGGCGAAGACTGTCCTGACCCAGGCTGGCTGCCCTATTTCCAAAAAGCTGGCCTGCTAAGTATGTCTATGGGTCAATACAACATCGACAACAAGCCTGTTGCAGCCCCATTGGTGTCAAGGTTTCTATCAGACCATACAAATTTACATAAAGTTACCCATTATATGGTCCAATGGATTGCCCGCTGTTTAGATAATAAAGCGACTCTGGATTGGGCTTTGGAACAGGGAGGTGTTTTGAATCAATATTTACGCTGGCAAGTACAAAAAGCCTTGCAGCAAAATAGAGACACCATCCCTTCCGCACTTCTAAAAGTTTGGAGTGTTCTTGCTGATGATGATTATGCGCATGCCTTATCCTGTAGAATTAATCAACCACATCCAACAACGCCATCTTTGGGGCCGCACAACCTGTTTGCCATCCGATCATTTTTTAATCGCTTGCGCCCCATTCCAGTTTTTAATGCTCAATCTAATCAATATCTGGATCAGACAACCCTCAATCCAAACGAACCCGAAAACTGGTATAAAACTCGAATAGAGTTGGTTGGTTTTGAAGATCGCTCTGAGCTTGAATCACTAAAAAAACGGGCCAAAGATTGGGACGGTACTTTGACCGTTATGGCCTATGATCTGACTGCTCGCTTGAAAGAGGCTTTGGACTGGCTGCAGGAATTTGGACTGGCAACACCGAAAATAGATATATTTTATCATCAATACCCAGCTATCTATCATGGATGTTATAAAAACTCTTACAGAGCAAAATGGACCCTGTTAATCACCCTGAACCGGGACGCTTATGATTCCTTGGCAAAGAGTGACCCAGAGCAAGCGATCCATCTGGCCAGATTTTGGCAAAAACTCCCCTATCCCATATTTCGTCGTCTTGCCCTCTATGCCGCAACAAGCGGGTCCGATAGCAACACAAAGTTTGGTTTGGAGTTGCTGCTTGATGGTCAATATCCAGCTCTATGGGATCTGGCCATCCAAAGTGAAACGTTACGTTTCTTGCGTAAACGGGGCCGGGAAATATCCAAGGAAGCTTTTGACCGCTTGATCGAAACAATCCTTGCAGGTCCACCCATTGATCTGGAAAATGACCGGCAGGACGATGAAGACTATCCAGCAAAAACTCAAAAAAGAATCCAGCTACTTTTATTCAAGTTGGTTAAATCTGGGAGAATACTTCCCAAAGAGGCCCAAGAAACATTTGATCGTCTTCAAGGTGAATCTCCTTGGGAGTGTGATGATGATTATTTAGAAGGGGATGATACGGTTTCATTTGTGGTGAGTGACATCAATGATGACGATGGACCGCTGCAGGATTTTGCCAATATGACTGTGGACAAATTTATCCTGTGGGCAGCCTCTCACAATGGAACCAATTGGTGGTGTGGGGGTGGATGGAGAGAGTTTATAGAGAAAGAGCCTGCAAAGACGTTGGATATTCTAAAAAAGACAGCAGAACGTGGAGAGTGGCCCATTTCGCCGTGGAAGAATGCCCTGACCAGAGATACAAAAAAATATGAATTAAATGAGGATATAGAGCATGGTGTTGCCGTTTTGTTAATGTTGATGCCAGCAAAATCATTGATCAAGCTAAACCATCAAGCTGCTTTGTGGTTGGAAGTTACCCAAGCCAAACTGGATGTAGAGTTGCGGCAAAAGCTATGGCGTAAAATGTGGAAAGTCTCTACAGAAGAACCCAAACCAACAAGTGACCTTAATTTGCAAATGAGTCTTAATCATTCCGGTGGTGTTCTTGGCCGTGTGCTTATTAATGAGATGGCACACATTTTCCCGCAAATATCCACAGGAGAAAACCCAGGTCTGCCAAGTATATTAAAAGATGATCTTGAGCAAATTACATCAGGTGAAAGCCCTTCGGCCAAATTGGCTCGTGTACGCATGGCCAACAGCCTTGTATATCTGTTTCGGGTTGATCCAGACTGGACGCAACGGACAATGTTTTGCCGTATGGATTGCGACAACAAAAACACTTTTGATCCCTATATCTGGCAGGGGTTTCTGTGGAATAACCAAGTTTCTGAGGATGTGCTGCTCGCCATTAAACCCCAATTTTTTAAATTGCTTGCAAATTATGAAAGCCTAAAAGAAAAACTCCCCAGCCACACACCTGAAATGTTTATCTATCTGGCAATTCCTCCAGAAAGAGGCATCACTCTTGATGAAGCCAAAAATATTCTTAAAAACATGTCCAAAAATAGCTTGCAGCGAGCCTCACACGCCCTTGGCAACATCATGCAAGGAGCTGGTGACAAAGCACCAACCCTATGGAAAGAGACAATGGAGGCTTGGTTCAAGTTCTGTTGGCCAACACGTTACAAAGATCGTTCAAAAGAGATTTCATATCATCTGTCTCGGATGGCAATTAAAGCTGGGGATGCTTTTCCTGAAGTTGTCAAAGTAATTAAAGATCAGCTTTTGCCAAAGATGAATGTTTTTATATCCCATGATTTAGAGGTTGAGGAAGAAGATAGCGGAATTGTCACAAAGTTCCCAAAATCATCTCTTTGTCTGTTGGATAAAATGATTGGGCCTAATACCATGGTAAGCGGTGATTCCCTGTCAAACCTCCTCAACATTATCAAAACGGCTGACAAGAGTTTAGAGCGCGAATATTCTTTTCAGCGGCTGCTTAATAAATAATAAGCTATGGTTTTGCTAACTCACACCGAAAGTAGGAGTTATTGCAAAAAGTGAAAGCTCGATTTTTAAGCCATCATGGTTTGCAACGGTGTCTATCGATATTGCTACCATGCAGGGATTTTTAACGAAGCAGAAACAAAAAATGCCATCCCACATCTGGGGGGAGTGACAAGTTCCGAGTACAGCATAATTTTTTGCAGAGTTACCGATTTTGGATATTGTTGCCGAGCTGGTAGTATAACCTCATAAAATGATTAAACAGGCCGTCCAGATATCATTAACCAAAAATGTTGCTTGGTAGAACTGTGTCCTAAAGTTTTATCATATCATTTATATTTACCCGCAACCGTGCGCGTGATTGCACAGAGGGGAGTCCGGTTTCTTCTGGATGGGGTAATTGTCATGCACAATAAATGCGGTTTTATTGTGCGTATCGTTGGCGGATGCACTGAAAATAAGCGATATCACGTGAATACCGCTTATTTTTGTGGATATTCGTTCTCTTGGGTAATAAATTGAAACAGGGCCTTATTGATATAAAACATTTCTTTACAAAGTTGAGGTTTGCAGAGTAGGCCCTGTTTGACAATTTATTCTAGGAGGCTGTTGGGCTTTTCCTCATAGACATACTTAGCAGGCCAGCTTTTTGGAAATAGGGCAGCCA
>JADFZS010000192.1 GCA_015232405.1 Magnetococcales bacterium | reverse complement strand
TGACAAGCTGCTACCGTGGAATGTAGATCCAGCCGAATTGTCACCGGTCTGAGTGACGGTCAGAAAACCGCGCTTACGTTCAATTCCCAAGAATCGTCTCGTTTTTTTTCAACTTTGGCAATTAACACCTCATCTGAACTAATGGCCTTCAATAGACGGGATACAGTATCAAGGTCTCTGTATAGATCTGCCGATTTTAAACCATCTGATGGCAAATGTGCCCATCGATTTCGGATAGTTTGGCATTCTTTTAGCCAATTGCGTGCATCTAGCGGCAACTGTCTAATGTTTTTTATTTCATACCAGTTTTGATCGAATATTCTTAGAAGGGCAGCTAGATCAAGATCGGATAATATTGATGAATTGTTTTCTCTAACAATTTTTTGTTGATTGAATGATAACTGATTGATTACGCACTTTTCCCACCAATTTTGATTTATTGTTGGCAAAACATCTTCGAGCATTTTGCATATTTGCCTATTAAGGTCAGCTAATATATCGTGCATCTTTACCTCATTAATTGTCGGAGAGATTTGTGTGTAAAAGTTGCTGAGTAAAAAAAAATAGTCATGTATCACTCCGCAGATAGGGGGGAAATGACACTGAATTTGCGCCAGATGGAAAATCTTATTATTTTTCCCAACTATCAAACATATAGGATGAAAGTTCCCCCCTTTTTACTGGATGTTTTCTTAAGAGTTCAACTATGTTATTCCCATCAATAAGATCAACATGATTATGTCTTGCCTGCATTTTAGCAGTTGCATTAAAAGTACTGTTCGTAACTGCAACTAGTGAGAATCTTACTCCTGGATACCTAGCAGCATATGCAGATTTTCCTCCTACAACTTCCTTAACAGCATCCCAACCAAGGCCACTATCATCGACAGATGAGCTTTTGCACTGAATCAACACGCCTATTTTTCCAGATATTGCCACAACATCAACCCCACCATCTCCAGATTGAACGGTGCGCTTAGTATTGGAAAAACCGAGCTTACTCCACAAGATTGCGCAAAAGGCTTCAAAAGCATCACCATCTAGAGACTCGATGTCAGTAAAAGTAAGTAGTTCATCTCCAAAAGCACTCCCTCCACCAGGCGCACCAAGGTCTCCAAAGTCTGAAGGTTTTAAGTTGCCAGTACCATTTAACATGTCCGTTGAGAGACTTCGTTTCCATTCAAGCAAGGCATCCAGCTTTGCGTCAAATGTCAGAAAGTCTTTCGCTACGACAACTGGGTAGTATACAAATACATCTCGTGTTTGTCCTATGCGATAGGCTCGATCAGTCGCTTGATCTTCTTTAGCAGGGTTCCAGGTTCTGGTAAAATGGATGACATGGTTGGCAGCTTGAATGTTTACTCCAAATCCTACAGCTAGTGGAGACAAAATGATAACTCCAAAACCTGGTCTTTGTTGAAAGGTTTTAATTCTTTGTTGACGATTATTCGCATTTTTTGATGATGCTGATGTGTCTCCATTAATAATATCAGGAGTTAGCTTGAAACGATCAAAGACAACTCTTTGCAATGTTCTCTGTAAATCTCTGAACTCACAAAATATTATTGCTTTTTCATCATCATTTTTTATTATTTTAATCTGTCCCATTAGCCATTTCATCTTTGGCGAATGGGTCTCAATTTCAGAGGAAGAAACAGTGTGAGTATTTATTGATCCTGGATGCTGAGGGTCAGAACATAGCCTACGAAGATATTGTAGAAGGCCAAGATGACTCGACCCCCCTTTTTGACTGCTGTCTTCACGTCCCTGGAATGCTGTGACGGCATCAGCATATAGTGCTCGCTGGTGTTCTGAGATAGGAAGTGTTCGACATTCAGGCACTTCAATTTTATCTGGAAGATCCTTAGCCACCTCTGCCTTTGTTCGTCTCAATGTTTGAGGGCCTATAATGGATCTTAATTCTTCAATAAGCGACTTATCATCATCAGTTTCCGCCTCAATTGGTTTTCTGTATCGTGTACCAAATTCTTTAAGAGCTCCCAGTAAACCAGGTTGTATAAAATCAAATAGGCACCAAATATCTGTTAGGGTGTTTTCTACAGGAGTTCCAGTACAAGCAATCTTGAATTGGGCATTTTGTTTTTTGGCAGCCCGAGTCACCATAGCATTTGGATTTTTTATCTTCTGGGCCTCATCGCAAATGATAACGGACCACTTCTGCAAAGCTAATGAAAACTCAAGATCACGTAGGGTTTCGTAGGTCGTTAGGACAATTTGAGCATCATCAAGCCAGTTTCGTCGTAAAAGTCTAATTATGCCGTCCATTGCTAACTCTTTATCCACCTCATTTCGAGGCAATCTCTTGTGTGCTAAATCTGCTCCGTAGAGTGTTAATACGCGAAAAGTTCCTGGTTGGAAGAATTTATCGATCTCCTCCTTCCAATTTTCCAAAAGTGATACAGGAGCTATTACGAGAAACGGATCAATATCTGGGTTGTTTTCAAGGGCTGAAGCCATGAAGGCCAACAGTTGAACAGTTTTCCCAAGGCCCATGTCATCAGCAAGCAAAACACCCCTACATTCTGTCGGAGATTTGGTCCATAAGTGTTGCAACCAAGCAACTCCAACTTGTTGATAGTCTTTAAGAGAGATGTCAGGTTTTAGTGATCCAGGTAATATTGATGTTGTACCTGGTGGCAGCGCCAGCATTCCGCGTCTTTCTTCGTAGTCCAGAGTGTCTACATTTGGCTTGACTACAAGCCCTTTACGTTTTGTGGGTTTTGTTTGGGTTTTGTTCCTGGGCTTGTCAGGATCAAATGATCCTTTGCGAACGTCATTGGAAACATTTCCTATTGTGTCAATGACTCCTTCTGCCCATGTCACTGGAATAGGCTTTGGGCACCCTGGGAATGAGAAAAGTTCGCGTTTTTCTTCTTTAGCTTTTGTAAGTTCATCTCGAAATTCAGTCAACATTTCTCCAGATAGTGAGACAGCGACTGTTTCGCCACCACTCTCTGGAGTATAGAGTACTCCGAACTCTACGTTATCAGGAAACCAGCCTCCATCCTCGTTTTTCCGAGCAATAAATGGGGAGTAGTATGGTTGTTCAATCCCGAACCCATGGATACGTTCTGAGTAGTTTGAAATGTCAAGCAACTCAGATGCGTTGAACTCTTGTGGCTTACGCATCTCCTCAAGAACCTGATACAGCGATTTTGCTTGATCTGGTGTGTCACCAAGGATCTCGAGGTCAAACCCTTCCCAATGGCAACACTGGGCCTCTGAAGACATTCTCGCATCAAGCTTAACTAGAAATCGATCAATATCGTCAGCACTCTCAAATTTATATTCTTCTGTCTTTATTTCCCCGCCTAAGCTTTCTTCTATCAGTAGAGCAGCTTCATATTGGTTTCCATTTTCATCTCTCCTGATACGAGCGGTAAAACGTGCAAATGATATCCCTGCAGCATCTCGTGCGCACTCAAACTGATCAGGTTCAATGACACTTTCTGCTGCGGGGCCAAGTGTTGAGAAAGGATTGCGCAGAAATGCTTCTGCTCGATCTCCTGCAATACGCCTTCCAGGCATATGTTTTATTTCCTGGAGAACAGTTCTGACTTCTGGTGAAACTAGGACATGTGTCAATCCTTCACCATCAGGGATTTCATACCGTTCAGGTATATTACCTAAACGGTCAAATATCTCCATCCAGCGTGCCGGTTGATTGGAAAAGCCAGGAATAATCTCAACAACTCGAGCACTTGTTCCTTCAGCTTGGCGCATATCAATATTTAGTTTTTCCGGTGTCACAACGACAGTTTTAGCTAGGAAGTTTGATAAATCAGCAGATCCAAGAGCCTTAGAACGAATATTGGCCCAGCCAAGACGGTTTAAGTCTGTTTTGCCATTATTTCTTTCTTCTCTTGAACGGTGAAAAGCAGAGACAGCCTCTATTGTTTCCCATACTGCTTTTGGTAAGAGAATTTCTCTTCCATCGACTTTGAGAATAGCCCCGTTGACCAATGCATTTCCACGTGGTCTTTTTCCGTTTGGAGATTTCCAACCTGCCAAGGTGATTGTGAAGCCAGAATCAGTCAAAGAGCCATTACTTTCAAGAGAAGGGCGCCAACATTCAATTGGTGGCAAATCCAGAATTTTTATGCTTTTGCAGTAATCTGGTGACTCCATTAGACAGTACATATTTGCCCATTCAAGATTAACTGTATTCCCCTCAGATGAAGCAAACCCTTCATCCTCAATCTGAGTTAGAAGTTGTGCTAACTCTCTTTCAGACCCAAATATGGAATGATCATTTGATGGCCATATTCCAGATGGTGAAACCTTGAACAATATACCGTCAGCTGAAAATGACATGGATATGTTGGCTAACACTGCATGTTCAGTGGTTTCTGAGAATTTTTTTATGAATGGTAACCTGATCATAGCTTACTCTCTCCACCATCCTTTTCCAGGTCTGTAACCAAACCCTAAATCTCTGAGG
This sequence comes from Magnetococcales bacterium, assembly GCA_015232405.1. Taxonomy (GTDB): domain Bacteria; phylum Pseudomonadota; class Magnetococcia; order Magnetococcales; family JADFYX01. Next base: position 3,578 of record JADFZS010000192.1, on the reverse strand, counting down.
GCTATGCTCACAGACTTATCACTGTTACCAGTCAGTATCCAAAAAGCTCCGCCAGCACTTCTTTTATCAGCATATTTTAGATTTCTGCTTTCTATGATCACTTCTACATCATCTGGCACAGTGTCAGTATTTGGTTGTGTTTGTGTTCGGGTTGTATTGTCAGCATATTTTGGTGAGTGTGGCTTTGATGAAGAAGTTGATTTGCTGGCGGTCCTAGCTAATGAATAAGGACTTAAATATGAAGTGCTTTTTTCATTATTGCGCTCAGCGCTTCTATTTGGTGAGTTTTCTGTATGCTGTTTTTTTCTTCTGTATTCTTCATTATCATATGTTTTGTTTGTATGTTTTTTTATTCTTGTTACTTGTCGGAAATTATCATTGAGCATTCGTGGCTGTTTTTCTGGCCAATAACCAATAATAGGACAGATTTTGTCATCAAACTTTTGTTCCCATGTCAATCCAGCTCCGTCACTATCTCTGTGAATCAGTCGGTCAACACGATTTGTTGATCGTAATGAATGAATTGGTATATATCCTTTCTCAGGACCATGAAGTAATTGCTGAGAAAGAGTTGTAGGTAAGTTTTCCCATTTAAAAATAAAGAATGCGTTTCCACTTGCTCCAAATTCAACAGCTAAATATTCTCCAATTTTCATGATAAATGCATTGTTGTTTGCTGTTGTTTGGTCGAGGTCAAATAATCTTCCTCTGGCTCGTTGTCTAAATTCACTGATATTTTCCCCTCGCTGATTCCTAGAGCTAGATCCTAATCCAAACCACATATCTTCGATGCAGGGTTCAAAACGAATCCAATAGTCTAGACGCCTAGTATCCCCAATTCCGTCGGCGCTTAGAAGCTCAAAGAAGTCGGTGATTAGCCGACGTTTTAGCCATCCGTTAACCATTTCGCGAGCATTTTCATCAGGATTTCCCTGGGCGTCAGTCACAGAAGCATCCCATGATGCTCGGCGTAACCAAGGGTTACCAATTGCAGAGAGTGCAGCATCACGAAGGGCAATATGCTCTGGTCTGTTTTTGCAGAGCGCATAACGAGAGACTAATAGGGCTATGCAACGTAGCTTGAGAGACTTCGAAAGATCGATTCCAGCTCTCCCCATTGCAATTGAGAGTAGGTCTGGAAGTGTCTTGATAAAACGATCATTATTGAATGATGTCCCAACATTGATCTGAGCAAAAACAGCTTCATCTTTTACCCAAGAATCTGATGGTATGCTCAAGCCTTCAATAGCTTGCTGGAATTCTGATCCATCGCCTGAAAATAGCTGAGGACCATATCGGTTACATGGATTGTCTTGAAGGAGGTTCCGATGGTTTGTCAGCATTAAGAGCCATCCTGGTTTCCTAGATGACATATTTTCTAGAACTTGTAATCTCATTTCCAACCAGGTTCTAAGTTCTTTCCAACCCTCTTTTGCATCAGGTTTGGCTGTAGCGAGAGGGAAACGCCAATAGCAAGAGAGGAGTCCTTGTAAGCACTTCTGTTGCCTTCTAGGCTCTCTCTCTCTCTGGGCAATAGAAAACAGCCTATTTCTTAGAATTTTATCGGAGAGCAAACACCACCCTTTTTCGTCAATAGATCCAGCACCAAAACATGTATGCTTAAGTCCACGCCATCCATTTGGTTGGCCATGACGTCTGAAATACTCCACTGCCATTGCAACAGTTTTTGGATTTGCTTCGACTCCAGGGTTGTCATGCCGTGATTTAACCAACTTGATAAATTTGGCTGTTTCTGAAGGCTCTGACCATGCATCTCGTTGGCGAGGACCTGAAGAAAAAGAGGATTCTAAATTCTTTTTTAGAGAAGATAGGGAGTTTGTCAGTTCAGAGGGCATATATGTTCCTTATCCAACTTAGCTTCTCTGATTTTTTCAGGTTTTTCTTTATAATCCAGAAATTCCAGTTTTAATTCAATTCGTCTGCTCTCTGCTCCCGTTGGTTTAAGAGCATTGAAAGATGATCCTGCAACAAGAAAAAGATTGCGGACATCTCTACGGTCACGCTCGTCAAGTGCATGAGATGCTTTTGGGTCAAGAAGAATGCACAAGAGCCTTTCAGCTCTTTGAAGGCTGAGGTTTAGGTTGTACAAATAACGTCCACTCGCACTGGCAAATCCTTCTACGATAACTCTCTTGAATACGGGAGCACATTTTGGGGATCTGGCAAGTGACAAGACTCGTGGCACATATTTTCGAAGATTTTTTTGTGATTCTTTGTCAAGCCAGTGCTGGCTCACGCCAAATTGAGCAAGTGTTCCAAAACTAATTGAGTTTCCATTTATTTTAACATCAGGAAACTCTTTTGATGTCATCTTCGAAACTTCATTAAGGCAGGCATTTTTCTTCTTTTCATGGGCATCTGGGCCAGACACATATTCCTGAGTGACTGACATCAATGCTACGCTCATTGATACAAGGAATAGAACCATTAAGGCTGTCATCAGGTCGGAAAATGAAATCCAGAATGGTTTCTCAGCTTCTGATCTGGCAGGTTTTCTTGGGGGTGTTTTTAAGCCAAACATCATCTACGACCTTGGCCTGGTATATCATCCAGCGTATCACCAAGATCTTTCACAGCTGCAGACACCATGTTTACCGCATCCCTAAGCTCCTGTTGAAACTGACGGTTTCCATCTCTCATTGTTCGCTCAACATTCTCAGAAAATGATTCATGAACTTTGACAAGAACTTCGTTTATTCCTTCAAGATAATCCTCAGATTGACGTTGGGCTGTTCCCAGTTGTTCAGTAGCTGATTCAATCCGAGAAACGAATTCTGAGGCCACAGATGCTTCACGTTTTGCATTTTCTGCTACTGATTTAAATTCAGATACCATAGTTGCAAATGAGTCGCGTGTTCGGCTGTAATCGGCTACAACTTCTCTGGTGGTTGATGATGCTGTAGCCAATGTTCCTGCGACTATTTTAATATCACTTACAGCCTCTGATGAGGCTTGCATTGTTTCAGAAACACCTTGTCCTGCTTTGGCAAAATCTGAGGCAGCTACAAAAAGTGTCTCTGCTCCATTGTTCAAGTCTGATATTGTTTTATTCGTTGCTTGAGATAGTTTTTCAACAGTATTTTGTAAAGAACGATTTGTCTCAACTGATTGGGTCAATAGTGTTTCCATTTGTGATGAGATTGCGGATACAGCTTTTTCAGTGCTTTCTTGGAATTGTTCCTGTCTATTGCCCTGATCCTCAGCAGATTTTTCAGCTTGGCGGCTCAACTCAGCAACAACTCCTACAACCTGTTCTCCTACAGCATCAAGGGTCTCCTTAACCTTGCCGGAAGATTCTGACTGAGAAAATTCTACCTGATCTTTAATTTTATTCACGAACTTGCCCATCTGCATGTTCATGACTTGTTGGCGTTTCTCCATGGAAGAGATTGCTCCATTAAGTTGCTCACCCATAGCTTCGACAGTACCTTTTCCTGCCGTATCCATACTTGAAGCAAGGGAAGCAAATTTCTCCATGGTCTCTTGAATCTTGCCAGAGGATTCTGATTGGGAAGATGCTACCTGGTCATTGATTTGAGTAACGAACTTGCCCATCT
>JADFZS010000191.1 GCA_015232405.1 Magnetococcales bacterium | reverse complement strand
CTACATCTCTTGTTCCCCCTACAGGGTGCCAATCGCCCGTTTAGCCGCCGCCCAGGCTTCATTGGTCTCTAAGAAGAAGGATGATGGATAATTGATCTTTATGACGAAATAGAAGCTTTTTTGGTCATGCCCTATCTGCCACTTGTAAGTAACAACAATGATTGGAATAGTTACTTGGATAGGATCACATGACCAAAAGTTGAAAACCCTGGAGTCCCTACTCCAACTTTCGCACAACTTGCATCCCTAAAGACCAACCAAATTGTACGGTCTTGATATCTTCACCTATGGTTTTTCGATCAATTTGATCAAAGTTTTTTAACCACTCCCAAACAGGCTCTACTCCCGAAACAGTTTTGAAAAATGCTACTTTAAGCTTTTATATTTTAAAATATACACTAAACCGTTAAATTTAAAAGAAAAATCAAAAATAATGATATGAAAAAATTTAATAATACTATATAATTTTTTTAAAGGTCATTTCTGGGTAGTTTAACGTTTTGGAGAGGGTGATGTATACGCTGACAAATCCAGTAATAAACAAATTTTCCAAATTTTTTTTGTTACTGGTTGTTGCTTTTCTCGTTTCCCTATCATCTATTGAAGTTAGCCACACTTCTGAAACACCTCATTATCTACCGATAGAAAACTCTACAGCCGACCATAGCCGTTTTAAAATTCTTAAACAGGAGTTCGAGTCAGGATCTGAGCTTACTAAAGCGTGCCTAACTTGCCACAACCTTGCCGCCAAGCAGGTCCATGGTAGCACCCACTGGAACTGGGAATTTACCAATAAGAAAACTGACCAGTTACTTGGGAAAAAACATGTTTTGAACAACACCCTGATTTCCATCGCATCCAATGGGCCTTACTGCGCGCGCTGCCATATTGGTAATGAATGGACAGAAGAGAGCTTCGATTTTTCATCAGAAGAACAGGTGGACTGCCTCGCCTGTCATGATACTACTGGTACTTATGCTTCAAAAAAAATGCACCAATTGCGCGCCCGCTGCTCCGCTTGCCATGTGGAGTTCGACCAATCTCTAGCCCGAGAGGTGGTTCAACAACCAGATTATTCAGAACTAGCACAAAAAGTTGGTAAAACCAGTATTGCCACATGCGGCTCATGCCACTTCAGTAGTGATGGTGGCGATGGTGTAAAGCATGGTGACTTGGATACTTCCCTCCTCACAGCAAATCCAGATATCGACGTGCACATGGCAAAAGAAAGCCCAGGCCAGGGTTATGTTTGCACCACATGCCACGCAACCAGAAACCATCTGATTAAAGGAAGCCGATATATCCCTACGACCAAGGATATTCGCGGTAAGGATGTTGTTGGCGGCAGTCGCGCTACCTGTGAATCTTGTCACGGATTAAAACCCCATCCGCAAAGTTCCAATACTAAATTAAACGACCATGTTGATCGAATCGCCTGCCAAACCTGCCATATTCCAGCTTTGGCACGTGGTGGTCGCCCAACCAAAACCCATTGGGATTGGTCCACTGCCGGAAGATTTGATGAAGAAGACATGGATATCATAAAAAAAGATGCTAAAGGATATATTGTCTACTCTTCACAACGGGGAGGCGGTCAATGGGCAGAAAATCTTACTCCCGACTATGTTTGGTTCAACGGAAAAGTTAAGCACCTAACACTGAAGGATATAATTGACCCTTCAAAACTAGTTTCACTCAATATTTTAGCTGGTGGACCCGACGATCTTGAATCACGAATCTGGCCAGTAAAAACCCTATACGGCAGGCAGCCCATGGACAAAAAAAACTCCACATTGGTAGCGGCAAGACTGTTTGGGAAAACTGACGACGCCTATTGGGAAGGTTTTGAGTGGAAGACCGCAATCGAAGCTGGTATGAAATCGGCAGGACTCAAATTCAGCGGCGAATTCAGCTTTGTCGATACTGAGATGCAGATACCAATCAACCATATGGTAGCTCCTGCCAAAAAAGCCCTAGAATGCGCTTCTTGCCACAGCCGGAACGGTCGAATGGCTGATGTTCCAGGTATTTTTATGCCAGGTCGTGGCTCCAGTGCAATAGTGGACAGGTTTGGTCTTCTGTTGATGGCTACGGCAATAGTTGGTGTTGCCGGTCATGGAACCATGAGAATCGTTATGAATAAACGGAAACAAAGGAGGAGTTGATAATGCCCAAGAAACTTTACCTTTTTACCCGTTTTGAAAGGTTCTGGCACTGGTCTCAGGCAGGCTTGATTATATTCATGGCTGTTACCGGTTTTGAAATACATGCATTTTACCAGCTTTTTGGATTTGAGCGTGCCATTGAGTTACATAATACTGCCGCATGGCTGTTGATCGGTTTATGGATCTTTACCATCTTCTGGCATGCCACCACTGGTGAGTGGAAACAATACATTCCTACCTTTGATAAAATCATCGCTATGATTCGCTACTACTCAGTTGGTATTTTTAGCGATGCGCCCCACCCCTACCATATAACACGACTGCACAAACACAACCCCCTACAGCGCCTGGTTTATCTGTCGTTATGGGTATTCATAAACCCAACAATCTGGATTTCTGGACTTTTATACTATTTTTACAATGATTGGGCAGCCTGGGGTTTAACTCCTTATCTAGATCTCGAAATCGTTTCGATCATTCACACTATAGCTGCTTTTCTTGTTATGACTTTCCTGATCGGGCATGTTTATCTCATTACCACAGGGGTCACTTTTTTTGCTCATATCAAGGCGATGATTATCGGTTGGGAAGAGGTTGAATACGAGGATGAAGATGAGGATGAGGTTTGACAATAGTGAGTCAATTAATTGGATCATACTTGTCCTAGATTTTTTTCCTGCCGGTTGGCTTAACCAAGTTCCCCAGTGTTTGTTTACAAGGAGGACAGTATGAAACTTAATAGGAGAAAATTTTTACAAGGATCGGCTGCGGCAGGAGGTGCACTTGTTACAGCCGCCATGACTCCAGATGCCTCAGCCAAAAGGCGAAAAGCCCAACCACCAAAACCGAAACCAGCAGCGCCAGGTAAAGGAAAATGGTTACCAACCGTTTGCCAGGGATGTACCTCGTGGTGTGCTGCTGAAGCGTTCATTCAGGAAGGTAGAGTTGTCGGGGTGCGTGGTCACCATCTATCCAAAAGTAGTGGTGGTTATCTCTGTCCTCGGGGTCATCTCGGCATTTCACAGATGTATGATCCCGACCGTATAAAAGTCCCCATGAAACGCACAAACCCAAGAAAAGGCAGAGGTGTGGATCCTAAGTTTGTTCCCATAACATGGGATGAGGCTCTGGATACCATAGCTGAAAAAATGATAGCTCTGCGTAGGAACAATGAAACTGAAAAATTCATGCTCATGCGAGGCCGATACACCTATTGCCGTGATGTTATTTATGATGCCCTACCGAAAATTTTTGGATCACCCAATAATATTTCCCACAGTGCCATCTGTGCCGAAGCAGAAAAATTTGGCTCCTATTATACTGAAGGATATTGGGATTATCGTGATTACGATCTTGAAAATTCCAAATATGTGATCTGCTTTGGTGGCGACCCCATCGCTTCAAACCGTCAGGTTCCAAATGCCATTCGTCAATGGGGAAAGGTCCTTGATCAAGCTACAGTAGTAGCTGTTGATCCACGGCTATCGGCTACCGCCTCCAAGGCCCACGAATGGATGCCAGTTAAGCCAGGTGAAGACAGTGCTTTGGCAGTGGCTTTGGCCCATGTGATTCTAACCGAAGGCTTATGGAGCCGTGAGTTTGTTGGCGATTTCAAGGATGGTGTCAATGCCTTTAAAGTTGGTAATACAGTGGATGCAGATTCTTTTGATGAAAAGCTCACCAACGGTGTTGTCAAATGGTGGAACATAGAGTTGAAGGACAGAACACCAGAATGGGCAGAGAAAATCTGTTTAGTGCCAGCCGAGCAGATAAGGCGTGTAGCCATAGGTTTTGGCAAAGCGGCTCCAAACGTCATGTGTTGGATGGCTCCGGGTGCGGCAATGCAACCCCGTGGGGCTTATGGTGCTTTAGCAGCACATGCCTTGAATGGATTGGTGGGTGCGGTAGATAACAAGGGCGGAACATTGCAAAAAATGAGCGCCAAATATACCCACATCCCCATGCATAAAGAGAAATTTAAACCCTATCTGGACGGTATAGCCAAAAAAGGGCTGAAACACAAAAAGATCGACCAACGTGGAACCCTTGAGTTTCCATCCCTAAAGAAAAAACCGGGAGGTGGTGTGGTCACCAATCGGGCAGCGGATGGAATACTTGATGAGAGCCCCAATGAAATCAAGGTGGCCATTGGTTATTGGAACAACTTTGTATTTTCTGCCACGGGGGCAACTCGATGGGAAAGAGCAATGGAAAAACTACCATTCTTTGCCCACATTGTTACCAACCCATCGGAGATGACACAATATGCCGATATCGTTCTTCCAGCCTCTTTCCATATGTTTGAACGTTGGGGCTTGGTTCCCAGCAAGTATAACCGATACAGCTATATTGGACTTCAGCAGCCCATAGTAAAACCACTGTGGGATACCCGCATAGACGAAACCGAAGTGGTTTGGATGTTAGCAAAAAAAATGAAGGAGAAAGGGTTTCCCAATCTGTTTGATTATTTCCAAAATGAAATAAAAGATCCTGAAACCGGAAAAACTGCAGAAGATGAAGCAGATTTTGCCAAAATTGTAGTCAAGGTGATGACTGAGAGGCAGTGGAATCCAGCAAAATATCACAGTGGAGAGAGGATCAATGGCTGGCAGGAATTTCTCAGAATCGGGCTATGGCAATCGGATCAATACCCGTTCAAGAAAAAATGGAAGAAGGGATTCAAGACTACCACCAAAAAGTTTGAGTTCTATAGTGAAACCCTGAAAAAAACACTTGGTCAGCATGCGCAAAAACATAACGTCTCCATTGACAGGGTCATGGAGGTTACTCAATACACCGGACGTGGTGAACAGGTTTTCGTACCCCACTGGGAACCAGCAAAATATCATGGTGATGAGGCAGAGTTCCCATTTATTTTTATGGAAAATAGAAGTCGATTGAGTCGGGAAGGACGTTCCCAGAATTTAAATGAGTTTTATGAATTCAAAAAGGTTGATCCTGGTGATAACAGTCATATGGATGTGCTGAAAATCAACCCGAAGGATGCTCTGGCTCTTGGAGTAAAGAACGGAGATTGGGTAAAAATCACCTCTCCAGAAAAGAGTGTCAAAGCCCAGGTCAAACTTTGGGAGGGAGTTCGTCCTGGAACTGTGAACAAAAGCTTCGGTATGGGACACTGGGCCTATGGACGGTTGGCGGCAAAGGATTACGGCAAACATATGGCACGTGGGTTCAACAATAATGAACTATTGCCTGCGGATTACGACCGCCTTAGCGGTTCTACCGCCAGACATGCCGTCTCTCGTGTCCGAATTGAAAAAATCTAATCGCCGATGAGTTGGTGAAAGGAGCATATCATGTCAATCAAGTACGGAATGGTCATTGATCTACACCAATGTGTTGGATGCGGTAGTTGCGCATTGGCCTGTAAAATGGAAAACAACACTCAAGCTCGTGCCCATGGACAAAGCTTCAACTGGGCCGACTTCATCATGTGGACAGAGGGGAAGTTTCCAAACACTACCTATGTCCAGATGCCAGTTTTATGCAACCACTGCAGCAAACCCCGTTGTGTGGATGAATGTCCAGTTACCCCAAAGGCTATATACAAAACCCCAGAAGGTATAACCATCTTCAATGAAGAGCGATGTATTGGCTGTGGGGCTTGTCTGGATGGTTGTCCATACAGCTCACAGAAGTTGGATGCCTCTAGCAACGAAGGGTCTAGCTACAGCGTAATTAGTTTCAACCCTTTCAAAAAATCTGTCCACCCGGAATGGCTTGATTCCGAATCTGCAATTCCAGGCTGTACTTCATCAGGTAAAGAGGTGGTGGCAGCAGTTGGATCTATACCACCCACCGTTAATAAATTCTACTCAGGAGACTATCCCCCTGTGCGCAACAAGGGAATTATCGAAAAATGCACATTTTGTTATCACAGAACAGTGGTGGGGGAAATTCCTGCATGTGTTGAGGCATGTCCAGCCAATGCCAGGATCTTTGGTGATTTAAATAATCCTGACAGCCCCGTAGCCCAGGCACTGGAATCTCATAAATTTACACGACTTAAAGAGGAGAAGAAAACAGAACCCAACGTCTATTATATTCGCAGCTACAACGATCCTACAGTCTAATTTTTTTACATCTTTAAATGGGGTTGGACTTAAAATCCCAACCCCTGTTATTAATGAGTATTTTATGGCTCACCAGAGTAATGAACAGCTCCTTATGTATCAAGCCAAAGCAGATGTCTACCGACTTTTGAGTGCTTGTTATTATGAACCGGAACTTGTGTTTATCCAAGAGGATGTTTTCGGCCAACTCCACCGAGCTCTTATGGTTTTGAACCACCCATGGGTAGATACAGCAAAGGAGTTGGATATCAGTTTCAGGCAAGTGGATGAAGAGGCCCTGAAACTTGATTACACTAGGCTGTTTTTGGGACCATTCGATATATTAGCCAAACCCTATGGATCGGTTTATCTCGACGGTAATAATATTGTAATGGGGGAATCTACATTGCGGGCGATGGATCTTTATAAGCAGGGAGGATTTCAGGTGGATGAAAGCTTCCGTGAAATGCCTGATCATTTTGCAGTGGCATTGGAGTTTCTCTATCTCCTCAACTTTAGGCTAGCAGGTGCTACTGCGGTTGCTCAACAAACCAAGTTTAAAGTTTTGCTGAGAACATTTCTAAAAGATTATTTGGCTCACTGGACAACCCCATTTACACAGGCCGTTGAGAAAGGAGCACAAAAACAGTTCTATCGCAAGCTGGCACAGTTGACACATAACGTAATTATGGACGACCTACGAGGGTCAATGGCACTCTTAGAGCCATGATTTTGCCATTAACCAACAAAACCATAAAAGCTATATCTCCAGAGATGACGGTTTTAGCTCAACCCTCTCGTTGTGTGCGCCAACGCTGTTCTCATAATGTTTGCACAAAATGTATGGATATCTGCCCAACCGATGCTGTTTTTTGGGATGAAATGGGTATTGGGATCAATCAGGATAGTTGCACCCAATGTCTGGCATGTCTGGCAGTATGTCCGACTGCTGCTTTGATCTCCCCGGAAATCTCACTTGTGCAACTACTGTCAGAGTTGGCAAAGCATCCACTGCCTGTTCTAGGCTGTCATGGTAAACAGAATACCAAGGCCCATGCTCGTCTCCCCTGTTTGGGTTTATTGGCTCATTCAGAGCTGATGGTGATATGTGCTTTGATATTCTCAGAAGGTCTCCAGCTTAATTTATCAGCTTGTGAAGATTGTCCAAACAAGCATATTATCCCCACTATCGATAAAACGCACTCATTTATAAATACATTTATTACAGACAATGCTTTACAGCTGATTAAAAAAGAGATTGACCTTGATTTTCAAGCTCCATCAATTAACAGACGGCAACTCTTTTCTATGTTGCGAGAACACACAACACGCAAAACAGCAACCATAATCGGTCGCCTTCAAGATAGCAGCGAACAACAATCATACGGAGAGAAGCAGGTTCCAATCATCAGGACCATGTTGCTCAAGATACTATCTTCTCACCCCGAAGAATACCGCCAAACGATAATCAATCAACTTTTTGGTAATATAGCCTTTACCTCTGAATGTACCCAATCAGAAAGGTGTGTTGGCGTTTGTCCAACTGGAGCGATACAATCTTCCGGAAATGATAATGCCCCCTCCTCCTTTAATCGAGAATTATGTGTTGCTTGTAACTCTTGCCAGGCTTTTTGTCGTAGTGGTGGTGTCTTGTGCCTCCAGACTTAAGGAGGTAAATGATTAGCAAAAAAAGTGACCATTGATATTGATAATCGAGCATTATCAGGAAAAGCTATTCGTACTGGTCAGCCAGTTATCATCCCTAATATTTATAAAGATTCTTTTTTTAAACTTTGGTTGAATTGTATTAGCCCGTCTTAAGCGATTCGAGGCGTTTTAAAAAAAATTAGGTGCAATTTGATTTGCCTGACCCAGTATTGATGC
>JADFZS010000190.1 GCA_015232405.1 Magnetococcales bacterium | reverse complement strand
GAGACTTTGATCTGTTATGCCAGATGAATCAATAGGTTGCGTCAGGTGCGTGCTGACAACTGCTGTTTCTAGGATTAAAACAGTGATACCCACCAATTAAGCAACATCAATAAAAAGAGCAAACTTATCAATGTCGTTGTTCACCTCTTAAGTGAAAAGAGATACTCAATACCCCAAGGTATAGGTTTATGGGTTTAGGCAATATATAGTGCAGGTAGTGTATTTCAAAAGGTCAACAGTTACTGAGATTATATCTCACAGTGTAAGTGTGGTTGGTTTTATTTATTCCAACAAAAAACAGGACAAAAAAAAACGCCCTCCCCCCATTAAAAGGAGAAGAGCGTTTTTATTTTAAAACAGATACTAAGCTGTTTTTTTAAGCAATCAAACCAACAATCATAAGAGCAACAATGTTTGCGATCTTAATCATTGGGTTAACAGCAGGACCAGCTGTATCTTTGTAGGGGTCGCCTACGGTGTCGCCGGTGACGGAAGCTTTGTGAGCCTCTGAACCTTTACCACCGTGGTTGCCATCTTCGATGTATTTTTTAGCATTATCCCAAGCACCACCACCTGTGGTCATGGAGATCGCAACAAAAATACCTGTGATGATGGTTCCCATCAAAACACCACCAAGAGCTTGGGGTCCAAGTAGAATACCAACAACAAGTGGAGCTAGAACTGGCAATAGGGATGGCACTACCATCTCTTTGATAGCAGCTTGAGTCAGCATATCAACAGCTTTGGAGTAGTCAGGCTTGGTCTCACCAGTCATAATACCTGGCATCTCTTTGAACTGACGACGAACCTCAATAACCACACTACCAGCAGCACGACCAACAGCTTCCATGCCCATAGCAGCAAAGAGGTATGGCAGTAGACCACCGATGAACAGACCAACAATAACCATATGGTTGGATAGGTCAAAGTTCACCATAGCTTTACCAGCTACTTCCATAGCGTGGTTTAGCTCATGGGTATAATCAGCAAAAAGAACTAGAGCAGCTAGACCAGCAGAACCGATAGCATAACCTTTGGTAACAGCTTTTGTGGTGTTACCAACAGCATCTAGTGGATCAGTGATGTCACGAATCTCAGAAGGTAGTTCAGCCATCTCAGCAATACCACCAGCATTATCGGTGATCGGACCATAAGCGTCCAAAGCAACGATGATACCACTCATGGAGAGCATGGAGGTTGCCGCGATTGCGATACCGTAAAGACCAGCCATGTCATATGCTGCAACAATACTTAGACACACAGCAATAACTGGAGCAGCAGTAGCTTTCATGGAGATACCAAGACCAGCGATAACGTTGGTACCAGAACCGGTCTCAGAAGCTTTAGCCAGGTCTTGTACAGGCTTATACTCAGTACCTGTGTAGTACTCTGTGATAACAACCATAGCACCAGTAAGAGCAAGACCGATCAAAGCAGAACCATAAACATCGCCAATTGTAACCACATGACCATTTTCAAGTACAAGATCCATACCGCTTAATAGCCATTTGGTAACAGGATAGAATGCAACAGCAGCGATACCGCCAGAAACAATCAGACCCTTATAAAGAGCTGACATGATTTTCTGCCCAGGCTCTGCTTTCACGAAGAAAACACCAGCGATGGAAGCAGCAATGGAAGCACCACCCAGTACCAGAGGATAGATGATAGCGTTACCATAATCAGGCATGATGAGTGAGGTTAACAGCATTGTAGCAATAACCGTCACCACATAGGTCTCAAAAAGGTCAGCAGCCATACCAGCACAGTCACCAACGTTGTCACCAACGTTATCGGCGATAACAGCTGGGTTACGTGGGTCATCTTCTGGAATGTCATTCTCAACCTTACCAACAAGGTCAGCACCAACATCAGCACCCTTGGTGAAGATACCACCACCAAGACGAGCAAAGATGGAGATCAGGGAACCACCAAAAGCTACACCGATAAGAGGCTTGATGATTGAGTTTGTACTCTCACCATCACTAGCACCACTAACCAGCATCAGGAAGAACACTGATACAGATAGCAGACCTAAGCCAACAACCAGCATACCGGTGATAGCACCACCACGAAAAGCCACCTGTAGAGCAGCATTAATGCCATCTTTGGCAGCTTCTGCGGTACGAACATTTGACTTAACAGAAATGTTCATGCCAATAAAACCGGTTAAACCTGAAAGAACCGCACCTACAGCAAAACCGATAGCTGTAGTAAAATCAAGAAACATTGCAATCAAAACAAACAAAACACCACCAACATAAGCGATGGTTGTGTATTGTCGTTTCATGTAAGCTTGGGCACCCTCTTCAATTGCACCCGCAATCTGCTTCATTTTATCGTTGCCTTCTGGCAACCCAAGAATCCAATCACGGGATTTGTAACCGTAAATTACAGCACCCAACCCGCACGCAATGGCCGCCGTAAGGCCAGCTTGTGTAAACTCCATAGACATGTCTCCCTAAAAAAAAATTACCAACCACCCTTCATAAAGAAGAGTATCACTACATAAGACTGATAACTATCAGCCCAAAATATTACATAATGATGCGAACACGTCATCCATGCTCTGCATACCATCAACTGATTTAAAATTACCACTATTTTTATAGAAGTCTATGACCGGAGCAGTTTGGGCTTCATATACCTCAAGACGATTTCTGACTGTCTCTTCGTTGTCATCAGCACGGGTTGTCAATGCACCGCCACATTTATCGCAAACACCATCTTTGGCAGGAGCTTTGTGTTGTTTGTGATATCCCTCACCACACTTGGAACAGGTGCTACGACCAGTGATCCTTGCAACCAGAGCTTCATTGTCCGCTGTGATATCGATAACATTATCGATTTTCATGGATTTTTCTACCAACAGCTCTTCCAACGCTTCTGCCTGGGCAACTGTGCGAGGAAAGCCGTCTAGGATAAAGCCACTAGCACAGTCAGACTCACCAATACGATCACCGATAATACCGATAACAATATCGTCAGTAACCAAACCACCACTCTCCATAGCGGTTTTAGCTCTTAAACCAACCTCGGAACCAGCTTTAACAGCTGCACGTAACATATCACCAGTTGAAAGCTGTGGAATACCGTATTTATCTGCGATTTGACGAGCTTGGGTACCTTTTCCAGCCCCTGGAGGGCCCATAAATATTAGATTCACTCAATAACTCCTTTCAGAATTAACAAAAAATTTGTAAACACCTGTTTAATACTCAAAAAAAGAACATAACATGATCGGTGATCATGTGAACACCAAACATAAAAAATTTGTTAATTTATTTTTGGAGTTTCTCTTATACATGAATGATGGTCACGGGGATACCAATTAAAAACAAAAAAGAGGTTTTTTTTTACGAAACCTCAACAAACCTCACTTTTATACTTCATCAACCAGGAAAAAACCTCATCATCAACACTTTTTGGCGGAGATGAGACACCAGTCAGCCAATCAAGAATATCTGGATCTGGATTATCAAGAAAAGCCAGAAGCCGCTCACAGGCACTATCATCCAATTTTTGTAACTCTGAACTCATAAAGCGAGAAAGGATCCGCTCTACTTCTGCCATGGAACGACGGGAAGCTTGGAAAAAAAGCTGTTTTTGCAAAGAGGTGACCGGACCGGATGGTAGAGGGGCGTTCATAACCTACTCCCCATCAAAGATCAACATCTTATTTTTCCAGTCCAGATTTTTGGCTACCCCATCCCATGGAGATTTTCCATAGTATAGAGCGCCTTCTATCTGCATGTTTTGAAAAGAGGCGGAAAAAATGTTGGTTTTGCGAAGATCTGCTCCCCTTAGATCACAATCGTGAAATGTAACTCCAGTGAGGTCAGACTCGCGAAAATCAGCATTTGCCATGTTGGAGCCGGTAAAATCCGATCCTTCCAGGTTGGTCTCCAACATTTTTGCCCCAAGCAACTGACAATTTGTGAGATTGCCCCCTGGCAGTTGGCACAAAAAAATGCTGACGCCACTCATCGCGGCGCCAGCAAAATTACATTGTGATAGGTTAACACGCTGGAAAAAAGCACCATCCATCTTGGCTCCTGCAAAGGTGGTTCCGGCAAAATCACCATCCTGTACAAAAGTACCAGCCATTTCACAGCCAGCTAAACTAACATTTTTAAAAGTAGTGCCGTGAATGTTGGCTCCAGAGAGAGTGTGACCCTTAAAGTCGATCCCATCAATCATTAGATATGAGAGGTCAGAATCTTCCAAACTCCCCTTACGCCCATGTTCTGCTATCAGGGCTTCAACATTCGTAAACTGCTGCATCTACTCTATCCTTAAAATTATGGCCTATAAAGATCAACAATTTTATTTACGTCATAATCCTTGTGACCACCGACCTTGGTAACAATCTCGGCAAGCTTTTCATCAAGTGTAGGCTTGTCTACCTTGTAGAGAAGACCCATTGGTGACTTGCCATTTTCCAAACCACGAGCAACATCAATTGCCTGACCAAGACTTGAAGGATCATGACCCTCTGGAATCTCTTCAACCAGATCACGATAGTACTGCACCGTATCAATTTTGTTGAACGATGGACACTGGGAGAAAATATTTACATAAGAGAAACCTTTATGCTCCAAAGCTCCCTTGATCAACTCAGCACAAATTTTTGGCTTACCAGCAAAACCCTGGGCAACGTAGGTTGCGCCATAGGTGAGCATGTAGAGCAGTGGATTCATCGGCTCTTCAGGACCACCATAAGGTGTTGTGTAAGCTGTCATCTCTGGGCGTGAAGTTGGTGAATACTGTCCTTTGGTCAAACCGTAGATACCATTGTCAAACAGCACATATGTCAAATTGACATTTTTACGCGCCATGTGGGGCATATGACCACCACCAATGGAGAAACCGTCACCATCACCACCAGTAACCATCACACACTGATCGGGTTGTGCCAACTGTGCACCAGTTGCCACCGCACCAGCACGACCATGAAGGGTGTGCATTTTGTATGATTTAATAAAGTATGGTGTCCGTGAAGAGCAGCCAATACCAGAAATTGACATCATGTTGTCGGGATCAATACCAAGCTCAGATAGTGCACGATAGATGCCGTTGAGAATTCCGTGATGTCCACAACCAGGACACCAAACAACAGAGACGTCCGACTTATACTCCTTCGGCTTCATCTCGACCTTATTGAGTGCAGCTAAAGACATCAGAGCACCTCCTTGGATTTAGCAATTATTTGTGATGGGGTAAAAGGCAGCCCCTGACAAATTGGATATGAGATAGGATCAATGGATGTTTCGGCGCGGATAAAATGCGACAATTGACCAAGATAGTTAACCTCTGGAACCAAGATTTTTTTGCAGGTCTTGGCAAAAGCTTCATACTGTTCAACAGGCATAGGCCACATTAGTTTAGGATAGAAACCCTTAACCTTCATGCCTTCAGCCCGCATACGCTCAACTGCCTCACGCGCCACACCAATTGTGCTGCCCCAAGTGATAATACCCAGGTCAGCTTCACCTTCACCATCTATCTCTGTGTCATGATAGTTTTCGATAACTGTGGACAACTTGTTGTAACGCTTATCCATCTGGAGGTCACGGTTATGGATATCCCAAGATGGTGAACCTTTCTCGTTATGCTCCAATCCGGTTGCGATATGTTGTGCACCAGGAGTACCAGGATCAGCCATCGGTGAAATGTTGTCACCTGTCAACTCATAACGCTTGTACTCACCTTTGCAATCCCATTTTCTGCGGTTGACAATTTTGAAGTTCTCTTTTTTGGGAGCAGGAATTGTTTGCGTTGAGAAGGCCAGAGAGCCGTCAGAGAGAAGAATAACAGGACATTGGTACTGTTCTGCCAAGTTAAGAGCATCAACAGACATGTTGACACAGTCGTTCACATCTTCAACTGAAAGCACGATACGTGGTGAGTCGCCATGACCACCATGAATTGCGATGAAAAGATCAGACTGCTCATGCTTGGTAGGCATACCGGTAGATGGTCCACCACGTTGTACGTCAACCAACATACATGGTGTTTCACTCATGGTTGCCATACCCAACATTTCAGACATCAAAGCCAAACCGGGGCCAGATGTAGCTGTCATGGATTTTTTACCAGCATATGATGCACCCAGTAGTTGGGCAATTGAGGCAATTTCATCCTCTGCTTGCAAAAGTGTACCAGCTTTTTTGGGAATATGGGTTGCAACAAACTTGGCAATCTCTGTTGCTGGTGTAATTGGATAGGCAGAGAAGAACTCCAAACCACCCAAAATTGCACCCATACCACAGGCATCGTTACCGGAGATGATGATTACATCATCAGGTGTTCTAGCATCGGCTACGCGGAATTCATCGACCTTCTCTAGTGCTTGGGCCAGCTTTTTACCTTCATCAAATGCACCTAAGTTAAAGTTGAGAATATCCTCACCTTTCTTTTTAAACTTAAGAGTCAACACCTCTTTCAAGGTGGCTTCACTGATATTGAAAAGAGCTGACAACGCCCCCAGAGCAACCATGTTTTTTGATCGCTTGGATTTTAAAGCCAGTGCGGTTTTGGTCATGGGGATGGGATAAGCAATAACCCCTTCTGGAATCTCTGGCTCAAAATCACCTCCAGGTCCGTCATAAACCATAACAGAGCCAGGAACAAGCAGATGTTTGTTCAACTCATAAGCTTCACCGTTAAAAGCACAGAAAACATCATAGGTGTCACCTTGATTGTATACCCGCTCGGAACTGGTCCGAACTTGATACATACAGTAACCACCTTTTACTTCAGCAGGGAAGGTCTTGAAGGTATACACCTCAAGCCCAGCCCTTGCACACGCAGCCGCGATGAAGTCACCAGCGGAGACAACGCCCTCGCCACCTTCACCACCGATGCGGATAACTAGATCCTTTTTTGCCATCGAATCATACTCCCTTTGTTACTCTTAAGTGGAACGTCCAGTTTTATTAATCAAAACTTATACAGGACATTGATTTACATTGCTTTTTTAATTACAACACCCATTTCTGCAGGGGATTTGGCAATATGGACACCTGCATCTTCCAGTGCAGCAAATTTCTCTGCTGCTGTTCCCTTACCACCAGAAATAATAGCACCTGCATGACCCATACGCTTGCCAGGAGGAGCAGTCGCTCCTGCGATAAAGGCACAGACAGGTTTGCTCATATTCTGTTTAATCCATTCAGCAGCTTCCTCTTCCGCTGTACCACCGATCTCACCGATCATCACAACCGCTTCGGTCTCTGGATCTTTCTCAAAACGGGAGAGACAGTCGATAAAGTTTGTGCCGTTAATAGGATCACCACCCAAACCAACACAGGTACTCTGACCTAAACCGACAGCGGAGGTTTGATACACCGCCTCATAGGTTAAAGTACCAGAACGAGACACCACGCCAACGCCACCTTTTTTGTGGATATGGCCTGGCATAATTCCAATTTTACACTCATCAGGAGTGATAATGCCGGGACAGTTAGGTCCGATCAAACGGGCCTCTTTACCCTCCATAAACCGCTTAACCTTCATCATATCCAGGACCGGAATCCCTTCTGTGATGCAGACCACCAGTTTAATGCCAGCACTAACTGCCTCAATTATGGCATCAGCTGCAAAAGGAGGTGGCACAAAGATAACAGAAGCATCAGCTTCGGTATCTTTAACGGCATCTACCACAGTATTGAAAACCGGCAGGTTCAGATGGGTCGAACCACCTTTGCCTGGGGTAACACCACCAACCATTTTAGTGCCATAAGCTATGGCTTGTTCAGAGTGAAATGTGCCTGTGCCTCCGGTAAAACCTTGGCAGATAACACGGGTATTCTTGTCGATCAAAATGCTCATGAGTGATTCTCCCTATTGGATCGACGCAACCGCCTTTTCAGCGGCATCGTTCAGATCATCAGCAGTAATGATGGTAAGGCCAGATTCAGCAAGTAGCTTCTTCCCCTCTTCCACTTTGGTTCCTTCCAGACGAACCACAACCGGCACCTTGATATCCAGGGCACGAGCCGCCTCGATGATGCCTGCGGCGATGACGTCGCAACGCATGATACCGCCGAAAATGTTCACCAGAACCGCCTTGACGGTCTCATCGGAGAGAATCAGCTTGAAGGCTTCGGTAACCGCCTCGGTGGTGGCTCCGCCGCCGACGTCGAGGAAGTTGGCCGGTT
>JADFZS010000018.1 GCA_015232405.1 Magnetococcales bacterium | reverse complement strand
TGCAGTTGAGGTATTGTCTGCCAAGAAAAATCTGCGTCTATTGGTAACTCCAGAGTTGGATACTCAAGCCACCACCCAAGGGGTTGCAGAGGGTCCAACCAATATGGATATGAAACGAGTGGTGGGTGGCCTGCTGCTACAAGAGAGCGATAAACAGACCGTAAACGAAGATGATCTGAAAGTTGTAACAAAGCGTGCTCCTACCAAGGCGGAGATGAAGGATCTACTGTTTGCCTGGAAAGTTGTTAAACATGTAAAATCAAATGCAATTGTCTATGTTAAAGATCTCTGTACAGTTGGTGTGGGAGCAGGGCAGATGAGCCGGGTTGATTCCTCAAGAATTGCTGTATGGAAGGCCAGAGAGACAGCAAAAGGTTTTGAGCGCGAAGGTGATCCAGTTGTGGGGACCGTGTTGGCCTCGGATGCCTTTTTTCCCTTTGCAGATGGTGTAGAAGCCGCTGCCGAGGCAGGTGCAACAGCGGTTATTCAACCGGGAGGTTCCATGCGAGATCAAGAGGTTATTGATGCCGCCGACAAAGCAGGGTTGGCGATGGTATTTACCGGTTACAGACATTTTAAACATTAATAAAAAATAACAACATTTTGTAAGAAACTTTTCTCCCTGCTTGTAGTCATAACGGTTATCAATTGTGAATTAAACCATTATTTATAAGGGGTGATGTTGTGAAGGCAAATGTTGGTGGTGTAGATAGAGTTTTGCGGATTGTTGTTGGATTGGCACTTATAGCTTTGGTCTTTGTGGGGCCAAAAGTAGTTTGGGGTTGGATCGGTATAATTCCACTGGTGACAGGCTTGGTTAAATTTTGCCCGGCCTATCCTCTTTTGGGTATAAGCACCTGTGCTACACCTGAAGATACACCTACAGCTAGTGCTTGATCCGAACATTGATCCCCTGTTTTTTTCACTACAAAACAAAAAAGAGGCTAGGTTCCATGGGCATCACCTTTTTTGTTGACTTTTTGTTGTGTTGAAATGTAGCCCGAAAAATTGGAAGAATAGGGGTAGTTAGTTTATAAATGTTCATTAAAAACCCACCAGAGTTACTGTTCTGGTGGGTTTTTTTTACCTGTTTATTTTTCGTTGATTTTAGTTTCCTAATTGTATCACTTTCTGCTAGTGTGTCATTTTTTGGGGTATATCTATCTCCCTAATCTGTTTTTTGTAAATTTGGAGTCAGTTTTTCATGGGAAAAAGAATTTTGCTGGTAGGTGGTGGTGGTCGTGAGCATGCTTTAGCTTGGAAAATCAAGCAATCTCCCCTACTGGAGAAACTATATTGTGCACCTGGAAATGCAGGAATAGCAAAAATAGCCCAGTGCGTACCCATTGATGGGGAGGATCTACCAGCAATCAAGGCTTTTGTCTTGGAGAATAATATTGATCTTGTGGCTATAGGGCCAGAGGGTCCTTTGGTGGCTGGCTTGGCAGATGTTCTCAGACAAGAGGGAATAGCTGTGTTTGGTCCTTCAAAAGCAGCAGCAGAGATTGAAGGTTCAAAAACCTTCATGAAAGGGCTATTTGCCAAATATAATATTCCCACTGCCAAATACAAATCTTTTACCAATGCCGATGATGCCATTGCATATATCAAAAAAGAGGGTGCACCGATTGTGGTTAAAACCTCCGGGCTGGCAGCTGGTAAAGGGGCGATAGTCTGTCAAACCCTTGATGAGGCACTGCACGCTGTCAAAAGGGTTATGGTGGACCGGGAGTTTGGCTCCGCAGGTGATTCTGTAGTGGTTGAAGAGTTTTTAGCAGGGGAGGAGTTATCATTTATCGCCTTTGTTGATGGTAAAAATGTTCTGCCTCTGGCAGGTTCACAAGATCATAAGGCAGTGGGTGAGGGTGATACCGGACCCAATACTGGTGGTATGGGGGCATACTCTCCAGCCCCAATTTTAACCGACCAACTCCATGAGCAGGTCATCAAACAGGTGATGATACCAACTGTTGAGGCAATGGCGGCCGAGGGGCGACCTTTTAAAGGTGTGCTTTATGCAGGGCTTATGATAAACAATGGCGAGATGAAGGTTTTGGAGTTTAATGCCCGTTTTGGTGATCCCGAAACCCAACCTCTGTTGATGCGTATGAAGTCAGATCTGGTCCCATTGATGGAGGCATCCGCAACCGGATCTTTGGCAGGGGTATCAATTGAGTGGGATTCCCGTACCGCTCTTTGTGTGGTACAGGCTGCTGGAGGTTATCCTGGTAGTTACAAAAAGGGGCTACCCATTACAGGTATAGATGCTGCTGATGCCCTGGCTGATGTTGCTGTTTTTCATGCAGGGACCAAACTTGATGGTGATCAGGTAGTAACAGCAGGAGGTCGGGTACTGGGTGTTACGGCACTGGGTGATGGCATTAAAGAGGCCCAGCAACGGGCATACGAAGCGGTGGATAAAATAAACTGGGACAGTTGTTACTGTCGTCGTGATATTGGCTATAGAGCTATTACTAGGATAGAGAAATGAGTAAAAAACCTGTTGTTGGAATTTTAATGGGGTCTGACTCCGATTTTGAAGTTATGCAGGAGGCTGGTAAATCTTTGAAGGGGTTTGATATCCCTTTTGAAATGATGGTTACTTCGGCTCACAGAACCCCAGAAAAAACCCATAAATACACTCAATCAGCTGTGGAACGCGGCATTAAAGTATTGATAGTGGGGGCTGGAGCTGCTGCCCATCTTGCTGGTGTTGTTGCAGCAAGCACACCTCTGCCTGTAGTTGCAATACCACTTTCGGCAACCGACCTAAAGG
Source organism: Magnetococcales bacterium (assembly GCA_015232405.1). Taxonomy (GTDB): domain Bacteria; phylum Pseudomonadota; class Magnetococcia; order Magnetococcales; family JADFYX01. The sequence continues at coordinate 50,422 of JADFZS010000018.1, read as the reverse complement.
GTATGGATGCTCTGTTATCCACGGTTCAGATGCCAGGAGGCATACCTGTTGCCTGTATGGCTATTGGTAAAGCTGGAGCGAAAAATGCTGGTATTTATGCCGCCAGGATACTCGCTCTGTCAGATGCAGCTCTTGCCCAAAAGCTTACACAGTTCAGTCTTGACATGGCAGCAGCAGTTGAGAAAAAAGATCAGGCGCTGCAGCTACGTCTTGCTGACCTATAGAGCAGGTATAAATGGGGTATAACGATGGCTGAAGAAGATCCTATTGCAGAGTTGTTAGAGCTTGAAAACCTCTTTTTAGAGGAGGATGTCATTCGTCTATTGGCCTATAATGCCGTATCCAAAGAGTGTCAGATTAAAGTGTTTCCTGATGGTAAAGAGCCGATTTGTCGTTCGGATTTTATCAATGCCAGCCATGTGGATTGGACCGCAGAAAAGGGTTTGTCAATATATATCGCCCCTTTTCAGTCTGAGGCAGACAATCTTCGTTTGAAAAAGAGCGATCAGGTCATGATCTGTTATGAGCATGACCGATTTGGCCTGGAGGCTCGGCGACTTAAGTTTCTAGGCGAAGAGGAGGTCTACGGTAATAAGGCCTTCCGCCTGAGCCTACCAAAAATCTATCAGGTGGTTGGACGCAGAAAATTGGTACGTCATGTTGTGCCATCTTCAATGCCATGCTCGATAACAGCAACGAGAAAACATAAATTTGGTAATAAAGTCATAAAAGGTAAACTCGTTGATATTCATGCAAAAGGTTTTTGTTTTTCAGCAATAGCTAAAGAGGTGAGCTTTGAAAAAGGTGATCAGATAAAATTGGCCATGGATACCCGCCGGGAACATTTCGGGGTTATCCATACCATAGTCAAAATTCTCTCCAAGGCCCAACACCGCAAGACAGGGGGTGGTAGTATCAAAGAGCATGTATTCTATGGTTGCCAGGTACTATCTGTCCATAATCCTCATATGTTGGAACTTTATGTGGATGAGATTAAAAACAAAGAGACCAAAATACGGCAGAAAGAACAGACAAACCAACTGGTAAAAGATATGTATGAAAAAATCCGCAAAAAAAAGCGCGCTCAATCCCGGCAATGATAGTTTAAGTCACAGCAGTAATGATATAGAGAAGGCTGTGGCTGTATTGCAGAGTGGTGGTGTTATTGCCCATCCCACAGAGACTATTTTTGGTCTGGGGGTGGCGGCCAACAACTCCAAGGCTTTGGATAAACTCCTTGAGATCAAGAGTCGTTCTAAAGCCAAGGGTTTTATTGTGCTCATTCCAGATCGTACATTTCTGTTTGATATGGTGCAAGCCACAAGCCTCAACAGCTCTCTGGTACAGGCTCTCATGGCTAAATTCTGGCCCGGCCCTTTGACACTGGTTTTGCCTGCTCTGCCAGAGGTCTCGCCTCGTTTAACAGGGGGCGGTGGTTTCATCGCAACCAGACACTCATCATCCCCATTGGTAGCAGAGTTGTTAGCAGCTTATGGTGGGGCCGTGGTATCCACCAGTGCCAACCGTAGTGGTGGTCCAGCTCTCTTGGATCACCATGGAGTAAAAAAAGAGCTTGGCTCTGAGTTGGGGTGTATAATTCCCGGTAGTAGCTCAGAATCATCTTTAGCCTCCACTGTACTGATGGTGGAAGAAAAGCTTAATAAGGTAAGTCTTTTACGATCTGGAGCTGTCCCTATTGCTGATATTAAGGCAGCTTTGCAGGTGGTTGATCCTTTGGTGGATCTGGTTGTTCATCATGGTGCTGAAACTCCCCCTCAATAGTGGAATTATCTTGGGGTCCAGATGATGTGGTGTGGGTATAAAAACCTTGGTTGCCACTCTGAACATGGGCTGATAAAGCAGAGATAAGGCTGTTTCTTAACAGTGCACGACTAATAGGAAAAGCCAAGAAAAAGCCAACGCCATCGGTAAAAAATCCAGGAGTTACCAACAGAACCCCTGCCAATAGCAACATAGCACCGTCAGCAAGTTCCTTTCCCGGTAACTCCTGGTTGTTGAGTCGGGCCTGTAGAGAGTTTAAAGTTTTAATACCCTCCCGACGCACAAGAGATGCCCCAATAATTGCTGTTAAGACAATTGTTGCCAGAGTTGCAAACAGACCGATCTTCTCTCCAACTTGGATTAAAAGATAGATTTCTAAAATTGGGACAATAATAAACAGTGTGAGCAGAATTCTAAACATTTGCTGTTTTGTTCCTTAAAATCATGTGGTTTAGGTTTGTTATCAAAATAAATTGTACGCTGTCAAAAAAATAATATTGTATGCCACTCTATGGAATGTTGAAATGGGAAAGGAAGTATGGTAGAAATTTCGCAGTTAAGAGTGTGGTAAATATTAGAAATTGCTTATATAGTTACCTGGACATGGGGTGACTTTGGACTGGACTTTGAAGAAGGGTTATTGGTCGTGCAAGACGGTACCTTAGCAAAACGATACGCTTCTGCCTTGGCTGAATTAGCCGACGAAGGTGGAACTCTAGAAAAAGTTGGGGCTGACTTAGACCGCTTTATCGAACTTATCAATGTGACTCCTGGTTTGGACTCTCTGTTAACCAGTCCTACCTCATCCCAATCTGCTCAACACAAGGTTGTTGATGCTTTCATGGATGGTGGGGCAGAGCAGGTAACAGGCAATTTTTTGCGGGTGTTGGTTGAAAAGCGTCGTTTAGGGTCTATCAACAACATTGTCACCTCCTATAAACGCAGCGTTGAAGAGCGCAGTGGTCGCATTACGGTACATGTTACCTCGGCGACTCCATTAAACAAAAAACATGAGGAGAGTCTGATATCCTCATTATCAAGTATGACAGGTAAGAAAGTGCAGTTGGATGTATCCACAGATTTTGCCTTGCTAGGTGGTGTGGTGCTAAGGGTTGGCAGCGTGATGATGGACTATTCATTGCGAGGTCAGTTAAACAGATTGAAATCACAGATGAGAGGGTAGAAGTCGATGCAAATTAGCGTCGCCGAAATCAGCGATATCATCAAAAAACAGATCTCAGACTACGGTAAAGAGGCTGAGGTCTCAGAGGTGGGCCAGGTAATCGTCATTGGTGACGGTGTTGCCAGGGTTCACGGTCTTGATAAGGTTATGGCTGGGGAGCTTGTCGAATTTGACGATGGTACCCAGGGTATGGCCTTGAACCTTGAGGAGGATAACGTCGGTGTTGTTATTTTTGGCAGCGATGTTGGCATCAAGGAAGGCTCCATTGTTAAGCGGACCGGCCGTATTGTTGATGTTCCTGTAGGCAAAGGGTTGCTAGGACGGGTTGTTGATGGGTTGGGTAATCCCATTGACGGTAAGGGACCAATTGAATCAGACCAACGAGGTCTGGTTGAGGTTGTGGCACCGGGTATTATTCCCCGGCAGTCGGTTCACGAACCGCTGTACACAGGCTTAAAAGCGTTGGATGCTCTTGTACCTATTGGTCGTGGTCAGCGTGAGTTGATTATCGGTGATCGTCAAACTGGTAAATCTGCTGTTGCTATTGATGCCATTCTCAACCAAAAAGGTACTTTTAAAACCGATTCACCAGTACACTGTGTCTATGTAGCTATTGGACAAAAACGGTCTACTGTTGCCCAGGTTGTTAAAGTTCTCGAAGATGGCGGAGCTATGGAGTACACCACTGTTGTGGCTGCTACTGCATCAGATCCTGCACCTTTGCAGTTCTTGGCTCCCTATACAGGTTGTGCCATCGGTGAATACTACCGGGACAACGGTATGCATGCCTTGATCATCTACGATGATCTTTCCAAACAGGCTGTTGCCTATCGTCAGATGTCTCTTATTCTTCGTCGTCCTCCTGGACGTGAGGCCTATCCTGGTGATGTTTTCTATCTCCATTCACGTCTGTTGGAGAGGGCTGCTAAACTCAACCAAGATAATGGTGGTGGTTCGCTAACTGCCCTTCCAATCGTTGAGACCCAGGGCGGTGACGTTTCAGCTTACATTCCTACCAATGTGATCTCCATCACTGATGGTCAGATCTTCTTGGAATCAGAGCTGTTCTTCTCCGGTATGCGCCCAGCTATCTCCGTTGGTCTTTCAGTTTCACGGGTTGGTGGTTCGGCACAGGTTAAGGCTACCAAGCAGGTTGCTGGTACTCTTCGTCTGGATCTTGCCCAGTTCCGTGAAATGGCAGCTTTCGCTCAGTTTGGTTCCGACCTTGATGAAGCGACTCAAAAGCTCATCCATCGTGGTGAACGTCTTATGGAGCTGCTTAAACAGCCACAATATAAACCGCTATCAATGGAAGAGCAGGCAGCTGTTCTCTTTGCCGGAACCCGTGGTCTTCTCGATGATGTAGCCGTCAAGGATATCTCTGCTGCTGAAAACGGAATCTTGGACGAGATGCGTACTCAGCATAAGGGTCTACTTGAGGCTATAGCAGCTGAAAAGAAACTTTCTGATGATATGGAAGAGAAGTTAGAGGCCGCCATAAAGAAAATTGTTGCCAAGTTTGAAGACCGTGAAGCAGCTGATGCTCCGATGACTGCCCATGAAGCTGAAGTGGCAGAAAACTTGATGCACACTTCATCATAACGGGAGTATTAGGGTATGCCTAATCTGAAAAGTCTTCGCAATCGAATCCGTTCGGTTGGAAATACGCGACAAATCACCAAAGCCATGAAGATGGTTGCGGCTGCCAAGTTGCGTCGTTCCCAAGAACGGGCCCAGGAGACTCGACCCTATAGCCAGGGTATGGGTGTGATGATCCAATCCATAGCCTCAATGGCAAACGAAGATAGTGCACCACCCCTGTTGGCTGCTCCAAGGGGTAAAAGAGTTTGCTTGGTTATTTTTACCGCGGATCGTGGTCTTTGTGGTAGCTTTAACAGTAGTGTAATACGCTCAGTTAGGGCGAAAATTATCGCTTTACAAAACGAAGGTATGGAGGTCTCCCTCATCTGTGTCGGCACTAAAGCCAGAGATGTTCTCAAAAGACAGTTTGGGGGCCTGATAAAACGTACTCATGCAGGTATTGGTAAAGATCTCAACTATGAAAAAGCCGAACGAGAAGTTTCCAATAAACTTCTGGTGGAGTTTGAAAAAGGTGAGTTTGATGTCTGTATGATGGTCTACAATGAGTTTAAATCTGCTATTACCCAGGAGTTGACCTGGAAGCAGGTTATACCCATGCCCATACTTGAAGAAAAAGATGTGGAGGATTCTGCAGCTGGTGCACCTTTTTATGAGCCAGATGAAGCAGACGTGTTGAAAGTTCTTCTTCCACAGAATGTAACTGTACAGGTATTTCAAGCTCTGGTTGAGTCTGACGCATCAGAGCATGGATCTAGAATGACAGCTATGGATAATGCGGTACGTAATGCAGGTGAGATGTTGAACAAGTTGAACATCACCTACAACCGTACAAGACAGGCTGTAATTACAACAGAGTTGATGGAGATTATCAGCGGTTCGGAATCCCTAAAAGGGTAGGTTTTGAGCTGATTGATGTATTGTAACCGTTACGAAGATGGAGTCTTCCAATGAGTGAAAATATGGGACGAGTGGTTCAAGTTATTGGGCCAGTAGTTGACGTCCGTTTTGATGGTGAGTTGCCAGCCATTTTAGACGCTCTACATATCGAACGTGAAAATGAAGAGCGTATGGTGTTAGAGGTTGCTCAACATGTGGGTGAGGGCACGGTTCGGACAATCGCCATGCATGCAACTGACGGTCTTGTTCGTGGTGCTGAGGTCAAGCAAACAGGCGCGCCGATCCAGATTCCAGTGGGTAATGAAACCCTGGGCCGGATCATGAACGTTGTTGGTGATCCTATTGACATGCGTGGGCCCATGAAGACCACTGAGACCTTCCCGATGCACAGGGAAGCTCCCGCTTTTGAAGATCAATCTACAGAAGCGGAGATTCTTGAGACAGGTATCAAGGTTGTTGACCTGCTTGCTCCTTACTCAAAAGGTGGTAAAATCGGCCTCTTTGGTGGTGCTGGTGTGGGTAAGACAGTTTTGATCATGGAGTTGATCAACAACGTGGCCATGGGTCACGGTGGTTACTCAGTGTTTGCTGGGGTTGGTGAACGTACCCGTGAAGGTAACGACCTCTACCATGAGATGGTGGAGTCCAAGGTTATCGATCTTGATAATCAAGAAAACTCAAAAGCTGCCTTGGTTTATGGTCAGATGAATGAACCACCTGGATCCCGTGCACGTGTTGCGCTGACCGGTTTGACAGTTGCTGAGTATTTCCGTGATGTCAAAAACCAGGACGTGTTGCTCTTTATCGACAACATTTTCCGTTTTACCCAGGCTGGTTCAGAGGTGTCTGCTCTCTTGGGACGGATTCCTTCTGCTGTGGGTTATCAACCAACCCTGGCTACCGACATGGGTGGATTACAGGAGCGTATTACCTCCACTAAAAGTGGTTCCATCACCTCAGTGCAGGCTATCTATGTTCCCGCTGATGACTTGACCGACCCGGCTCCTGCAACAGCATTCTCTCACCTTGATGCGACAACTGTTTTGTCACGGCAAATTGCTGAGATTGGCATCTATCCAGCGGTTGACCCTCTCGACTCCACATCCAGAATTTTGGATCCGCAAATCGTGGGTGAAGAGCATTACAATGTTGCTCGTAATGTACAGGAGGTTCTTCAAACCTATAAATCGTTGCAGGATATCATTGCGATTTTGGGTATGGATGAGCTTTCAGAAGATGATAAATTGGTTGTGGCTAGAGCCAGGAAGATGCAAAGATTCCTCTCCCAGTCCTTCCATGTTGCTGAGGCATTTACCGGGCAGAAGGGTGTTCTCGTTCCATTGAAAGAGACCATCCGGGCCTTCAAAGAGATTCTTGATGGTAAGCACGACGATCTACCAGAGGCAGCTTTCTATATGGTTGGAACCATCGACGAAGCCGTTGCCAAAGCACAGGCGTTGGCGAAGTAAACAGGAGAGGTCATGTCTGTAAGTTTTCAACTTGATGTTATTACACCAGAACGGCAGATGTTAAGCGAGGATGCCGGGTTTATAGTTGCTCCTGGTGCTGAGGGCAGTTTTGGTGTTTTACCTGGTCACGCACCTTTGGTAACTCTATTGAATGCTGGAGAGCTTTCTGTAGGTTGGGGTGATAAGCCGGAGCGTTATGCAATTAGCGGTGGTTATGCTGAGGTTCTACCAGAGAGAGTCACAATTCTTGTGGAACGGGCTGTTGCCAAGGCAGATATTAATGCTGCTGCTGCTAAAGAGGAGTTGGAAGAGGCTGAAAAAGAGCTGACGCAGTTGGTAACGAGTGATCCTGAGTGGGTTTATTGGGATAAACGCCGTAACTATGCTAAAGCTTGCTTGGAGGTTCACAACAAGAAAGACTAGTCTGAGTTACATTATTGATTAAATATAAAAGACCGGGTACTCTTATGGGGTGTCCGGTTTTTTTTATTTAAAGATAGCAGAGGATAGTAATTTATGAGTTCATTAGCTGTTTTAGTTTTAGCTGCAGGTCAAGGTACACGGATGCGTTCCAGTCAGCCTAAAGTACTTCATGAGTTGGCAGGTTGGCCACTATTACAGCATGTACTTGGCTCAATTGATCCACTCAAACCAGCGCGGATTATTATTGTTACCGGGCATCAGGCCCATTTGGTTGAGGCCGCTCTGCCAAATGCCGCTATCACATGGGTTCGTCAGGAGCAACAAAAAGGTACAGGTCATGCGGTGCAGTGTGCATTACCTGCTCTGGAGGGTTTTACCGGGAATCTACTCATACTAAATGGTGATACGCCACTGGTTGAGGCAAAAACCTTGCAAACCTTTGTCGGTCATCACAGCCGAGAAAAACGTGAGCTGTCGGTTTTAAGTATGACAATCCCATCACCTACAGGATATGGTAGGGTTGTTCGAGATGCTGCTGGTGGTCTTCTGGAAGTGGTAGAAGAAAAAGATGCTGATGCCAGAATTAGAGAGATTACCGAAGTTAACTCAGGCATATACTGTGTAGGAACCAAATATTTAGTTCAATGGTTGCAAAATATTGATAACAATAATGCCCAGGGTGAGTATTATCTTCCTGATATAATACCAATGGCTGTGGCAAAAGGTGTTGGAGCAGCCTACCATCATCCAGACTCCCTCTCTTTGGCTGGGGTTAATAACCGACAGCAACTTGCCAAGCTAGAGAAGGTTTTCCGTGATCGTAAGGTGGAAAGTCTAATGGAGGAGGGGGTGACCTTTGTCGATCCTGAATCTTGCTGGCTGGCTCCAGATGTTGTTGTTGGCAAGGATGTTGTTATTTTCCCCAATGTTATTTTGGGAGTTGGGGTGACAATAGGAGGTGGATGTCGAATCGGGCCATTTTGCGAAATTAGCAATAGCAGCATTGGCCCAGATACGGTGGTAAAACCGTTTAGCCATATCGAGGGGGCAACCACCAAGGGTCCCAACGAAATTGGACCTTATGCCCGTTTAAGGGTGGGGTCGGTATTGGATGCAAAAGCCAAAGTTGGTAATTTTTGTGAGTTAAAAAAAGCTCATATTGGTGAGGGTTCCAAAGTCAACCATCTCTCCTATGTGGGTGATACCGAAATGGGTAAGGGTGTAAATATTGGAGCAGGGACAATTACCTGTAACTATGATGGAGCTAACAAGCATAAAACCACCATAGGCGATAATGTTTTTGTCGGTTCTGGAACACAGCTAGTGGCCCCTGTTACCCTGAATGATGAAGTGGTTGTGGGTGCTGGATCTACCATTAGCAAAGATGTTCCGCAAAAAACCCTGGCATTAACCAGAGCACCACAAAGGACCATAAACAACTGGACCAGACCAACCAAAAACAAAAAATAGTCTGTTTTTTAAATAGGTTGAAGTTGCTATGCCTTTTATTTGCCGAACATGAAAATATATGTCTGAAAACAAAGATAAACAACCCTATCAAAACCTTGCACCGGATGTGATACTTGATGCTGTGGAGAGTGCTGGCTATCGATGTGATGGTACACAGCTGGCTTTAAATAGTTATGAAAATCGTGTCTATCAAGTTGGTACAGAGGATGGTGATAATCTTGTTGTAAAGTTTTATCGTCCCAACCGTTGGAGTGATGAAACTATTTTGGAGGAGCACCATTTCAGCCAGGAGCTGGCAGATTTGGAAATAACGGCAGTTCCTCCTCTAGCCGATAAATCTGGTAAAACACTCCATTTTTATAAAACTTTTCGCTTTTCCATCTATCCAAAACGGGGAGGTCGTGCACCGGAGTTGGAGAATTCCGATACCCTGGCCCAGTTGGGCCGTTTTATGGGACGGATTCATGCTGTGGGATCCAGTCGTGATTTTATCCATCGCCCCCATCTCAATATTGATAGTTTTGGTGTAGAACCAAGACAGTTTCTTCTTGATAGCGGTTTTATTCCCCTGGAGATGGTAGAGCCATATCGAACCCTAACAGCTGATCTTCTAAAGCAAATAAAAGCCAGTTATGAGAGGGCAGGTAGCGTTACAGCCATTCGGCTACATGGAGATTGCCACGGTGGCAATATACTATGGACCGACAACGGCCCCCACTTTGTCGATTTTGATGATGCCCGTATGGGGCCAGCAATTCAAGACCTCTGGATGTGTCTATCAGGTGAACGAGAAGAGAGAAGCCAGCAACTAGCCCATCTATTAAATGGTTATCTACAGTTTGCTGATTTCAACCCTCGTGAACTTCATCTAATTGAAGCCTTACGCACCCTTCGCATGATGCACTATGCAGCCTGGATCGCCAGACGCTGGAATGATCCTGCTTTTCCCAGGGTGTTTCCATGGTTTAACGGTCCCCGATATTGGGATGACTATATGCTATCCCTACGTGAGCAGTCGGCTCTTATGAATGAGATGCCACTGGAGTGGAAGTTATAGTTATTTGCAATTTTGCTTTGCAATAACTGTAGTAAACAAAAATAAATATGACAGCAAATTGCTGTCATATTTATTTTAAATCAACGAGTAAGAGTAACTTTACCAGCGGATATCGAAAAGCTGCTGATTAGGTTGGGGAAGAAATAGTCGACATCTTGGCTTGTGGGTATATCCTGCCCACCAAAGAAGGTAAGGCCATCAGCAGACATAGTTGTTATTAAAGAGTTATATTTTGTAATCAACTCTGCAACAGTAAATTGTAAGTTCGGTGTTAACAGTGAATCTTCAACCAATACATCAATGTAAGAGTTGCTTGTATCAAATGAAAGGGTTGTTCCGCTAACTACTGGAACAATCCTAAAACGGACACCAGCTGTATAATCATCGTTGGCATAGGGCAGCAGAGCACTTGCTACGCTAAACAGTGATGTAGCCTCAGTTTGAACTGTTGCAGGTAGGCGGTTGTATAGAACATCGATAACACCAACCTCAATCGTAACGGTAATTTCAGAAGATGACACCAACTCCAAATTAAACTGTTTGACAATATCGGTTAATGAACTGGTAACCTCACCACCAGAACTAATCTGCTGGCCCACCTTACCGATAATCATATTTTCCAGTTCTGTTTCAGTAACATCAACGGTAGTACCACTGCTGGCTGCTTGAAGGGTATCATAGATGTTAGTGTAGGTTTCCTTGGCTGCTGCTAACATTGCTGCAACAGTTGGGTTACTTTCAGGGATATCCTCAACAGTAAAGCCACCAATTGAGAGGGTGAAAGTCTCTGTTAGAGTGAAACCACCACTATCGGTTACCGTGATTGTTATCTCAAACACACCAAATACAGAACCATCGGAATCATTGATATTTAGCTGATCACCATCAATGTAAAATGAGTCGGCATAATCTGTTAATAGGGGATAATCACCCATAAAGGTTACTGAATCTATTGTATAGGTAAAGGTATCCCCGACATCTGCATCGGTGGTTGATAGAGTTCCAATAGGGGTGTTGGTTGCCCGGTCCATAAATGGCAGAACATTACTGCTCAATATTATAGCTGTTGGGTTAGAGCCGGCCTCAACAATAGATATGGTGAAGGTTTTGGATACAGAACCACCAGAATCTGTTGCGGTGACCTCAACATAATAAAACTCTTTAACCGAAGTATCTAATGTGACACCTGCTTTTAACTGTAGTAAATCTCCAGATATTTCAAATGAGTCCTCATCAATTCCACCAGTCACGGTAAACACATGCACCAAATTGGCAGCAAGAACATCAATATCGGTTGCTGAAAGCGTACCAACGGTAGTTACAGTTGTGGTATCAACGTTGGACCAAATTGTATTGTCGGATAACTCAATATCGGTGGGTGCATCATTTGCATCATTGACTGTAATGGTGAAATGTTCAGTTGCATCATCTACACTTGAGGCATGCACAGTTATTAAATACGATGTTTCCCCTTCTTCAAAGTCAGGTGAAAAACCTTCTGCTGTCCAGAGTTCATCATCATTTTTAATCTCAAAGTTGCTACTGTGAGAGTCAGTTCCAAGAGTGAAGACAATATTTTGCCCTTCAGAGCCATCACTGGTGAATATGTAAAGCTGTCCCACTCTGGTCTGGACTTTTAAATTTTCGTCAATTGTTGTGCCTGTAAGAATAATTCCTGAAGATTCTGGAATAATAAAAGTCAAATACTGCTTACGCATGCTTGGGAAGGCCTTTACCTCCCAGACATAAGTACCAGTTGTCAAGGTGACGTTTGGTATCACGGTACAGGTGGATGAAATATCACAACCTGCTTCACTAGGGGTATAGTTCTTTCTGTATAAGGCACTGGTTGTTTTGTTGTTTTTAAATAGCTTAAGCCGATAGTTAGAGGAGTTGGCTATTGCTGTCCAGATAAATGATGGGTTTGTTGTGTAGATGATACCCTCTGGAGAGATAGCAAAATCACCATCTTCAGGTGGACTTGCATCGGCTATGGTAAATGATAGAGATGATGATACATCGGCAAAATTACCACTAACACTGCTGTATGCTTGTACTGTCCAACTGTAATCACCATCGTCTAAACTGACAAAATTCAAGGAGCAGAATGCCCTTCCATCATCACATCCGGCAGTTGCCGCACTGGTGGTATAGTTGCTAACTTCTGTACCGCTGGAATCTATGATAACGATCTTATAATCGGTGGCATCTTCTGCTGAGGTCCATGTAAATGTAGGTGCGCTGGTTAGCTCAGTACCGTTTGGAGATATGGGTGTTGCCCCTCCAGCATCAAAGGCATCTTCAGATATGGTAAATGTTGTTGTTGTGGTTGAGCTAACTCTGTTATTTACAGAGTCTGATGCCATAACCGACCATGTACCCTCTCCAGTTGGAAAGGTCACTTGTGGGGTTATGTCACAAGTACCAGTACCTGAGGCACAGTTGGCCTGGCTGGCTGTCATGCTGCCTGAAATAACAGTTGTACCAGTAGAGTCGACAATGGTAACAAAATAGTCTGTTGCACCTTCAACTGCTGTCCAGATAAATGTTGGTGATACTGTTGTAGACTCAACAGTACTGTTTGGTTCAACTATAGCAGGTGGATCCAGGATACTAAGAATAGTAGTAAATGTACCTGAGCCAAAGTTGCCTTCTGGGTCAACGGTAATCGACCAGTTAATTTCACCAATTCCTATATCAGTAGTTGGGGTGACAGAGCAGATACCTGTGCCATCACTACAGTCTGCCTCTGCTGGCGTGTATGAAAGATCCACAAGCACTGTACCGCTAGCATTGGTAACATTAAGTTTATATAGTTCTGCGTTGCTAATAGCTTCCCATTGATAGGTTGGGGTGGTATCTGTAACTGCGCTACCTTCTGGGGAGGTCAAAATCACCTCCATGAAGGTGTTAATATCCAAGCTATCAGGTGAAGTTCCAGTTAAATTATCGGTACTGTTATAAGGTACAACCGTCCAGTTATACTGTTGCAGGTCCGAAAGCGAATCTGATGGTGTAACAGAGCAGGTTCCCGATCCCACAGAACAGCCCAACTCATCGGTACTATAGGTTCTACTGATTACTGTTCCTGAACCGATTTTTACCAACACTGTGTAGTGGGTGCTATATGTCGAAGCGTTCCAACTATATGTCGGATTTAAGGTTTTTATAGTGCCTGAAGGGGAAATCAGGGTTGGTGTAGCCGGTGTTGTGTCGGTTATTTCAACAGTAAAACTAGTTGCTGATGATATGGTTCCCGAAAGGGCATCGGTACTGTTATAGGCCAGTAGCGTCCAAGTGTAGCTCTCACCATCGATTAATGTCTCATTTGGTGTTATAGAGCAGGTTCCCGATCCCACAGAACAGCCAAGCTGGGTAACATTGTATGTATCACTGAAAAGAGTACCTGAACTACCTGTGAGTGTTATGGTGTAGTCTGTACTGTTCTGTGTTGCTGCCCAGCTATAAGTAGGTGTTGTAGATGATGTAGTCCCACTTGGCAGGGATGGTATTGGTGTTCCTGGTACATTGTCTGACAGGGCCACGGTAAAGCTAACAATTGATGAGTCGGTCCCTGTTATTTTATCCACGCTGTTATAGGGTGTGACTTTCCAGGTATAGGTCAAACCATCAGTTAAATCTGTATTTGGTCTAATGGCACAGGTTCCTGAACCTACGGAACAGCCGAGGTCATCTACACTGTATTGTTGGGTATGAAGAGTTCCTGAACTGTTAGATACCGTTAGGACAAAGTGGGTACTATTATCTGTACCTGCCCAACTATATTCTGGGTTTATGGTTGTGGTTGTTATAGATGGTGATATCAATGTCGGTGTGCCGGGTACATTTGCTCCAATCCTAAAGCTTGCGGTATTAGAGGTGGTTCCGGTCACATCAGTGGTTGAGTTATAAGGAGTAACTGTCCAGGTATAGTCGGTATTATCGGTAAGAGCTGCAGTTAAGGTTGCCGAACATGTTCCAGCTCCTACAGTACATCCCAACTCTGCAACAGTGTATTGTTGACTGATATTACCTCCATCTGCACTGTTTATCGCCAAAGTGTAGTGGGTACTATTGGCCGTTGCTCCCCAAGTGAAAGTTGGTGTTGTGTCTGAGATATCGCCAATTGGAGATAACGGTATTGGAGTTTCCGGGGTTGTATCAGCAACATCAACTGTAAAACTAACAGCAGTTGAGATAATTCCCGTTAAATTATCGGTGCTGTTATAAGGTAGCAGTGTCCACGAGTAGGTCTCTGCATCTGTTAATGTAATGGCAGGTGTTACTGAACATGTGCCTACACCCACACTACAACCCAGCTCGCTAACACTATATTGTTGGGTATGCACCGTTGCAGCAAGGCTGTCGGTCACAACCAATGTGTAGTGGGTGCTGTGTGTTGAAGCTGTCCAACTGTAGCTTGGAGTTGTGAGGGATGTTGTACCTATGGGTGATAGTGGAACAGGGGTGTCTGGAGTGTTGAGGGTAACTGTAAACCCAACAGCGCCAGATGTAGTGCCAGCAGTTGAGGTTTCACTGTTATATGGTTCAAGTGTCCAGGTGTAGGTCTCTCCTACAGTTAGTGTGGTAGCAGGCTGGATAAAGCAGGTTCCTGATCCCACCGCACAGCCCAGTGCACTAACCCCATACTGTTGGTTTATTATTACGTTAGATGAGCTATCTGTTACCAAAAGGGTGTAGTGAGTGCTATATTCTGTTGCCAACCAACCATATGTAGGGGTTGTGGTACTAGCAGTACCAACAGGAGATATTGGTGTTGGGGTTCCTGGGGTGTTTAAAACCAAAGCTACATCAAAGTCCACGCTATCCGATGTGGTTCCAACAACAGGTCCATCACTGTTAGATGCAAGTAGGGTCCAGGAGTAGCTTTTACCATCGGTTAGGATCACCGATGGGTTGATTGAGCAGGTTCCTGAGCCTTCCAAACACCCTAATTCGCTAATATTATATGTTTGGTTGATGATAGTTGAACTACCATCTGTCACCACCAAAGTGTAATCAGTGCTGTTTTGGGTAGCAGCCCAGATAAATGTCGGGGTTAGTGTGTCGGTAGAGCCGGATGGAGAGCTTGGTGTTGGTGTTCCCGGTGTAATTTGCACACTGAAGTTTGCATCATTGGAAACAGTACCAGTAACCGAGCCATCACTATTAAATGGCAATAGGGTCCAGGAGTAGCTTTCACCATTGCTAAGTTCCACATCTGGGGTGATGGTACAGGTTCCTGAGCCTACTTCACAGCCCAATTCATCTGTGCTATACGATTGATTTATAACAGCATTGCCATTGCTATCTTTTACCACCAATATGTAATCTGTACTATATTCAGACGCTTGCCAGATATATGGTGGTGTCTTGTCAGTGATATTACCCAACGGCGTTAGGGGTGATGGTGTTGCTGGTGTGTTTAGTGCCACACTGAAAGTAGCTGTATCCGATACTGACCCACTGAGGGATTCTGTATTGTTATATGGTTGTATTGTCCAGGAATATGATGATCCAAGAGAGAGGGTTTCATCTGGTGTAATGGAACATGTACCAGACCCCACTTCACAGCCCAGCTCGCTGTTACTATACAGTTGGTTTATGATAGTGCCACTGCTTCCAGTAACTTTTAATGTATAGTGGGTACTACTTGAAGTAGCACCCCATGAATAGGTTGGTGTTGTATCGGAAGTTGCATCAATAGGTGATATTGGTGTTGGTGTTCCCGGTATACTAACCTGTGTATCAACGGTAAATGTAATAGCGCTGGACTCTCCTCCTGAAGAGGTGGTCCAAGGTGTTATAAACCAACTGTAACTACTGTCGGTAAAAATAAGGTCAGGTTTGTAACTACAGGAAGCTTCACTACCACTACAATTCACAGTCGCTGCGGTATACCACTTTTTGTGAATATCTGAACCTACATTATTAATGATCCGTAGTTGGTAATAGACCGCCCCAGATGTAGAGCTCCATTTAAAAGTTGGAGTGGACTCTGTAATGGTTCCATTTGGAGTTCCAGTGGTAGTCGCTGTTGACTCATCTTCAATAACAAATGTCTCTTCTGAAGTAGTGCCGATACCAGTGCTGCCATAGGGTGCTACTGACCATGAATAATAATCTGCGGTAAAGGTGGTTGATGGTACGACAGAGCACATACCACTACCGCTACTACACCCTGCATCACTAGCCGTATACCATACATTGAGAATGTTTTTATACGGAGCGGTATTATATTTGATCTTAACCTTGTAGTAGGTGGAGTCAGCAACAGCTGGCCATTCAAATGTCAAAGTAGTTGGTATTGTTGATGTGCTAATTGTACCCGCAGGGCTTAAATCTCCTGTGGTGGCGGATGAAGAATCAACATTAAAACTCACCGCACTTGATGTGGTTCCTGTTATGTTGTCACTACTGTTATAAGCAAGCAGAGTCCAGGTATAGCTGGAACCTTCTGTTAAAGAGGCTGATGGGGTAATTGTACATGTGCCAGAACCCACAGAACAGCCCAGATCACTGGTGGTATATTGTTGGTTGATTATATTTGAAGAGCCGTCATTTACCACCAAGGTGTAGTGGGTACTGTTAGCAGTCGCTGTCCACTTATAAGCAGGATTAATCGTTGTTATGGTCCCAGACGGGGATGAAGGTGATGGAGTTCCAGGTGTTAGGCTGGAGGTATCAACACTAAATGTGACAGCTCCAGATGTAACTCCGGTTAAATCATCATTACTGTTATAAGCCAGTACAGTCCAAGAGTAACTGGTTCCATTTGTCAGGGTGCTTGCTGGGGTGACGGAACAGGTTCCAGTGCCAACACCACAACCTAGTGAAGCGACACTATACTGTTGATTTATAACATTTGCAGAGCCGTTTGAAACCACCAAGGTATAGTGGGTACTATTATCAGTAGCTGCCCAGCTATATGTTGGGGTTGTATCGGTTATGGTCCCCGAAGGTGTGGTTGGTGTTGGTGTTCCTGGGTTGTTATCAGTTACTGATTCAACCTCAAAGGCGATGCCGCCGGACTCTGTACCAGCCGATGTTGTCCACGGCTTGATATACCAGACATAACTACCTGAGGTTAATATAAGACTAGGGGTAACAGAACAGGTTCCCGAACCACTGCTACATGAAGAGTCGGCTGCTGTGTACCACTTTTTATGGATATCTGAGCCGCTGCTATCGGTTACTCTTAGTTGATAATAGGTGGCAGCTGAGGTTGCGTTCCACTGATAGGTTGGAGTGGTGCTTTCTATTGTTCCAGAAGGTTCACCAACTGTAGTGTCGGCAGCGTTTTCTACATCGAATGATCCCGATGTCTCTGTGCCAAGTCCAGTATCACCATAAGGGGTGATGCTCCAAGAGTAGGAACCCACATCAAATGTTGTGGAGGGTGTGACTGAACAGGTTCCTGAACCGCTGCTACAACCAGCATCGGAAGCTGTGTACCAGAGGCGGAACAGTTTTTTGTTGTTGGAAGCATTGGTCACCAGAACCTTATAGTAGGTACTGCCGGTAGAGGCTTCCCAAGAGAAAGCAACTGTGGTTGGGGTTGAAGATTCAGAAAGGGTTCCTGTGGGTGAGGTGAGAGTCACCGCATCGGGACCAGCAACAGCAGCCAATGGGTAAAACAGGGCTGCCAACATAAAACAGGCCAGCAACCATGTATCTTTTAATTTTTTTGCACCCAGCTTTAACAATTAATAGACTCCAAAAGGACATGTAAAAAGATTTTACGTAAAAAAGCTACCCTTGCCTATTTTGCAAAAAAGTCTCTTCAAGCCACATTAACAGGGTAAGTATACACGTAAAGCCTTAAATAACAACACAAAATTTATAACAAACAGTGACATATGTCATTCTGTGTATACTAATGTAACATCCGGTTTCCTAAGCAATTTTTTGTTCTTTTAAGTATGCAATAATACAGCGTGCAATCTACAGCATACAAAGCCCATAGATACCCTTTCGGCTATTCATGGTTTAATCTTGAATCCTGATTCACATTAAGAGCGAATTTTCTAAACCTGTTTATGAGCTTTTTATTTACGCAAAATTCATGCTTAAACCTAGATTCGGCAGTTGTGGGCACGCACAACTGCCGAATCTAGGTTTATTGTTGTGCTACATCAACACTTTGCATGCCGTTATGCAATATTCTCAAAAGCTCTAACTGCTTTTCGGAAGCATCAGTTAGGTTTAACTTTTTTAAAAGAGAGGCGTAATTTGAGCGAGCAACCGAGACATATGGGTTGTTGGGAGTAGGGCTATTTAAAAGAATGCTCAAAGAGCGCTCAAAATAATATTTTGCTTCAACGAAAGAGTTGGAACGTTCATATAGTCGGGCTAAATCGTTATAACTAATAGCAACACGTGGATCATTTTCTCCCAAATTGGTGATCTGGTTGCTTATGGCATCATTCTGTAATGATATGGCTTGGGGGTATTTGCCCTGTAATTTGTAGACAGATGCCAGATTTTGGTAGCTGTTGCCAAGGGAGGGGTCACTCTCAGGTAGATGGATCTTTTTGATTTTTATGGACTCCTCAAGAAGTTTGCTTGCCTGGGCAAGATCTCCCTTGATAGCAAGGGCAGAGGCATAATTGTGTTTAGCTGATGCTATTGCGAGGCTACTGTTACCTGTGGTGACCTGTTTTTCATTTACAATAACAACAAGATCATTTTCTGCCTGGGTGATTTTGCTGGTTTCAAGAGCTTCTTGAATTTTTGCAACAACCTCATCTTCTATTTTGGGATTAGTGAATATGGCTGTATTGCTGATAGTGGTTGTAGGGTCTGGAACCACCTCATATTCAGAAGGAGGCTCTGGGCTATCTTCATTGTCGGCTATTGGTCCGGGAACAGGATCTGGTTCAGGTTCTGGCCCCGGTTCAGGTTCCGGTTCAAGCTCTGGAGGAGGAGTTTCTGGGTCCGGTTGTTGTTGTGACTCTTCTGGGGGATCTATGCCAGGAGTTTTTGATTGACTGTTATAGGCCAGTTGGGTTTGGGGATCGTTGATATCTCTCTTTGTATCAGTTTTTTTGGCAACCCTCTTATTATTTCTAACTTTGGGGACACCTCTTTGTTGAATTTTCCTGATATCTTTAGCCGCCTTTTTTTGTGGCGCAAGTCTGAGAGCATTTTGTTTGTCGGCCTTGGATCGGTTCTTCTCCAGTTTCAGGCTAAGCTCATTTAGCAGCTTTTGAATGTTGGCTGAGTGTTTTTTAGCCGTAATCTGACCTACGGTTTCACCATCGACAACTGCTCTGGGTTTATGAACATGTTCGGTATTTAGTTGCAGTGCCTGGTTTTGGGCAACCAACAGTGGCCATATAGTGGCAGCAACTGCCACGGTTGCAGCAGCAAAAGGGATACCCTTTGCCTTGAATTGGGACAAATCAGGTTTTGCTGCGGTTATCTCATTACGTTGCGGAATGCTAAGACGGGCCAGGATACCACCCAAAATTGCAGTTATAATGCCGGAAATAATAACATCATTGAAATTTAACCCCTGTGACACACTGGGGAAAATAGATAGGGCAGCAGCGACTATGGTGGCTAAAACGCCAACCGCCATTATAACCCAGCCAGATAGGTGATATACATGCCTCATAGAGATATATCCTGTATGCTACTTCTATGTAGGAGATGCTACTTTATATATATAAAAGTCGGTCAATCTTACTTTTGCTTAAGCTTTATCTTATCCTTCCTTTTGTCTTGAGGATAGATTTTATCTAGTAAAAGAGTATGGATTTTGGGGCTAGCCGCAATTATATCCCCACTATTCAGGTAGCCTTTGCCTCCTTTAAAATCTGATATGTACCCTCCAGCTTCCGAGACAATTATAATTCCTGCTGCAATATCCCAACGGGAGAGTCCAGATTCCCAAAAGCCATCATAGCGGCCTGAAGCGACATAAGCGAGATCCAGGGCAGCACTTCCCTGTCTTCGTATACCACGGCACTCTTTTAATATACTACCAAAAGTTGCAATGTATGTGTCAGCAAAATCCATCTGTTTGGTGGGAAATCCTGTGGCAACTACAGATTCCGCTAAACTCTGACTTTTACCGATGCGAATTCGATAGTCATTTAAATAGGCCCCCCGACCGGCATCCCCTACAAACATCTCATTGCGCATGGGATCAAAAACCAATCCACCTACTATTTTGCCATTTTCAGCCAAGGCAATGGATATGCAAAAGTGTGGAATACCATGGAGAAAGTTGGTTGTGCCATCAATAGGGTCTATAATCCAGCAGAATCCTTCGCGTGGTAGAGAGCCGCCACTCTCCTCTGCCATCACCTTATATCCGGGATATGCCCCCTTTAACTGTTTGATAATTTCCGCCTCAGTCTCTGTGTCAGCATCTGAAACCAGATCGTTGAGACCTTTTTTCCGGGTGGCCAGTTCATGGCGGTTCTCAAAACGGTCGGTAAGACGTTTTGCTACCGATCTGGCAGTGCGTACTGCAATGTGCATTTGTGGGGATAGGTTCATTAAAAGATCCGGCTGACTATATAAAGATAAGAATAGAAGTAAGAGCGCGCTCTTATAAATAAGGTAAAACTGTCCCCAAGGATAACATGTTTAGGTTTAGAAAAGCTAGATTGTCCTTATTCTTGCATAGTGATAAAGGGTACTGAAAAGCTGCAAACTTATTCACAAAGCAAATTTGATGAGTTGGTGGGTAACATTTTCCCTTTTGCCTTTTTAGGGGTGTTTTTTGCCTGGTGATGGGGGGATAAATAGGGCGAAAACAGGCTGTTTTTTAGTAAAAACAGTCGGATTTTACCAAAATTAATGAAAAAATGCCATACTTATAAAGCATTGAATATATAGAAAATATAAAGTTTAAAACCGATAATCCTTCCCCTTTTGACCGTGTTTAAATTTTCCTTGGCACAGCCTCTGCATTATTGACTTGCGACGGTACAGTTAATACCGAAATTTTTAAGAATTTTTAACCGCAATCTTGGAGATACTGGGCGATGGGACTTACAAGCCTTCTGAATGTTTCAAAACAGGGACTATTTGTTTCTCAAGGAAACCTCCAGACTATTTCGCATAACATTTCAAATGTGAACACACCAGGGTATTCCCGTCAGGTTGTGCATTTGGAATCAAACCCTGGTGATAAGAGTAGCCCTGTTGGCAATGGTGTTCGTATTTCAGAAATTACCCGTCAGTATGACCAATTGATCCAACGTCGTGAGGAACTTGGGGTGGCTGAGGTTGGTCGTCTGGAGACTCGCGATCGCTTTTTGGTGATGATTGAGGATGTATTTAACGATTTGGATGGTGATGGACTATCCCAACGTTTAGAAGCTTTCTACGCTGCTGGTGACAAGCTTGCAGATAACCCAACCAATGCTGTGGGACGTGCTGAACTGGTAGCAGAGGCCGACTCTCTTGCTAGTTATATATCAGAAATGGACAAGTCACTCTCTGAGTTGGCAATGCCAGTTGATCAAGAGATTAGCATGGTAGTTGATGATATCAATGTTCGTTTGCAAGCTTTACAACAGATCAACAATGCCATCGTCTCCAGTGATGCCAACCATCCAGCTCTCGATCTTAAAGATCAAAGACGGCAGATGATAATGGAGTTGGGCAAAATTATTGAAATCCGTACTTTTGAGTTACCTGAAGATGGTGTGCAAATTGTTACCTCTCAGGGGCAAGAATTGCTTGTTGACCCGGTATTTTCTGCTGAGTTGACTAGAAGTGCCGCTGTTGATGAAAATGGTTTTATGGGAATTGAGATTGGTGGACGTGAGTTTGGTACTACCGGCAAAATTCAAGGTGGCAACCTAAAAGGTCTGTTGGAGATTCGTGATGAAATCCTCCATGGTGAAAACGGTTATATTACTCGTCTTGAGGGTATCGCCGATGAGATTCGCTTTCAGGTCAACAAGGTTCATACCCAATCAGTCAACCAGCAGATGTTTACCAGCCAAACCGGTGTCTTTGAACTAGGTAGTGACATTGATACAGCTATTGGTGATCTGGAAACAGATATAGATAGTAGTGATTATAAAGACTCTCCGGTTGATTTGAGTCGGGTTGTTGAGGGGACCATAATTTTTGCCTCAGGGCCAGACACAGATAATTTAAACACTGTATCCACAGTTACGATCAGCCCAAACATGTCAATTCGGCAAATTAAAGATGCAATCAACAATTCTGGCGCGGTAAATGCATCTATTGTTACGGAAGGGGCAAAAAGGTATCTGGAAATTGAGGCTCCTGATGATGGTGTTTACGGTGTAGCTTCTGATTCTAGCAACGTTTTGGCAGCTTTGGGAGTAGGGGCAATATTTGGCGGATCAGGTTCTGCTGATATGGCAGTTAGTGCCGATTTACTGGCAGATCCGAAATTATTGGGTATCGGTAGGATGAATGTTTACGATTCCGATATTCCCATAACAGTAACTTTTGATGATGGCAGCAGCAGTGGAGCACTGGCTCTAGGTGCTCTGCGCTCTTCTGAATTTGAATTAAGAGACGAAAGGAC
Source organism: Magnetococcales bacterium (assembly GCA_015232405.1). GTDB lineage: Bacteria > Pseudomonadota > Magnetococcia > Magnetococcales > JADFYX01. The sequence goes on along the minus strand of JADFZS010000018.1, from coordinate 28,013 downwards.
CACCCTCATTGGCCATTATGCACAGATGGTTGGTGAGTTGGGTTCCATGATTCGTCAAGATGGCGAAAGCCTGCTGGCACAACAGTCAGCACAAGATTTTATCAGCGATTTGCAGGAATCAATATCTGGTGTTTCCCTTGAGGAAGAGTTGACAGATTTGATTCGTTTTCAACGGTCCTTCCAGGCTTCCAGTAAGATGGTTGGTGTAGCAGATGAGTTGATGCAGACCATAATTTCAATGGTTTAGCATTCACAAAAGGATAAACAAAATGCGTGTAACAAGCAATTTAATGTTCGATTCTGGTATGACCGCCCTGCAAAACAAGCAGCAGGAGTTAATGGGCGTACAAGAGAAATCACTAACAGGACTAAGGGTAAACCGTCCCAGTGATGATCCAACCAGTGTCTATCGTCATATGCTGTTCTCTGCTGATTTGTCAAGTGTGCAAAGCTTGAAAAATACAACAGAATTTGCATCACAAAGGGTCTCTTTGGCTGATGATCAAATTGGTCAGATGCATGAGAGAATGTTGGAAGCCCAGGATTTGGTGATGAAAATGTCCGGCAGTTCAGTTGGTGGACAACCCCAGGTAATGAAGGCGGCACAAGCAGAGGCTGTAGCTATCTACCAAGAGCTACTTACCAATGTTAACACAGAATTGGACGAAGTACCGATATTCGGTGGTGGCAGAACCAGAGCTCCATATCAAGAGGAGATACTTGCTGCAACTACTGTGCGGATACAGCCAAATGGTGAAGGCAGCATTTCTCCAGCCAATGAAGCAATTGTAGCCAAATTGGCTGATGACAACACCCTGGAAGATGCTCCATTAAGTGTAAAAATCTCCTACCTCTCCTCAGATGATGAGTATGAGGTGGATATCAACGGTGTATTACAAGAGCCAAACCTAAAGGCTACTGGCGTACCACCTACCATTGATATGGGTAGCGGTTTGACCTTGGAGATGGGGGCAGACCCAGAAGTTGGAGATGTCTTTTATTTTGAGGTAGTTGCATCCTATCAAGGTGGTGAGCAGGACCGTCGGGTTCAGGTTTTGAACGGTAGAACACTACCCGGTAATGTTACCGCTAAAGAGGTTTTAGAGGGGACAGGAAGTACAGGTCGCAACATAAATGTACTTGGTGCAGTTGCGGCTTTGCGGGGAGCTTTATTGCGGACCGATCCCGAAGAGGTAGCCGCGCAGTTAAATAGAATACAAGAGGGTAGAGCGCAGATTTCAGATCTCCAGGCTATGTCTGGTATTCGAGTCACCCAAGTGGATGCAGTGAACAACACTCTATCACTTGATGAAGCAAAAATTCAGGAAATGAAAGCTACCAATGTGGAGGCCGATTTGGTTGAGGTGTTGTCCGATCTGGAGCAGACCTCACAGGCCATGCAGGTCATGACAATTACTGAGCGTCAAATCTTAAATACATCATTAATCGATTTTATTCGTTAGTTTTTTTGAGAGTGGAGAATTGTGTTATGGAAATTCATGGAACCCGGTTTGGAGTCCTGGAATTTAACGAGGACGAGATCATTGTAGTAGAGGATGGATTGCTTGGCTTTCCATTGAGCAAAAACTTTCTCTTGTTTCCCTATGGTCAAGACTCCTCTTTCTTCTGGTTACAATCAGTAGATGAGGTTGAGATAGCCTTTATTGTTGTCAACCCATTTGATTTCTTTGCAGATCTTGAGTTTGCAATTGAAGATTCAGATGCTGAGTTGTTATCCCTGGAGCGGGGTGAAGATGTCGAGATCTTCTCTCTAGTAACAATTCCAGAGGGTCGCCCGGAAGAGATGCGTACCAACCTGGCAGGTCCGGTGGTTGTCAATACGGTAAACCGCAAAGGTAAGCAGGTTCTACTCAAGGGCTTTTCACCACGCCAACCACTTATTCCTGGTGACATGAAGGCCAAATATCTTCGTGAAACCATTAATACTATTGGCAAAAAGAAAGCTGCACGTCGTTCGCGTCAGGATAAAAAGCAATCAGCCCAGTTGGCTGCTGCTAGTTAATATAAATAGAAGTACTTTTAGGAATTAATTGAGAGGATTGAGTCATGCCACTCTATATCAATACTAACGTTGCCTCATTAAATGCACAGAGAAATCTGCTTAGTTCTTCTAGTGATTTAAACAAGGTATTTGCCCGCTTGTCTTCTGGTTTACGGATCAATTCCGCCGGAGATGATGCAGCTGGTCTCGCGATTAGTAACCGTATGACTGCTCAGATCCGTGGGTTGACCCAGTCAGTTCGGAATGCCAACGATGGTATCTCAGTCTCTCAGGTTGCCGAAGGTGCTTTGGAAGAGACCACCAATATGCTGCAACGGATCAATGAGCTATCTGTTCAAGCAGCTAATGGTACAAACAGCGATTCTGATCGGGCAAATCTCCAACAAGAGATAAGTCAACTACTGTTGGAGATTGAGCGGGTTGCTCAACAGACAGAGTTTAACAACTGGCCTGTCTTAAATGGTGAGACCGATCCTTTGGTTTTCCAAATTGGTTCCCAAGAGGGTCAGACCATTGTCGTTGAGTTGGCTGATGCCCGTGCTAACACACTTTTAGCACCACAACAGTTGGCAGATCCCAATAGTAGCGAGGGTATATATAATCCCAAGATTGATGGTTTGCAGATGACAGCACCAGATTCACTTCTGCCTGGTTCAAGACTATTTAATTCCGGTTCAGCACCATTGATAAATGTTCTTGCAAACTCAACGGAATCTGACTCACTGCTTGGTACTTCATCATCCGATAATGTAGCAACTAATATGTTCACCATCTTAGGTGGAGATTTGACAACAGAGTTGGTTGAAGCTCTGGAAGATGCCCTTGATGACCCATCACCTATGATGCAGACCTTGATTGATCTTGGTGACAGTCCCATTACACCAACAGTGGACAACATAACCGAAGAGCTTATTGCCGAGGTTATGACCGGTTGGGATAGTAATGGTATTACTGCTGCAAAAGAGGCTGTGAAAGCTATTGTTAATGCAGGAATTAGCAATAACGATTCTGTTAAAACAATTGCTGATGCAATCAAGGCAGCCACCATTACCTATACTGACAGTTTCAGCACTACCCATACCGACGAAGCCATTGATGTAAGTGAAACAGAAGCCAGTATGATAGCTTCTGCCGCTTTAGCTATGCAGGGTGTAACCGCCGATGGTACAACAGGAATTTCCGGTGGAGGATCATTAGATAACGCCATTAGTGCCCTGGTTGGTGTTGAGACGGTTATGGCTACAGATAGTAGCATCACATCGGAACAAGCCCGGGTAGTTGTTGCTGGAACTTATTCAGCAACTAGAAGTTATTCCACCTCACAGAATGTTCCCACCCAATTCACAGAGTTGGCAGGTGATTCAACTGGTGTGATTACAAACTCAAGTTCTGTTAGCTCTGTGGTTGATGATGCCATCCAGGGAACTGTTATTGCTGGTGTAGTTATTCCACCTAGAGTTGACGATGTGCCGGTTGGCAACATCATGGATGTTATTGACTCTTTTGATAGAACTATAAGTGAAAACAAAGAGATTGAAGAGATTGCCGAAGCTGCTGTTGCCGCTGACCAAAGTGGTAGGCTTACTCTGGCAGAGGCAAAGGTAATTGCAGCAGCTGGTCTGGCAGCTTCACTGCCAAGTGGTACAGTTGCCAAGGCAGCAACCGCAGCACAAGAGATGTCACTTGTTCTCAATGCTCGTGATGCAGCAGCAGCAGCAGCAGGAGCCCCAGCAGCTGGAGAGTTGATAACGGTTCCAGATTGGATGATCGATACAACAGGTTCCAACTCATTTCCACCTGATCCGCTGGTGGATGTAACTGGAGCTACAGTTCCAAGTGATCCAACACTACCGTTTGATCCACCCATGACCGATAGTACCAACCCGGCTTTAAGTGGTCAGGATGCAGCTGCACGGATGATCACAACTGTATTGAGTGCTTTGGATTCTGTATCCAGTATCAGGGCTGAGATGGGTTCTGTACAAAACCGTTTTGAGGCAAATATCAACAACCTATCCAATGTGGTAGAGAATGTTTCTGCTGGTCGTTCACGTATCCTAGATGCAGATATTGCTCTAGAGACGGCAAATTTGACCAGATTAGCAATCATGCAACAGGCTGGTACTGCAATTCTAGCCCAAGCGAACCAACAACCCCAGCTTGCCTTACAACTCCTAGGTTAAGTCTGGTAGGTCGTCGGAATTCTGCCTTGAACACTCCCATCAAGGCGGGGTTCTGACGGATCTATAAGTTAAAAATTGCCGTTTGTAGGCAGAAATTACCGCAAGAAAGGGAGTAGAGTTTAGGAAATAAGCCATAAATTATAGATATATAGGAAAATTTAGATTTTGGCACGCACAATGCATCATAGATTATCGAACATAGAGTTTTAAGAGAAGAGTTTATTAGTTGGAATAGCAGTAATACTAGATTTAAAAAAAGAAGCAGTAGCAAAAGATAAGAAGTAGATTTTTTAAAAGAGTTAAAAGGTAGTAAATGGGTATCTTCTGTTGTGAGCGTGAATAAAGGTAGCGTTCTGGGACACGGGATATAAAAGAAACATATAGGTTTCTAATTCAGTAATGGAGAAAGATGATGGAGGTTCAAGATACGCGGTTTGGCACTTTGCAGATAAATGAAGAGGAAATTATCCATATTAATGGTGGTTTAATGGGATTTCCAATCAGTAACAGGTACATAATGTTTCCCTATGCTGAAGATTCTTCTTTCTTTTGGTTGCAATCATTAGACGAGCCGGAAATCGCTTTTATAGTTATCAACCCATTCGATTTCTTCTCAGATTTGGTTTTTGAAGTAAGTGATGAAGATGCAGCAAGTATTAGTTTGGAAAAAGGTGAAGATGTGGAAATCTTTACGCTAGTTACCATCCCCGATGGCTCTCCAGAGGAGATGAGAACCAATTTGGCTGGTCCGGTTGTCGTGAATATAAATAATCGGCAAGGGCGGCAGATTTTGGTTAAAGAGTTTTCGCCTCGGCAAGCTCTAATTCCAGATGATATGAAAAACAACATTTTCCGCAATCCAGGTAGTGTGGCCTCTAAAAAGCAGCAGCAGATTGCTGTATAGATGAAGCTAACAACAAGAGGGTGAAAGGGGAGTTTTTATGCCACTTAAAATTGATAGAGAACATGTTGCAAAACCTAATGGTCCAGCTCCTGTTTATATCGGAGGATTAGGTCGGATCGTATCTGGAATGAAGGTTACTAATATAGATGATGATTCAGTTGGTTTAAGCAGTTTTATGAAAAGTTTGTCATCTCTATATAGTCAGGATCAAGTAGAACAGTTTGGAGTCGAAAACTCCGTTCGTTAACAAGATTAGCCAGTAAACGCCAGTAGTTAGGCAAGAACTGGGTACCATTGCTCCCAAAGAAGGGGAATAAGCCATGCCTTTGTATATTAACACCAATGTCGCTTCACTTAACGCTCAGCGTAACTTGATGAAGTCATCCAACGAACTCAGCACAACCTTTGCTAGATTGTCTTCTGGCCTGAGGGTCAACTCTGCTAAAGATGATGCTGCTGGACTCTCCATCTCAACAAGAATGACCGCCCAGATCAAGGGTTTGAATATGGCCATTCGCAATGCCAATGATGGTGTGTCAATGGCACAGGTTGCGGAGGGTGCTTTGGCTGAGACCACTAATGCCCTGCAACGGATTCGTGAGCTAGCTGTTCAGTCTGCCAATGGAACCAACGTTGATGACGACCGTGCAGATTTGGACCAAGAGGTGCAACAGCTTCTCTCTGAGATCCAACGGATTGCAACACAGACTGAGTTCAACACCAAGCCGATGTTGAACGGTGGTTTTACTGGAATGACAATGCAGATCGGTGCTTTCTCTGGTCAGACAATTGCATTCTCAATTGACGCCATGAGCACCAACTCAAACGCTCTGAATGTTGCCACCTTAAACGTGTCTACAATGAGTAATGCCGCTTCTGCTATTGGTTCAATTGATAACGCTCTTGGTAGTGTTTCTGATCTACGTGCTACTTTGGGTGCTGTGCAAAACCGCTTTGAAGCTGTTATTGCCAACCTATCCAATGTTGTTGAGAATATGTCAGCTGCTCGCTCACGAATTATGGATGCTGATATTGCTCAAGAGACAGCTAACTTGACCCGAAGTGCTATTTTGCAACAGGCAGGAACCGCTGTTTTGGCTCAAGCTAATCAACAGCCACAGTTGGCCTTGCAGTTGCTCGGATAATTTTCAAGCATATTTGGAATTTGGCTTGGATATAGTATTTAGTTGGTTTTTTTCTTCTATTTCTTTACTCGGTTTATGGAATATTCGGGTAGGAAATGTAGTACGACAGGTAACATTAACCATAATGGAGGTTACCATGACTGCCACTGCTACAGGGGCACATATTGTAGGAAAGGATTCTGGACTAGATTATGGTGAGTCGGAGTTGCTGGAAAACTTGGTAGATGAGGTCAATAGTACATTAGCCAGACTGGCTGAAATTGACTTGAGTATGAACCATGACAGTGAAAATGAGTCAGAAATAGCAGAGGGATCCCATGGTGGGACAGTTTTGCAATTTCTGCCGAGATCAGAAATGGAAGATCTTGCCAAACGTGTTCGAGCCATTGAGAGTATTATCTCTTAAGTGAGGCTGGTAACGAGGTAAAGGAGCAGGACAATGGGTAGTAATTTTGCAGTTGGAGGTTTAGCTAGTGGTTTGCCGCCTGATATAGTCGATCAGTTAATGGCGACCAAGCAGCAGCGGCTACAAGCTTACGAAAGGGATAAATCCTTTTACTCTGCTCAAAAAAGTGCCTTTAGTGAGTTGGAGACCAAGCTATTGTCTCTATCGAGTATTTCAGAGACACTACAGGATAGCTCTGAGTGGGCTCCTCACACTGCTACGAGTTCCGATACTGATATTATTACTGCTGCTGCTGATAGTACGGCCGTTGCTGGTACCCATCAGGTTGAAGTTTCGCAGTTGGCCAGTAGCAGTACTGTCATGTCTGGTGGTGGGGTTATAACATCCGGTGATACTCTGGCGGCTATAACCACATTTTCATTTACCTATAATGGTATTAGCTACACCAACACCACTGATGGTACCAACACTCCCGGTTCTGGGTTTGGTATTGCCGCTGGTGATACATTAACTGATATAGCTGAAAAAATTACAGCTTACGACTACGAAAATACCGATGGAGTTGATGAGGCAGGGATTAGTGCCAGTGTGCTTTATGATGGTACCAACTATCGTTTGGTTTTAGCTGCCAAGGATCAAGGAGCTTATGTTAGAGACTCCGATGGTACAACATCTACCAGTCGTCTTGAGAGTGTCTCCGTTGATCTCTCCTGGACAACAGCGGGTAATACTTGGGATACCAGCAAAACTACTGATTCACCAAGTATATCATTAACTGGTTCTACCACAGCTACAGATACCATAACTTCAGTTGCTGCAGGTGTTTTTGAGTTTACCTATGGAGGTGTTACTTACGATCTTGCAGGAGATGGAACCAACACCCAGTTAAAGGACTCCTCTGGTGCTGCTCTGGTGGCTGGTACATCTACGCTTTCTGATCTGGCTGATGCCATTACAGAAACTGTAACTGGCATGACATCAAGTGTTATTAACAATGGCACAACCAACTATTTGGTTATGGATGGCTCAACAGCATCTCAAGCTATATCTGGTGTTACTGTAGCGATGACTGTTGGTACTACAGCTATAAACACTTATGCCTCCTCTTTTTTTGAGAGTAACGAAGGCCAAGATGCCAAGCTAACAGTTGATGGTCTGTCCAATATCTACAGTTCCAGCAATATTGTTGACGAGGTGCTGCCAGGTGTAGCCATGACTGTTGCAGCGGTTACTACCTCTGCTATCTCAGTCACTATTGCTGATGATACAGATACTCTAAAGGAGACGCTTACCTCCTTCACTACTGCTTATAATGATGTAATCAGCTACATCAATTCGCAAAAAGAGAACGCTTTTACTGGCTCGACACTAGCCAGAAGTGTCGTCTCCCTGATGCGGTCGGTGATAAACACCTCGACCCACAAGGATGATGGAAGTGGAGATATTATCACTCCATACTCAATTTTGGCGGAGATGGGCCTTAGAACAAATCAATCTTCAGGGCAGATAAGCTTCGACTCTGAACAGTTGGATGATGCTTTGAGTAATAGCTTTACGGTGATGACCAAAATATTCACCAACACCCAAAATGATGTGGGTACAGGAAATAATGCCGGTGTTGCCTACCGTTTTGAAGATCTGGTAGATGAGCTAACTGATAGTGTTACAGGTTCCATTACAGGCAGAGATGATGGACTACAAGCCCGTATTGATAGTTTGGAGACCAGTATCGAAAGAGAAAACCGTCGCTTGGATATTGTAAGGGAGAGACTGACCAAAAAGTTCTCCAATCTTGAGCAGCTGGTAAATAGTATGAATGCTTCTGGAAGTGCGTTGACCAATGCCTTGGCTGGTCTGGGTTAACGTCATTTAATTTGTTTTATTATGTTGGTTAAATAGTCTATTGTTATTGATATAAATGGACAGCAAGGAAAAGGTAAAAAAAATGAATGTGCAAACGTCTGATTCACCAAATCCTGAGCGTACTCCCACAGGTCTGGAAGTCTTAATCCAGCTCTATGAGGGTTGTATTAAATTTCTAGATGAGGCGGCAGTGGCATGCGACGAAGGTCGTGTTGAAGATTTTAATGATCGTCTGCTCCGTGGTCGGCGTATTATTGAGCATTTTCAAAACACCCTGAACTTTGAAGAGGGTGGCCCAGTACCAAATCAATTGAATGATCTTTATACATTCATGCTGGATGCTTTGACCCAAGCTGATTTAACACATGAGACCAAATATATTAAGCAGGTGACCTCTCAGCTCTCTACTTTGCTGGAAGGTTGGAGCGGTGCAAGACCCGCTGTGTTACTTGACTCATAATCGACTAAAAAAGAGAAGCTATGTCTTACGGTCTGCGTAAATATAGAACGTCCCAAGCGAATACCGCCTCACGGGAAGATCTTCTGATCTTGCTTTATGAGGGGGCCATCCGCTTCTTGGAGCGAGCCATCAGTGAGATGGAGGCGAGAAATCTGAGCGAGCATAAAATGTACTTGCGCAGGGGTCTGGCAATCGTCGCTGAGTTGCAGTCCACCTTGGATTTTGACAAAGGTGGCGAGCTTTCAATGCAACTGTTCGATCTATATGGGTTTATGATGGAGAGGTTAAGTCAGGCAAATATGAAGCAGGATATGAGCTTGATAAGAGTCGTCATAGAAAACCTGGAGACACTACTGGAGGGTTGGAGGGATGCTGTCCGCCAGGTTAAAGAGAAGCAGGGACTACAAGATATGGCTCCACCACCACCTTCAGGAAGACGTTTAGCTGGTGGGGCATATTAATATGGGAATGGTATTGTTAGTACCGTTTGTGTCAATTCAAAAGGAGGGGAGGAGGTAGCCATGGAACACATTCTTACAGAATTAGAAAATATCCTTGAAGCTCTTTCCCGTCCTGCTGGACTGGAAGGTGATGAGCTTTCTAGCTTGAACAATAAATGGGTTCGCACCATCACCAGATTAAAGGAGATTCTGGCCAAAAAGCAGCAGCCCCCTAAAAAGGATGCCTCCAGACTGCGTATGCGGATGGAGAAGATCTTGGCCCGTATGCCCGAAGTTCAATCTTTGTTGATTCAGCATAAATCTGAAATTGCCGACCAGCTGTTTTTGGAAAACCGCCGGGTACAAGCGGTCCGTCAAGGGGCATACGGTTCACCAAAAAGACGCGCTCAACTACTCCGCCAACGGGCTTAGTACCTATTTACAAGTCTGTTTATGACTACAAGTATGTGCTGCTATTATGTAATAAATTCATATAGCTATGTGCATATTTGTAGGAACAAGCTTGTGTAGGAAGATTCAAGCCTACTACCATAGCAAGTTAGTTATCTCCTGCATGAAACTTCATGTTTTTTTAATAGTTTAGAGTCTGGTTTTGTTATTAATGAATGTGATTTTTGCAATTGCTTTTAGTCAACCCAAATCAGTTTTTCTATAACTCCATCACTTAGTAGCAACCCCTTGTTTGTCAGGGCAATTTTCTCTTTTGTTACTGTGAGTAGCCCCGCCTTTTGCAGTTCATTTATGGCTTTTGGTTGTTGTTCTACAAGATCAATCCCACGTAGATATCTATAGGTTTTTCGGCTCATACCTTCATTTAGTCTTAATCCCATAATCAGGCAATCGTTGCCTGATTCGCGCTTTGAACAGATTCTCTCTTCACTAAAGCTAGAGCCGTCACTACTCTGTTTTTCTAAATAATCCCTGGTTCTGTTAACGTATCTGGCAACGGTGATCATATTGTTGTCTATTTGACTTAAACGACCATGGGCCGAAGGGCCAACACCGATATAATCTGAAGATTGCCAATAGTTTATATTGTGCTGACACTCCCAACCCGGCTTGGCAAAATTGCTTATTTCGTACCCATGCCAGCCTCCAGATTCCAGGATCTGTCGTGTGGTGGTAAAAAGCTCTAGTTGCTCATCTTCACTTAGTTCAGTAATTTTACCCTGTTGTTGAAGTGTGGCAAATGGAGTCTCTTTTTCAATGGTCAAGCTGTAGCATGAGAGATGCTTTGGCTGGCAACTCATGGCTTGGGCCAGCTCATCCTGCCATCCAGCAGTGGTTTGTGACGGAGTGGCAAAAATCAGATCCAGGTTTAGGTTGCTAAAGCCACCTTGTTGGCTATATTCAATGGCCTTGCTTGCCTCAACTAAACTGTGGGGTCTTCCAAGGTTATCAAGTCGCTGCTGGTTGAAGGCTTGAATACCAATACTCAGGCGGTTTACACCAGCTAGTAACCACTGCTCAATTTTTTGTGGATGACATGATTCCGGGTTGGACTCCAGGGTTATTTCACATTGTGGGGTTAGCTGCCAGAGCTGTCTGATCTCCTTAAGCAGTTGGATTATGGTCTCACCTGTCAATATTGAGGGGGTTCCACCACCAAAAAAAATTGAGTGTAACGGGCGGTTATCATTGCAGAGTTTGTGTCGCCAATGAACAAGCTCATTTTTAATGGTTGCTAAATAACCATCTTCAGGTATCTGTTTTTCCACCGTTGAGTGAAAATCACAATATGGACATTTTTTCACACAGAAAGGTACGTGAATATAAAGAGATAGCGGTGGAAGTTTGGGTGCGGTGCTCATTGAATTGTGTTGGTTTATACAGCTGCTGCTTCTACCAGCAGCTGCACAAACAAACTGTTATTCGTCCAGCAACATTTTACGTTGCAGGATAATCAGTTCACCTATCCCTTTTTCAGCCAGCAATGCCATGGCATTAAACTCATCACGGCTAAATGGGTGGCCCTCTGCCGTTCCTTGAATTTCTATAAATTTTTGCCCTGAAGTCATAACGAAGTTCATGTCGGTCTCACAATTGGAATCTTCATCATAGTCCAGATCCAGCATGGGATCACCATTTACAATTCCGCAGCTAATGGCTGCTACATAATCGTTTATCGGAATGTCACGGATTTCTCCAGCATCAAGAAGCCGTTGACAGGCATCCATCAAAGCGATAAAAGCACCAGTTATTGAGGCTGTTCTGGTTCCACCATCGGCCTGAATAACATCGCAATCAATCCAGATGGTCCGTTTACCAAGTTTTTTTAAGTCGGTAACAGAGCGTAAGGAGCGACCAATCAACCGTTGGATCTCCAATGTTCGCCCACCCTGTTTACCCCGGCTGGCCTCCCTTCCCATACGGGAATTTGTGGAGCGAGGTAACATTCCATACTCTGCTGTAACCCACCCCTGATTTTTACCCCGTAGAAATTGTGGCTGTTTTTCCTCAATGGTGGCGGTACAGATAACTTTGGTGCCACCAAAAGTTATAAGACAGGAGCCTTCAGCATGGTTGATATATGAGCGTGTTATGGTCACTTCACGCATTTCATCCAAGGCACGGTTGTTGGAACGGCTGTTTTTTTTCTTTTTTGACATTAAAAAACCTGTAAAATTAGAATGTTAAGTGTGGTTATGCTATAATGTATGCTAATGTCATCCAAAACGTTGCTGAAAAATTTTCTCTAAGCTTGGTAGGGACTCACAGGCTTTAGGGCCAATTAGAACTGCTACCATGTTTTGTGGCTGCATCAGATCCTTTACAACCTCTGGCAACATTTTAGGATTGATATTTTTTGCTTTCTTCCATGCCAAAGAAAGTGGCTCTTGATGGTCAAAGAGTCTATCACCAATGTAGCGGTCGATGAGCAGGCTTGGACGATCTAGTTGGGTTATTAAACTTGCTTTCCAACGTGTTTGCAACCTTTGCCACTCTTCACCGCTTATGGGTGTGTTGGCAATGGCAAAAAGTTCATCAATAAGGGCGATAAAGACTGTTTGCAGATTCTCAGGAGATACAGAGGCTCCCAACTCCAAGGTTCCACACTCAAAAAAAGCCGGATAAGCAGCCCAGACATCGTAAACAAGACCCAGCTTTTCTCTGATGTTGGCTTGTAATCGTGAGGAAAAACCGTCATCCAAAAGTCGCCGTATGGCAACTATTTTATAATAATCATCAGAGTTATAACCAACAGTTCTAAAACCAAGTGTAAGGCAAAATTGTGCATCTTGATCATTTACCCCTACCCAGTGGGGACCAGGGTCCATGGGGGGAGGTGGCAGTGGGTTTGGGGTGCGACCATGGGGTAGTTGCCCCAAATTTTGTGCTGCAAGTTGTTCACAAACCTCATGTTTTACCGGGCCACAGAAGGCAATGGCTATATTACCACCGCAGTAGTGGCGTTCCATATAGTCGTAAAGGTTCTTTTTTGTAATATTTTTTATAATATTTGGCAAACCGAGAATTGAGCGGGATAGGGGATGGTCCGGCCAAAATTTGCGCCCACTAAGAACAGTAGTATTGGTGCTCTCCCCCTGTTCATTCTCCTCATCACGCATCTCAGCCAGAACCACCTTACGCTCGGTCTCCAGATCAGAAAAAATTGGATTGGTGAACATTTCACAAAAAGCTTTAAGGCCCGATGCTAGTTGCTCTAAAGGCAGCGATATCCAAAAAGCGTTGCTCTCATGTCCTGTTGCAGCATTCATATCTGCTGCCATGGATTCGATCAAAGCATGAAATTGGGTGGGGTTTGGGGTGGTATTGGTTCCTTTAAAGAGCATATGCTCTAAAAAATGGGCAATACCGCTCTCCTCTTCCGATTCAAAACGGCTACCTGAACGCACTATGACAGTTACATTTACCTCATGGAGCCAGGGCATGGGTAGGGTCGCTACAATCAGTCCGTTATTGAGTCGAGATACTTGATAATCCGGATCTGGAATTTCTGTATTAACAACAGGTTGGGTTGCTTGGGACATAATACCGTTTTATGGATTCTGGCTACTTTAAATAGTTTATAATTGTTGCTGGAACATTTGTTGATCTCCCAGCCCCAAGAAAAAGTATTAGTTAAGGGGAGGTGGGCTGGGTAAGGGTTAACTCCTCTGTGGTGTAAGGTTAGGGCATAGCTGCAAAGATATACTAAAAAAACTACCTGCCACGCCGGGGACGATCCCGACGACCACCGCGACCGTGATGCCCACCCTTTTTATCTTTTGGCGGGGAGTATTGGGGCTTTTTTAAATCGACGTAGATATCATCTTCGGCCCAACCGACATCAATTTTTTCTCCGACGTATTTTTCAATTGCTTCCAGGTTGTAAGCACCACTTTCATCGACCAGGGTAACTGCATCACCTTTGGCTCCAGCTCTGGCAGTTCGACCGATACGGTGGACATAATCTTCAGCATTTTCCGGCAGGTCGTAGTTGTAAACATGGGTCACCCCATCAATATGCAAACCACGTCCGGCAACATCGGTGGCAATTAATGCTGGCATTTCACCTTTTTGAAAACGTTGCAAAACTTTCATCCGTTTTGCTTGCGGAACATCCCCTGATAGATAACCAGCAACAATATTGTTGGCAGCAAGCCAGCTTTTAAGTTTTTCACCCATGCGTTTGGTATTTACAAATATCATGGCCCGACCCAAAATCTTGGGGGGGTCAACCCCTTCTCCTTCGTCAGTTTTGTGTGCAATTCCTAGATGTTTGCGCATCAAGCCCACCAACAGGCTGATTTTTTGGCTCCCCTCTACATGGTAGAGAATCTGGGTTATCTGGTTTACAGTTTTTATCTCGGTTTTGGTTGAGAGAACCTCCGGAGCATTCATATACTCGTAAGATAGCTCTTGGGCACGATGGGACATTGTTGCTGAAAACAGCATGGAGAGTCGCTGTTCATAATGGGGCAGACGGCGCATAAGATAGCGTAGGTCAGCAATAAATCCCATATCAAACATACGGTCGGCTTCGTCTATGACCAAAACTTCTACTTTGGATACCAGATAGCTTTTTTGTTTAAAATAGTCTATCAAACGTCCGGGAGTGCCGATAAGTATATCTACATCGCCACTTTTTAGCATTTCTTGCTGTTTTTCGTAGTCAACACCGCCATATACAGCATGGATGTTTAGTCCGGTATGAGAACCCAATGAGTGGGCATCTTGCTCTATCTGTACAGCCAGTTCACGGGTGGGAGCGATAAGCAGGGCGCGGGGTTTACTGACCCCTCGAGATCTCTTTTTTGTACTATCTTTTTTTGTGCCGTTTAGCTTGATTAGGTCTTCAAGGGTGGCGTCACCATTTAACCGGGAGAGGGTGGCTACCATAAAAGCTGCAGTTTTTCCGGTGCCGGTTTGTGCCTGTCCAGCAACATCTTGACCTGATAGAGTCAGAGGTAAGGTCAGTTCTTGTATTGAGGTGCAAGTACTGAATCCGCAATCTCGAATACCAGCCTGAACCGGCTCTGGGATGGGAAGTTCAGAAAATTCCATATTAATCCTTGGAACCTATAATATACAGGCTCTTAGACCTACGGTTGCTATGCACGCCATAGCTCGTTTTGGTTGCTGTTGTCACAACAGCAACCAAAAGCCAAGTTTGAATAGTTGGAAATCTTAGGAAGCTGCAGCCAACTGTTTTACTTTAGCATTTAATCTTTTTGCGCGACGGGCCGCCTGATTTTTGTGGATAATGCCTTTGCGAGCCGAAATAGCCAATTCAGAGATAGCCTCTTTTAGTGCAGTTTGAGCTGCTTTGATGTCACCACCCTCTACGGTTGTAACAACCCGCTTGCAGAATGTGCGCAGACGTGACTTGATCTTGCTGTTGCGAAGGGTCTGCTTCTCGGTTTGACGAATGCGCTTCATGGCAGATTTAATATTGGCCACTGAACAAAAACTCCTATTCCTATACTTTGTCGTACTATGACCACTACACTAGGGGCCATAGGTTAATTGATCCTATTATGATAAACAGACTAATGCTGCTATGAAAAGAACGTCACAGTATGCCTATTACAAAGCCATACGTCAAAGGATTTCTATACATTGAGTACTGAACCTGAAAATAGTTCATCTGTCACCCAACCCAGCCAGAAAAACAGGTTGGTTCGTGCTGTTGGCACAATTAGCTTTTTTACCCTGCTTTCTCGCATACTTGGGTTTGTGCGTGACGTTGTTATTGCACGAATATTTGGTGCAGGAATGGGAGCTGACGCTTTTTTTGTAGCTTTAAAATTACCCAATTTTCTACGACGTCTGTTTGCCGAAGGGGCATTTAGTACCGCATTTGTGCCTGTATTTAGTGATTATCTAAAAGAGGGAGATGATGACGCAACTAAAGAGGCGGTGAAGGCGGTTTTTACCTCTTTGACAACAGTTTTGGTGGTTGTTGTCGGGATTGGGCAGATAGCCATGCCTTTGATTATCTGGATAATAGCCCCCGGTTTTACCGATGATCCTGAAAAATATCAGCTGACAGTTGATATGACCAGAATAACCTTTCCCTACATTTTTTTTATCTCTCTGGTGGCTCTGGCAGGGGGCATATTAAACAGTTATCACCGTTTTGCCCTACCAGCATTTACACCACTTCTACTTAATATCACGATGATAATCGGAGCTTTATATATAGCTCCACTAATGGAACGTCCAATAATTGGATTGGCAATTGGGGTGTTGTTGGGTGGTGTGGCCCAGCTTGCCATTCAACTGCCAGCCCTAAAAAAAATTGGTGTGTCGTTCTCTTTTCGCTGGAACTGGCAACATCCGGCAATCAAGCGCATTCTACTTTTGATGGGACCGTCACTTTTGGGTGTATCGGTAGCCCAGATAAATTTGCTGTTTGATATTTTCCTGGCATCTTGGCTGCGTGAGGGTTCCATATCATATCTCTATTATGCCGATCGTTTAGTTGAATTTCCCCTTGGTTTGATCGGAATAGCCATGGGAACAGCCATTTTACCAGCACTCTCAGCCAAGGCCAGTAGCGGAGATAGTGAAGGATTAAGGGCCGACCTGGATTTTGGCTTACGCTTGGTTCTGATTATCAATATTCCCGCTACAGTTGGTCTGTTGGTGCTGCGAGAGCCAATTTTATCTCTGCTTTTTGAACGTGGAGCTTTTGATCAAGAGGCTACTCTCCTGACTGCCCAAGCACTTTTTGCCTATGGTTTGGGGCTAGCCGCCTTTTCTGCAGTAAAGGTGTTGGCTCCTGCTTATTATGCCATGAAAGATACAAAAACACCGGTGCGAATTGCTATTATCTGTATGGTTAGCAATATGGTGTTGAATATTATTTTGATGTTTCCCCTACAACATGCTGGCCTGGCTTTGGCTACTACCATAGCAGCATTTTTAAATGCTATTTTATTGCTACGGGGTTTGGAAAAAAAGGTTGGGTATCGTCCCGGAAAGCAATTTATCAAAACCATGTTTAAAACTTTGCTAGCCAGTGGGGTGTTGTGTGGGTATCTATATCTGGCAAAAACAGCATACTGGCACTCCCCCAGCCAAACTTTAGAAAAAACCATGATTTTACTACCAATCATAGCAGTAGGTATTGTCCTGTATGTTCTAGTGGGGCGGCTGATGAGAATTGAAGAGATTCAAAGCCTGTCTACTCTCTTGCGAAGAAAATCTCAGACAAGCAGATGATATGTCCTATCACGAGTAACAGTGCTCTTATCATTATTACATTGATTTTGAGGGTAAATCTTTGCTGTTTTAAACCCTAATATGTTACCTTGCTTTGTTGCACATATGAATAAGATTTCACAAGATTTTTCCAGATTTAGCGTTTTTTAAGGATTTTCCTGACATGTTTGCCAACATTGCAAAAAAATTATTTGGATCTAGTAACGACCGTTATCTCAAAGGTTTACAGCCTACCATTAAAATTATCAATGGTTTGGAGGAGGAGATTAAGGCCTTAAGTGACGAAGAGTTGCGTGGTAAAACCGCGGAATTTAAATCTCGCCTGGAAAAGGAAGAGAGCCTTGATGATTTACTGCCAGAGGCGTTTGCTGTAGTGCGCGAGGCCAGTGTCCGTACTATCGGTTTGCGACATTTTGATGTGCAGCTTGTTGGTGGCATAGTTCTACATCAAGGTAAAATCACCGAGATGCGTACTGGTGAGGGTAAAACCTTGATGGCTACCCTGCCTCTCTATTTAAACGCTTTGACTGGCAAGGGGGTACACCTTGTCACGGTTAACGACTATCTGGCTTCCCGTGATGCCAAATGGATGGGTGAGATCTATAATTTTCTCGGTATGGAGGTTGGGGTCATTGTTCATGGTTTAGATGATGCCGAGCGTAAGGTAGCCTATAATGCTGATATCACATATGGAACCAACAATGAGTTTGGCTTTGATTTTCTAAAAGATAACATGAAGTTCTCTTTGGATGAGATGTGCCAAAAAAAGCTTAATTTTGCGATTATCGATGAGGTTGACTCTATTCTCATCGATGAAGCCAGAACCCCGTTGATCATCTCCGGCCCAACAGAAGATAATACCGACAAATATTATCGGGTGGACCGTCTCATACCCAACTTAAAACGTGAAACCCATTTTACAATTGATGAGAAGGCGCGCACGGTTATCTTCACCGAAGAGGGTAACGAATTAATTGAAGAGTTGTTACAAAGCAACGGTTTGATTTCTGACGGCAGTATGTATGATGTGGGAAATGTTGAGATTGTTCACCATGTAAACCAATCTCTGCGCGCCCACACTCTTTTTGAGCTAGATAAAGATTATATCGTAAAAGATGGTGAGGTTGTTATTATTGATGAGTTTACAGGTCGCATGATGCCGGGAAGACGTTATTCCGATGGTCAGCATCAGGCACTGGAAGCCAAAGAGAAATTGGTTATTCAAAATGAGTCCCAAACATTGGCCTCGGTTACTTTTCAAAACCTCTTTCGCATGTACAACAAACTAGCTGGCATGACAGGTACTGCAGATACGGAAGCATCAGAGTTTCAATCCATCTATAAATTGGAGGTAATCATAATACCCACCAACAAAGAGATGATCCGTATAGATCACGATGATGTGGTTTTCCGTACTGAAGCCGAAAAGCAAAAAGCTGTAATTGAGGATATTATTGAATGTAACAAAAAAGGTCAGCCGATTTTGGTAGGCACAATCTCAATTGAGAAATCTGAGGAGTTATCAATTCTTCTGAAAAAAGCCAAGGTAAAGCACACTGTCCTCAATGCAAAATATCATGAAAAAGAGGCATCTATCGTTGCTCAGGCCGGACGAAAAGGGGGGGTAACTATTGCCACCAACATGGCTGGTAGAGGAACTGATATTCAGCTTGGTGGTAATCCTGAAATGCGAATATCTGTTGAGGTGGATAAATCGGTTCAAGAAGATGAACGTAAAAAGCTTGAAGAGGCCATTTATAAAGAGTGTCAGGCTGAAAAAGATGAGGTTCTATCATTGGGTGGCCTCTATATTCTAGCCACAGAACGCCATGAATCACGGCGTATTGATAACCAGCTCAGAGGTCGCTCAGGTCGTCAGGGTGATCCCGGTGCAAGCCGTTTTTATCTCTCGTTACAAGATGATCTCATGCGTATTTTTGGCTCTGAGCGTATGGACGGTATGTTGCAGAAGCTTGGTTTACAGGATGGGGAGGCCATTATTCATCCTTGGATCAACAAAGCTATTGAGTCGGCCCAGAAGAAGGTTGAAGGGCGTAACTTTGATATCCGCAAAAACCTGCTTAAATATGATGATGTAATGAATGAGCAGCGTACGGTGATCTATGATCAACGTCGGGAGTTGATGCAAGAGGAAGATATAACAGAGTTTTTGAACGAAGTTAGGGAAGATTTGATCCATGGTCTGATTGAAGAGCATATGTCGGAGAATATCTACCCAGAGGATTGGAATACAACAGAGTTTAACAAATCACTGTTCCGTCAATTTGGTGTGAAGGTTCCGGCTGATGATTGGAAGGAAGAGGAGGGTGTCACCAGTAAGGTGGCAGCAGATCGTACAATTGAGGCAGTAGCTGCTTATAACAAGCAGCGCGAAGAGACCATGGGTGTTGAGACGGCACAATACCTGGAAAAAACCATCACCATGCAGATTTTGGATTATCTCTGGAAGGATCATCTACTAAACATGGATCATCTAAAAGAGGGTATTCATCTTCGTGGTTATGCCCAGAAAGATCCATTAAACGAGTATAAACGTGAGGCATTTGAGCTTTTTGATGCTCTGTTAAGCCGTATCAAGGTAGAGGCCATTGAGGTTTTGTCTAGGGTTGAGGTTCCTGATCAAGAACATGTAGAGCAGCAAGAGGCAGAACGAGCCAGCAAGCGAGATAAGAACATCTCATTAAGCCATCCCGAGGCCGAAGGGTTTAGTGGTGAGGGGGGTGGTGAAGCAAAGGAGAGCAAGACTCCATTTCGTCGTCAGGGAGAGAAGGTAGGCAGAAATTCACCGTGTACCTGTGGTAGTGGTAAAAAATATAAGCACTGTTGTGGTAAGGCGAGCTAAATTAAAAAATATCACAATTATCAAGGGTCTGGAATTATATCTTTTCTGGTTCCTGGTTGCTGTTGGCAAAGCAAATTTCGAGGTATCCTTTGTCTTTTCAACATGACAAAAAAAACATCCTCATGATCGCCTACCACTTCCCCCCAGCCAGGGGAAGTGGTGTGCAGCGAACCCTCAGTTTCTGTCGCAATCTGCCAGATTTTGGCTGGCAACCCCAAATACTATCGGTAAATCCCAGGGCATATCCCAACCATGGTGGTGATCAGCTAACAGATATACCCACACAAACCGACGTACAACGAGCCTTTAGTCTGGATGCTGCAAAAGATCTTGCAGTTGCAGGAAGATACCTACGCATAACCGCTCTGCCCGACCGCTGGTCAAGTTGGTGGCTGTGGGGTGTTCCCAAAGCTATGGCTATGGTAAAAAAATATCGCCCACAAATTATCTGGGCAACATATCCTATTGCAACAAGTTTGCTAATAGCTCACACAATTCATAAAAAAACCGGAATTCCCTGGGTGGCAGATTTTCGTGATCCCATGTTCTATAACTCTCAAGCTGAAGATCCATTTACAAAAAAAATCTATGCTAAAATTGAAAAAAAGACGGTGGAGAGTTGCCAGAAAATTATTACTACAACAGCTGGTCACCACCAACTTTATCAAGAAAAATATCCCCTGCTCAAAAAAGAGCAACTACAGGTAATAGCCAACGGTTATGATGAGGAGATCTTTGCCAAAGCAGAAAACAGTCGTCTGCCTGCCAAATGGAGCAAACCAAATGAGAGAGTTACAATTTTACACAGCGGAACCTTATATATAGGAGAGGAAAACCGCACCCCCAAGCCCCTGTTTGCAGCTATTGCAAAACTAAAACACAAACGTCTTGTTGATCCGCAAAAACTGGAAATAATCTTTCGGGCAACTGGTTGTGACCAGATAATCCAAACCATGATCAATCAAGCTCAAATAGCTGATATAGTTAAAATAGAATCGGCAATACCCTATGATAAAGCTATAGAAGAGTTGCTTGATGTAGATGGCCTGTTACTGCTGCAAGGTAAAAACTATAACCACCAAGTCCCAGCTAAACTATACGAATATATAAGGGCAAAAAAACCTTTTCTCGCCTTGGCCGACCCAAATGGTGACACAGTCAAAACTATGCAGAAGGTGGGTATAGACACATATGTGCCGTTGCATGATGAAGTAAAAATTGTCGAAGGTTTATTACAGCTGATCAACGGTATAAAAAACAACACCCCAACACTGGCAAATGCCAATGCCATTAAAAGTCTATCCCGTTATGCCCGAGCCAAAGATCTAGCTATGGTTTTATCTGGGCTCCAGCAAGGGGGGAGTGTTTAGATTTCTAGCTAATAATACCAACAGCTCTAGTCAGTCTCATATGGTTCTCTGTTTAGCTGTTTGGCGATCAGTTCTTCAATATGTGGGATCTGGTTGCTTAGACCTATTACGTTGGCAATAGGTAGAGAAAAAGTTACCCCTGTACCGGGGTTGTCTAAGGAACAACATTGGCTGATTTCTTTTTGTATTGTTTGTATCAGCCTCTCTTCTACTATAAACAGGATAACATCTCTGGATATGTCCAAATTAATACCGAAAAAAGTTTTTGCCTCCTTTGTGCCAGTTCCCCTGGCAGGTATAACGGTAGCACCGGGAGCGCCCACCGATTTGCCCACCTTTATAACCTTTTCTGTCATCTCTGATTTGATAATTGCTATCACTATATGAAAGTTCATCTGTTCATATCTCTTAAGTGGTTTGTCAAATTCATAAAACTGTACTGCATTAACAAGTCTGTTTCTCAATAAACTTATCAATACATTTTCAACAGTTAAACCTAGAAACGGCAGTTGTCGGCACGCACCTGATTCAAGCTATTGATTCACCTGGTATATCAGGGGAAAGTCTTATCACCAATAAGGTGACTGCGATTTCCCCTGATACACCAGATAAACCAATATCTTACACCATGCACGCACCCCCAACCGCCGTTTCTAGGTTAAAGCAACATTTTTTTCAGTCTATATAGGGCATCCAGGGCCTGTTTTGGGGTTAGATCATCTGGGTCCATAGCTTTTAGTTCGCTAATGGCAGGCTCTTGTGGGGCCTCCATAAACAGACTTAGTTGGGTTGGCTCTTTATACTCATTATTTATTGTGCTGTTGGCAGTGGAAGATGCTGGTTTTTTCTGTTCAGCCTCTTCTAACTGGGATAAAACCTCCCTGGCTCTTATGATAACATCTTTGGGTAGCCCTGCTAACTCTGCCACATGGATACCGTAAGAGCTGGAGGCAGCACCTGGAACAATCGTGTGTAAAAACAGCACTCTATTGCTAGACTCTTTTACCTCGACATTATAGTTTACCACTCCCGGTTTTAGACGTTCCAATTCGGTTATTTCATGATAATGGGTTGCAAATAGGGTTTTGGAACGGCATACACCATGTATGCTCTCCACCACCGCCCAGGCAATGGCAAGTCCATCCAAGGTTGAGGTTCCCCTGCCAATTTCATCTAAAATAACCAAGGATCGTGATGTGGCATGGTGGAGAATATGGGCAGTCTCGGTCATCTCTACCATAAAAGTAGAGCGACCTCCTGCTAGATCATCAGCTGCACCAACACGAGTAAAAATACGGTCTGTAAGGGCAATCACCCCCTTGGCAGCAGGAACAAAAGAGCCTGTGTGAGCCATCAACACTATGAGAGCTACCTGGCGCATAAATGTAGATTTACCAGCCATATTTGGCCCGGTAATCAGGCCAATTCTATGCTCATCACTATCTAGAGTTGCATCATTGGGGACAAAATGTTCATCATTAAGCAACGCCTCTACAACCGGGTGTCGTCCTTGCTGAATGTGGATTTCAGCCCCAGAAGCAACCTGGGGGCGACGATACTCCCGTTCGTCAGCGGTATGGGCAAAGGTTGTAAGGACATCCAGTGTAGCCAAACCAGCAGCACTACGCTGTAGGGATGCTGCATGTTGTGCCACCTCCAACCCTAGTTTTTCAAATATATCAGCCTCTAGTATTCGTACCTGCTCTTCGGCATTTACAATCTGCTCTTCAAACTCCTTTAGCTCAGGAGTGGTATAACGGATCGCATTAGCCATGGTCTGTTTGTGTTGATATGAGTAGGGAACACGATCTTTATGGACGTTGGTAACCTCTAATGTATAGCCAAAAGTACGGTGATATTTTACCTTTAAGCTTGTTATTCCGGTTTTCTCTCTCTCCTCTTTCTCCAGATCAGCAAGCCCCTGTTTGCCACCCCCGGATAGATCTCGCATTTTGTCTAGCTCAGGGTCATATCCAGCTCTGATTACCCCGCCATCTTTCAAGGCTATTGGTAGGGTCTCGGCCAACACATCCACAACTCTTTCCAGCAGCTCTTGATGACCACCCAATGTCTCTCTAACATCTTGTAAAATTGCTGGAATATCGTCGCCACGTAGATTGTCAACTATTATTGGCAGCTGTTCCAATGTAGAGCGCAGTGCACCAAAATCCCTTGGTGATCCTCTACCCATGGCGATTCTACCCAAAAGCCTTTCTAGATCTCTAACACTGCCCAAAAGGTCACGGATTTCTCTTCTGGCTTGGGGATTTTTAAGCAGTAACCACTCTACACCATCTTGACGGTGGGCAATGGCCTCTACACTCTGCAAAGGCCGGTTTAACCATTGAGAAATAAGGCGGCTACCCATAACAGAGACAGTTTCATCCAACACCCCAATCAGGCTGCCACCACGCTGTCCATCTTTTAATGATCCATTGATCTCCAGATTACGACGACAGGCATCATCTAGCACCATGGTTTCATGGCTGTGGGTACGTTTTAAAGCTGTTATGTGGCCCAGGCTACTACGTTGGGTCTCCTGGCAATAGAATAGCAATGCCCCTGCTGCTATTTGACATAGGGGGGAGTCGGCAACGCCAAAGCTATCCAACACAGTAACATTAAACTGTTTTTTTATTAGTTCCGACCCTTGGTCAAGATCAAACTCCCAACGTGGTCGATAGGATAGCTGTTTTTGCCACCCCTCAATCTCTGCTGGTGTTTCCCAACCTTCGGGAACCACAATCTCAACAGAACCCAACCCCGAGAGATAAGCCGCAGCCAGCTCCCAAGAGCCATACTGTTCTACTTGAAACTGTCCGGTAGATAGGTCCAAAACTGCGATGGCTGGTGTGTTGATTCTCTTTTTTTTGGGAGAGGTTGCAGAGGCAATGGCGACTAAATAGTTGTTACTTTTGGGGTTTAATAAGCTCTCTTCGGTAAGAGTACCACTGGTTACTACTCGCAATACCTCACGACGAACCGGGCCTTTGGATTTGTTAGGCGGCTCCATCTGTTCGCAAATAGCCACCTTATGACCAGCTTCAACAGCGATTTTTAAATAATTATCAAGTCGGTGTACCGGAACTCCCGCCATGGGAATTGGCTTGTCAGCGGTTTTCCCTCGGGTGGTGAGTATAATATCTAAATCTTTTGCTGCAATTTTGGCATCATCAAAAAACAGTTCATAAAACTCTCCCATGCGATAGAACAATAGAGCATCAAGATGTTGGGCCTTGATCTCAAGATATTGGGCCATCATCGGGGTGTGTTTCTTTTGGGTGTTGGTCATGAACGCAGTAGATAGACCAAGCCTGGAGAGAGAATTAGTTCTGAACTTTCTGGTATTTCAATACAGACAGTGCCATCCATCGCCAGATCATCTGTTATACCGTGATAATCAGCCTCACGATCATCTGAGGTGCGAATCCAGGCAGGGATTGGAGTGTTGCGAAAACGACCTATGGTGGCCCCTCGTTCCACTATAGACCAAGGTGCTTTGTGGTGAATAATTTTAATGGTCTCAACTCGCAACGAGCCCAATAGCCCAGGTATGGGGGAAGCCATGGGTTTTTTTGCTACTGGGCTGGCCTCTTGGGGTTGCTCAGAGGGTGGGTTTTCTGAGTTTTCCCGATTTTTATTTATATGGATAACATATGGCTCTTCATGGCTGGTTGGAGGCTCAGAAGGATTGTCCTGTTTTGACAGGGTGGTTTTTGGGTCGATTTCAGGGGGGTTGCTCTGGCTGTTCTTTTTGTTTTTTGATGATGCTGCCCAACGAATTGTGTACCAAATATATACCAAAAACGCCATGGTCAGGAGGCTGTCAAAATCGATACCACCACCCCCAGCTTCACCACCACCACTTAGTAGTCCTGAGACCAAAAAGGCTACACCTGCCCCAATAATTAATGTTTGAATACGACCCACAAGCTACATCTCCATTAAAAAAAATATGGTCCCTCAACTGATTAGACTAACATCATCCAATAATGTTTACCAGATTTAGCAGAATATTGAAAAAATGTTCATAATTCTAGTATTTGATCCCAAATGTTCTGCCATGAACTATATGAAATTATTTGTCTAAGGTTATGAATTATTGACTTCACCCAACAAATAGCCTAGAAAGTTGCTCATGTTAGAAACTTTTCCCAATCCCAATCCTAATCGTAACTACCGGATCGAAATGAAATGTCCGGAATTTACCTGTGTCTGCCCCAAAACCGGTCAACCGGATTTTGCTGAGATTCGCATCTCATATATACCAGACCAAACCTGTATCGAGTTAAAGTCACTCAAGCTCTATCTCTGGAGTTTTAGAGATAAAGGTCATTTTCACGAGGCTGTAACCAACCAGATACTTGATGAACTGGTGGCTATAGCATCTCCTCGCTCAATGACAGTAGTTGGAGACTTTAATGTGCGCGGTGGCATCTCAACAGTTGTCACTGCTGATTATACAAAACCTGTATAGATAAGTCATTAAAAACTTAAATTAATTTATTGTTTCTGGTTTGCCGTTGGCTGCCTCTGCCCCAGCCTTGTTACCTTTATGGGCTTGATGGAATACCGCAGCAAAATTTATAGGATCAAGTACCAAAGGTTTAAATCCGCCCTCAGTTACCAGATCAGAAACCACCCTACGTACATAGGGGAAGAGGATGGTTGGACACTCTATACCCAAAAGCGCGTCAACTTGATCTTTGGAGAAGTTGCGGATCTGGAACAGACCACCGTAGGATATCTCAATTATAAAAAGGGTTTGCTCGGCATTTTTTACAGTCACTGTGACATGTAACGTTGCCTCATAATGCACCTCACCTTTTTGTGTTGCCCCTGTATCTAAGTTGAACTCAACTTTTGGCTCCCCAAGATTTTGAAATATATCAGGGGAGTTGGGGCTTTCATATGAGAGATCTTTAATGTAGAGCTTCTCAACGTGAAATGCTGGTTGCTCCGCAGATTTTTCCGCCTCTGTACCCTGTTCCTCAGACTTCTCTTCCATGTCTACCCCTTTGAAATATATAGTATATAATAGATATATGAGTTATTTGTTAATACAACTCTAAAAGTTTATATCAAAATCGCCCCTTTGGGGAAGGGGTGTTGGATAAAACCCCATTATTTAAAAAAAGAATGCGCTTGGCAAAACGGTTGGCTCGTTCCAAACGGCTGGTAAATATCACTTGAGCCATATTTTTTTTCTGTGTTAGATCAAAAAATGTTTTTGCCAGCTGCTCCTCACCAGCCATATCCAGATAATTGCCCGGTTCATCTGCTAAAACCAAACATGGTTGGCTTGCCAAAACAGCAGCAACAGCAACCCTGGACTGTTGGGAAGTTGATAGTTTAACTAGAGAACACCCTGCTTTATGGGCTGGAAACCCTGCTAACTCCAAATATTGTCCGACTTTATCTTCCCCATCCGATTTATCCCTATTATCCATACCAAGAAGAATCTCCTCTTGTACCACAGGGGTTAAAAAATGGTTTGTGGCATCACTAAACAGAACGCCTATTCCTCCTGGTTGGGGAGGGGGAGAGTCAAGCTTGTTTCCAGACAATGCTACCACCCCTTTGGTGGGGGGGATCAACCCTGCCATCAAACGCATTAATGTACTTTTTCCCTCGCCTTCACCAGCTACCACAGCTAACCGTTCACCTGGGCCAACTGTTAACTGCAACCCAGAAAATAGCTCCGGGCCGTGGTCCGGTAGGGTGTAGTTGATATCTGTTAAAACAAGAAGAGGATTATTTGCTGTCACTTTTGATTGCTCTTTATCAACCTGCAAACCGTTTTGTTAAACGTATATATAGGCTTTTTACAATTGCAGTGATACAGTAAAAACCAGCAAATTGTATACAGAGTACTACCAGTTCAAACTTTGGTTTCATTCCCGGTTTTGGGGTTATACGTAGAGCTAAACGGGCTAACAGTTGCTTTTTTATCTCTGCCAGAGTGGTTTTGTCGATATTATCGCTTTTACTAAATTCAAGAAAAATTTTTAATATGTAAGACCAATCTGTGGCAGACTCCTCGACAGTGGGCCAGCTGTTTTTTATCAGATTACACAATCCCAACAGATTTTGCTCAGACCACGGTTTGCTGGGTAGAAGTCGAGCAAGATTATTGTTTACTATATTATAGCCTATCTCTTGTTGTTGCTCATATTTTGTGTGGCTTGTACGTCTATTATGAAAACGGGTCTCAATTAACGGTTCAGCTAAGTTGGCTCCTTTGGTGGATTGTAACATTCGCCCCCACAATTCAAAATCTTGGGTGTATGCTATTGTCTCATCATATTGATGTTTAAGGGCTAATGATCGTTTAAAAATAGTTGTGGAGTGGCAAAATGGATTTAAAAAGAGCATTTGCCACATAATATTGGTGTGGTTGGGGGGCATCACCCTTGGCTCTCTCACTCTTGTGCCATGTTTGTCAATTATATGAGATCCTGTACCCAAGAGGCCCACCTCAGGATTTGCGTTTAAAAAATCAATCTGTTTTTTAAGTCGATCAACAAGTGATATATCGTCGGCATCTTGTCTGGCGATCCACTCGCCCCGGGATTTTTTAATTGCCAGATTGAGTGATTTGGTAAGGCCTAAATTTTTTTTATTTTTATAAATTCCTATCCGACGACCTTCTTACGCCCATTTT
>JADFZS010000189.1 GCA_015232405.1 Magnetococcales bacterium | reverse complement strand
TAGGCTATTTTAGCTTGTTGGTGTTGTAGTTGAAAGTGTAGACCTCTTAGTACTCCGGCTTGGGGCGGCATAGCGGCTATTCTTCATGAAATATGCAGGCTAGCTTCCTTTGTCTACGGGTGGTTGATTTTACCAAAGCTGCGCTGAGTAGTACACAAACTAAAACCCCGGCTTTGCCTGGGTATGTATGCTTACTGATTGGATGTTAATATGCTCCTAACTGGCAGCTATCAGGCTCAAGACGTTATCTACAGCAGTGAAGATACCATAATCTATCGGGGAAGTGATAGAGCCGGGAAACCGGCCATACTCAAGGTGTTAAACAACTCCCACCCGGACCCGGAACAACTGGCCCGTTTCCAGTTAGAATATGAGATGATCCGAAAGTTTGATTCCGGCTCGGATAAAGACGCCTGTGTTATCAAAGCTTATAATTTGGTGAAGCACCACAATAGCTTGATTATTGTGCTAGAAGATATAAATGGTCACTCCTTACACAGTTACCTCAAAGATAAGATATTAACAGTCAGTGAGTTTCTACCTCTGGCTATTCTAATTACCAAGTGCCTGGGTCAGATTCATCAGCATTTTATAATACACAAAGACATCAACCCTTCAAATATTATATGGAACCCGCAAAATGGTTTAGTGAGAATTATAGATTTTGGTATCTCTACCACCCTGACCAAGGAGCATATGGAGGTTTGGAATCAGCAGAATCTTGATGGCACAATAGCTTATATCTCTCCAGAGCAAACCGGCCGCATGAACCGGCCTATGGATTTTCGAACCGACCTTTACTCCCTTGGAGCCACGTTTTATTGCATGTTGACTGGAAAACCACCATTCCCATCAAGTGCTTTTCTAGAAACTATTCATAGTCACTTGGCCCGAAAACCGATACCACTCCATACGAATTATAGCCATATACCGAAAACATTATCCGATATCGTCTCAAAACTACTCTCCAAAGAGGCCGAACAGCGATATCAAACTGCAGCTGGGTTGCAAAAAGATCTGAATACTTGTTTGGAGCAGTGGCAAAACCAACGAGTTATTAATAGCTTTGATTTGGGGCGTCTTGATGTTTTCCCACGCTTTACTATTCCGCAAAAGCTCTTTGGTCGGGATGATGCCATTGACAAATTGGGTGACGCATACAACCGGGCCAGCCAGGGATCTTCTGAATTTATGTTTGTTAAGGGGGGTGCTGGAATTGGGAAAAGCTCCATAGCCCATGAAGCTGGGCGTCACATTGTTTTAAATGGTGGTTATTTTGTCTCTGGTAAATTCAACCAATCGGACACAAACACCATATACGGGCCTATTATTCAGGCTTTTCGCGCACTTATTCGCCAGCTTATGGCTGAAAACACTACACAGATCTTGTTGTGGAAAGAAAAGTTGGTTGAGGTTTTGGAAGCTCGTAGTGCTTTGGTCTGTCACATGATTCCAGAATTAGAGTCGATTTTCGGACCCCAAAATAAGGCAGTAATACCATCTCCCCGTCAGTACCGGGATCAATTCCAAATAGCCTTTTTGGATATGGTCAAAACCATCTGTCAGGAAAACAAGGCTCTGACCATATTTCTAGATGATTTGCAATGGGCTGACCCGCAATCTCTGAAACTATTGGAGCGGATTCTAATTGATCCTGATTTGAAATATTTTCTACTCATTATCGCTTATCGTGGCAATACACCCAACGCCACCCATCACCTGGCTGCATTTGAAAGATTGATAGGCCAAACCGTTGAATCAAGGCAAATAATAGAACTGACCTCTCTTAGATATACTGATGTTAGCCAATTACTTGTAGCATCCACCCATTGTAACACGCAGTATGTCGCCCCTTTGGCCAGGCTATGTATGGAGAAGACCAAGGGGAATCCATTTTTTCTCAAGCAGTTCTTGTTCTCTCTTTATGGAGAAGGTCTGCTTTATATGCAAAATGGTAGCTGGCTTTGGGATTTGGATTCCATTCGTCGGCAGGCTGTTACGGATAATGTTGTAGATCTTTTAATCAACAATATCCAAAAACAGGATCAAAAAACCCAGGAAGCAATTCAAGCAGCATCGTGTATAGGCTTAACCTTTGACCTGGAAACCCTGGCGATTCTATTGGGCTGGACTACACGTGACACAGTATCAAACTGCCAGGAGGCTCTACAACAAGGCCTGATTATGCCGTTGGAAGGGGAGCACACCCTTACCAGTTACCTGGAGAATCCGAAAGTAAGCTATCAGTTCACCCATGATCGAGTATATCATGCTACTTATGAAATGGTGGATACTGAACAACGAACAAAAAACCATCTAAAGATCGGGCGGCTGTTGCAGCAACGAATATCTTCAGAGAATAATTCCGACTACCTTCTAAGCACCACAAATCATCTAAATCTAAGCCTGTCTTTGATGTCATCCAATGAGCAATATCAACTTGCGATATTAAACCTTCAGGCTGGTAGACAGGCCATGCTGTCAGCGGCACATTACAGTGCATTTGATTATTTTGAAACAGGTTTAAATATTTTAGGCAAAGATGGATGGTTGTCACACTACGATCTGACACTACAACTTCATAACTCAGCGTCAGAAGTTGCATATGCTGCTGGTCATCAGAAGCGTTTATTGGAGCTGGTTGAATCAGTAAATCTGAATGTTCATACAACTCTGGATAGTGTAAAGGCGCAAGAAAGTCGCATTATCGCCAACACATCATCTATGCAGTTCTTGGAAGCACTGAATAATGGCTTGGATCTGTTGCGAATGTTGGGACTATCTTTACCTGATGAGGAACCAAGTGATAAACAGGTTAAAAAAGAGTGGGCTCTTTTGGAGGATGCGCTGACTGATAAATCAGTAGAGTGGTTTCTAGATCTTCCACAGATTAATGACGTTCAAGCTGAATCTATCATAAGGGTTATCTCTACCATTACTCCAGTGGCAACAATACTTGCTTCCAGATGGATGCCATTTTTACTAGTTAAGGGAATGCAAAAAATCATTGAAAGCGGAAATTCAAATTTTTCATCCTTGATTGTTTGTGACTACGCTTACGCGCTCTTATGCGGCATTCGTGATGATATTGATTCAGGTTATCAAACTGGGCAGCTGGCTATACATTTATTGGAAAAGTATCCAAATGACCGGCATAAAATGCGTGTATTTTTCATGTATACTGCTGGTATTCGTCATTGGAAGGAGCCTTATCTCCAAACGATATTACCATCTTATGAACTGGGGATCAAAAATGGGTTGGAAATTGGCGACACTGAAAATGTATCCTATTTTATCTACGTCTATGCTGCTCAATCTTTTTTCTTCGGCAATAAGCTCTCTGTAGCTGATGAAAAAACCAGGGCTTATCGTAACATATTGATCACTATAAAAAGCTTGGCTGTAATTGGTTTGGTTGACATTGTTCACCAGGCTATACTGAACCTGATTGGTCACGCAAAAAGACCTCATCTGCTTGTCGGTGATAAGTACAATGAGATAGATGAGTTGCCACAACTCGTCAAGACAGGCGCCAAGTTTATAGTTTGCAATGTATCAATTATCCAACTGATATTACGGTTTATATTTCGGCAATTTAATGATTGTGCGGCAATCATTGATCGTATTATTGATAATCAGGAATCGATCATAGGTAATGCCCAGGTTCCAATTTTTGTATTTTTTGACTCTCTGTATCATTTAGCTGTTTACACCGATGGAGAAATAGATCAACAACAGCAATGGATGAAACGTGTCAATGCAAATCAAAAGCAAATGAAGAAATGGGCCAAATATGGCCCCATGAATCTGGAAAAGATGGTTCAGCTTGTAGAAGCAGAACGGTTTCGGATATTGGGAGAAAGCTCAAAAGCCCATGAAGCATACAATAGAGCTATTGAATTAGCTCGTAAACATGAATTCATCCATATAGAAGCAATAGCCTTTGAATTGGCGGGTTATTTTTATATGCAGCAGGGAGTTGAACACCTCACCCGCTACCATCTTAGTGAAGCCAGATATGCATATGCCCGTTGGGGAGCTAATGCTAAAGTCGCAGAGCTTGATGCTAAATATCCCGGGTTTTTTCTTACTTATACAAAAAGCTCTCATCCGTTGGACGTTAGTTGGCCGAATCATTCACATCTATCCAAAACAACTTCGGCCCAATCCATGACTATGCCCTTTAACCTGCCTAGCGTAATCAAAGCATCCCAGGCTATTTCCAAAGAGATTGACTTAAATAAACTTGGAAACCGACTTTTGCATGTGGTTATGGAAAACGCAGGTGCCCAACGTGGTTGTTTGATAGCTGTGGAAAAAGGTGAGATGTCTCTGCTGGCAGTTGTCTGTGAGAATGGAGAGCCAAACCAGGAAATAGAAGAGTCAGTTTTGGTGAAGACAGAACTTTTTTCAGAGGAGGTAGTGCAGTTTATATCTCGCTCAAAAGAGCCCTTGGTATTGGATGATGCTAGTAAATCTTACAATTTTGCCAATACCGATTATGTGATTCGTAATAACCCTAAATCACTTCTTTGCGTTCCTCTTCTAAATCAGGGGCAGGTAAGCCATATTATCTATCTTGAAAACAATCTTACTACTCACTCATTTACCCCTTTCCAGGTCGAAGCGATTAGCATCCTTGGAACCCAAGCTGCTATTTCATTTACAAATGCCCAAGTAGTAAATGAACTTAAGCAGGCAGAAAAGGAACTTCTAAAATCCCAACGACAACTGAGGGACCTATCCCGACATCAACATTTGTTGCTGGAAAACGAGCAAAAAAGAATTTCTTTGGAAGTTCATGATGAGCTTGGCAGCCTTTTGACTCGCATTCGATTGGAAATTGATTTACTGCTGGCCGACCATGGGCAAGCTACAATCCAGGCGCAAAGAGAAGACATAATTGAGCTGTCAGGAATTATCGCGCAAGCTCTAACAACCGTCAGGCGTATTGCATCAGCCTTGCGACCAAAGACATTGGACCAGTGCGGTCTACTGCCGGCACTTGAGTGGCAAGCGCATCAATATAAGAACCATTTTTCTGTACTAATTCTTCCTAACTCCAAAAATATTAGACTTGATGATGAGAGGGAAATCATCTTGTTTCGCATTGGGCAGGAGGCTATCACAAATATTGCTCGTCATGCAGGAGCATCCCAAGTTTCTATGTTTTTCGGCTTTAACGAGAAAGAAATCAGCTTAAAAATAAGTGATGACGGTTGTGGAATACAGCCATCAAAGTTAGCAGGACCAGGTATGGGAATTGATGGAATGAAAGAACGTGTCCAGCAATTGAGAGGCACGATACAATTTTTAACACCTAAAAGTGGAGGGACTCTTGTCGAAATCATTATCCCCAGGACACTGCAGGATATATATGAGGAGGGTTTATGATACGTGTATTTCTTGTAGACGACCATGAGATTGTTCGTGAAGGGTTGAAAAAAGTTCTTAATAGGCAGAGTGATATCAAGGTTATAGGATATGCAGATAGCGGCCAGGATGCAATTAGGAGGATTCGGTCTACTGATGTTGATGTTGTGATTCTAGATATTACTTTACCAGACTTAGATGGCTTGGAGGTCCTGAATCGGATCTTGGGCATGAAAAATGAACTGTCAGTTCTTATTTACACCATGCACGAGGAAGATCCTCTTGCTATTCCGTTTCTAAAAGCTGGAGCCAAAGGATTCTTAACCAAAGGCGACTCAACAGCGCTTCTGATCGAAGGTATTCGTCAGGTCAACAAGAATAAAAAATATATAACGCCAAGAGTTGGCGAAGTTATGCTTGAGAATTGGCAACAATGTGCTGGTCTTCCGTCACACAATACTCTTACTAATAGAGAGTTCACTGTTTTTCGACTTCTTGCATCTGGAAAGAATATTACAACGATCGCCAAAGAGCTTTCTATTGCCAAATCTACTGTATGTACACACAGAAAACGGATATTGGATAAGATGGGGTTGGAAAACAACGCTTCACTTATGCGTTATGCGATTGAACGCAATATAACATAATGCTAATAAAGATAGATTAGATAATAGGTTTGAGAAATATGCAAAAAAGTGTTCTCGTTACAGGCTGCTCTTCTGGTATTGGTAGGTGTACTATCGATATTTTGGTCGCACGTGGGTTTCAGGTTTTTGCAACAGCTCGAAAACCTGAAGATGTCGAGCATTTAATATCTGAAGGTTTCCAATGTTTGCAACTTGACGTGACGAATGAAGCTTCCATTGAAAATGCTTTGGAGCAAGTGCTCATCCGTACTAATGGTCGTTTGGATGCTTTATTCAACAATGCCGGTTTTGGTCTGCGCGGTGCTGTGGAAGATTTGCCAACCCAAGCATTAAGAGATCAGTTCGAAACTAATTTTTTCGGAATGCACTCTCTGACAAGCAAGGTGATTCCGGTTATGCGGTCCCAAGGGTATGGCCGTATTATACAAAACAGCTCCCTGATGGGATTTGTTGGACTAAAATACCGTGGGGCCTATACGGCTAGCAAATATGCGATGGAAGGGTTGTCAGACGTTCTCCGTCAAGAGTTGGTTGGTAGTGGTATTCACGTATCATTGATTCAAACTGGCCCTGTTCTTTTCACCAATTATAGGAAAAATTCTCTTCCTGCATTTCAGGATTCAGTGGACATCAGAAGTGGTGTTCACGTTAGTGAGTACAAAAAGTTACTTAAGCAAAATCAATCGACCAGGCCAATGAATTTTTCCGTACCTGCAGAAGCTATAGCTAGACGAGTTGTTCATGCGCTGGAAAGTCCAAGACCAAAGGTAAGATATAGGGTCGGTTTCCCAGTACACCTTTTCGCAATTATAAAACATATATTGCCAGACGCCGTATTGGACTATCTATTAGTAAACTGGAGCCAATATTTTTTCATGGGAAAAAGTATTAGAGCAAATTCATAGTTACCCAAAGCAAAGATAAATTTTTCTAGATAGTCTCCTTGGGAATTCATGTTCGCAGCTTAGTGAAAGATATGCAGCTCTCTCGCCGCTATGGATTTGCCAATAAATAAACTATAGACAGCAATAAATCAATCTGCTGACCAGGGGCCTTTGTCAAGCGCTTAAAAAGAGGAAGAGACCTGTGATAATTGTCTCTCTTGCTATCCACTTTGAAGCCCGGTAAAACCCGGTATGCCTGTGTGATAAACAAAATCTTCCCTTAAATTAAATAATCAACATTGATTTTTACATACATAGGAGTAAAACAGTATGAAACTGGAAAATAAAGTAGCTGTGATAACTGGTGGCGGAAGTGGTATTGGGCAAGCGATTGCCAGGAAATTTAGTGAGGAAGGGGCATCCATCGTCATTATGGGCAGAGATAAAAACAGGCTAGAGGAAACTGCGCAAAAAACTGGTAATGACACACTCATAGTCACAGGAGATGTTACTAAAATGGCCGATCTCGATCGTCTCTATAAAGAGAGTTCAGATCAGTTTGGGAAGATCGATATCCTCGTAGTAAATGCTGGAATGGCAACCCTGGCCCCTTTTGCTGATGTTGACGAAGAAAGTTTCGATTTTCAGACCAATGTCAATTTCAAAGCGGTATTCTTCACCATCCAAAAATCACTTTCCCATCTTAAGCATGGAGCTTCGATTGTGATCATCTCCTCAATTGCGCAATCGAGAGGATTTGCAGGGGCGTCAGTATATGGAGCAGCCAAAGCAGCGATACGTGCATTGGCAAGAACCATTTCGGTAGAACTCTGTTTGGAGAGAGGTATTAGAGCCAACGTAATTAGTCCCGGTCCTATAGATACCCCAGGTGTAGAGAAACTAGGAGTGCCTCAGGATCAACTCTCCGCTACTAAAAATAGTTTGCGAGAAATGGTTCCTTTAAAAAGAATTGGATCTCCAGAAGAGGTCGCAACTACTGCACTATTCCTCGCCTCCAACGATTCGTCCTTTGTTGTTGGTGAAGAGATCATCGTTGATGGCGGGGTAAGCAATCTTCAATTGGCTTAGAAAGTATCGTCACGAGTGAGTGAGGAGGGTGCTGTGGTGCTTGCAAATGTCGTCGCACATGATTTCAAAGCATTTTCAGTGTATCCTTCCAGAGCATGAAAATGCAATTGCTCACCCTCATCCAGGCCATTTCTGCTTACGTGGGAACCAACGTCAGCCTCCGTCTTGAGGTCATGGCCTTGAGACACCAAGTTGCAGTTCTGAAACGGAAGAATCCAAAACGGCCCATGTTAAGCAGGTTGGATCGCGTTTTCTGGGTCTGGTTGTCCAGGATCTGGCCGGATTGGCGGTTTGCCTTGGTAATCGTCCAACCCAGGACAGTCATCGGCTGGCATCGGCAGGGATTCCGCCTGTACTGGCGCTGGAAATCCCGA
>JADFZS010000188.1 GCA_015232405.1 Magnetococcales bacterium | reverse complement strand
TTCAAATTAAAGTGACATAAAGTCAAAGGCAGAACCTTGGGCGGCCTTGCAGGCCCCCAAACCCCCACGCTTTTTAAATTAAAGGCTTAAAAACAAAGGCTTAACGGCAGAACCGTGGGCTTTGCCCACACCCATGAGGGAGATAATCTCCCTCAACCCATATTAATACAGGCTTTTTTTTACAGGCTTTTTATGCTAGGCCACAGCTTTTTTTCGCGCTTACAATCGTGTTTTTAACCAACATCGCAATGGTCATTGGCCCAACCCCACCCGGTGATGGCGAAATGGCAGCAGCACGTTCACTCGCTGCAACAAAATCCACATCGCCACATAAAGATCCATCATCCAATCGATTGGTGCCTACATCTATAACCGTCGCACCCTCTTTTATCCAATCTCCCTTTACCATTCTAGGTCTGCCAACAGCTGCAACTACAATGTCCGCCTGTCTTACCACCGCTGCTAAATCCGGCGTTCTGGAATGACAGATTGTAACTGTTGCATGGGCTGCAAGTAGCATCATAGCAACAGGTTTACCAACTATATTGGATCGTCCTATTACCACAGCACTCTTACCCTTGGGATCTACACCTTCCACCCGTAACAACTCCATCACACCCCACGGCGTACAAGGCCAAAAACCTGGACCTCCCGTCATTAGCTGTCCTGCACTATAAGGATGAAAACCATCGACATCCTTAGCTGGCGAAATCGCCTCGATAATCTTGCTTTCGTCTATCTGCGACGGTAATGGTAGCTGCACCAAAATACCGTGTACCATAGGATCTTGATTTAGTTGATCTATTAGCTTAAGCAGCTCTACCTCACTGGTTTCACTGGATAGCTCATGAGAAAAGGAGGTTATACCAACCTCTGCACAGGCTTTTTTCTTCATGCGCACATATACCTGTGACGCTGGATCTAGCCCAACCAATACCACTGCTAGGCCAGGAACCACCTGTTTTTGTTGCTCTAGCTCGGCAACATCATTTTTTAGCTCCTGACGTATGGATAGGGCTATTTTCTTTCCGTCGATAATACGCGCCATTGCAATAACTCCATTTATAGTTATTCAAAAAAAAAAAATAAACTATTATGGGTGCAGGGAGATTATCTCCCTGCCGGGTTTGGGCAGCGCCCAAGGTTCTGCCTTTGACTTTAAGCCTTTAATTTCAAAAGCGTGGGGGTTTGGGGGCCTGCAAGGCCTCCCAAGGTTCTGCCTTTGACTTTAAGCCTTTGACTTCAAGCCTTTGACTTCAAGCCTTTGACTTTAAGCCTTTGACTTTAAGCCTTTGACTTCAAGCCTTTGACTTCAAGCCATAAAATTCAAAAGCGTGGGTCCTGCAAGGTCCCCAAACCCCCACGCCAATAAAAATTTAAAGGCCTAAAAAACAAAAGCAAAACCTTGGGCTTTGCCCAAACCCAGCAGGGAAATAATTCCCCTGCACCCCTAATAATAAAAAACATCTTAAAAACCAACCATAAAAAAAGGTCAGACCCAAACCCGGACCCAACCCTTTTCTATAACTAATCAGATCCCACAAAAAATCAATCTACATTGGGCACATGCCACCAGCACAACCACCGCCGCCACCCATAGGACCACAAGGTGCTGCTGTACCACTATCGCCATTTTTAATGGAATTTAATACTCCACCAGTCGAAAGAACCTTACGCACCTTGTCTTGACCACACTCCGGGCAGGTCTTGATAGCAGGAGCCGACATGGAGTGGTTCTCTTCAAAACAGTGCTGACATCCATCACATTTATAGTCGTAAATAGGCATTAAAAAAATTTCCTCTAAAACAGAGTTAACGACTAACTGTACGCTCTACTGTTACAGTGATTTCAGGAATAACGTCTGGATGTAGACGAATACGCACAGGATGCTCACCTAAAGTACGAATAGGTCTGGGTATGTCGATTGTACTACGCACTACCTCAACATCGTTTTCCCTGAAAAAGTTGGCAATATCAGCGTTGGTAACAGAGCCAAACAGCTTTTCTGTTGCTCCTGCCGGACGATCCAAAACCACTTTGATATCTGCGATTTTTGCCGCCAATACGTTTGCTGTATCCAAAATCTCTTTCTGCCGTGCCTCAAACTCCGCCCGACGTGCATCAAAAACAGCAAGATTTTCTTTTGTTGCAGGAAGAGCCTTACCGTGGGGAACTAAAAAATTACGTCCATAACCACTACGAACCCGGACACTATCACCCAGATCACCCAATTTACCGATTTTCTCCAGAAGAATTACTTCCATGGTATATGCCTCTATAAGTTAAGGGGAATCATCCGCCCCTGTTGTTAGACGACTTCTAAAATCTACCCAGGTATCAAACAGGCCCAAAACAGTGACGGCTAAAATCAACGCCGACCATGTAACGAGCATCATGTAAAAAATCACCCGGGCAAATACAGAAACTTTGTAATGTTGGAACAATTTTTGAACAACCGAATACCCCTGAAAAAAATAGGGTATCGCCAAAAACAGCACCATGTTAATACCAAACTGTTGCAACGAGCCTGTGGTTAAAAAAGCCAACAGACCAAAAACAATCACCGGCCAAACAAGAAAAAACGGAATCCTCAATGAGGATAGATCCTGCTCGGCTATTAACGGCATCTGCCAGCGCTTTAAAACAAAGCGAACCAAAAGCAGATTACCAACTTGAATCGTAAACCAACTAGATAAAAACATGGCAGGAAACAGAAGGGCAAATAGCTTGAACGCCTCATCCAGACTCTGCTCCATCTCAACAGTCAGCTTGGCATCAAACTGATTGGAAGAGCCCATGGAAGACAGAATCTCCTGCTTGCTCACCATTAATTGGCTATGTATACCATCTAGAAATGCATTGCCCGTAATTGCCGACCAAAGCAAAAACAAAACCAGAAAGATTAAACTTAATATAAAACCCCCACCCAAAACCTGAATGGGTCGCCAGCCACCCCGTAACAACCAAGCAGCCAACAAGGGGAAAAAAATCATCGCCACATAGGTTAAAACCAAGGGCAGAGCAACCTGACCCAAAAGCCCCAAACAAAAAAGAATCGGGACACCTGCTGCTAAAAGTCCCTCCCTGTTACCCTGTCGCAGCGCGATAAGATAAATAGGTAGAGGCACAATTAGTTGCAGAGGAAAAAGCAGATATATCTGACCCAAGGGCACAATCAGAAGCAGAGCTGCGAGTGTTCCT
Organism: Magnetococcales bacterium; assembly: GCA_015232405.1. Classification (GTDB taxonomy): domain Bacteria; phylum Pseudomonadota; class Magnetococcia; order Magnetococcales; family JADFYX01. Next base: position 5,192 of record JADFZS010000188.1, on the reverse strand, counting down.
GCAAGCAGTGGATTTCCGGTCAACTTCTGAAGTAGCATCTAGTTGCTTCTCCTTGCGATATTGAAGAGCTGACATCGGGTTTGCTTCATAACCAAAATAACTGCATTATCAAATGCAACTCATAAAATACCAGCTAGATTACCCCTGCTCTTATTTTACCAAATATGGCAAAAGAGCAATAACCCTGGCCCGCTTGATCGCCTTACTCAAATGCCGCTGATGGGGAGCACAAACACCTGTAATACGGCTAGGAATCATCTTGCCCCGCTCGGTGATAAAACGGCCTAGGGTTTTGGGATCTTTATAATCAATTCTCGCTGTTTTATCGGCACAAAACAGACACACCTTACGGCGACGAAAAAATGGGCGTTTAAAACTAGCGGGACGTGCCGCTCTTGGTCTTACGGAGCCACCTTCTGCGTTTTCGTTTGCATCAAACATGGTTGTTATATCCTAAATATAATAGTTACTTAATTATTGATATCTGTCGGTCTTTCGTCTAGCAGTTGAATTGTGTTGGCAAATAGCTCTATCTTTCCCCAACGAACCTTGCCATCCCTAATCCACCTTTTTTGGTTTAAACTTCCCTCTACACGAATATTTTGTCCAACAGTAATTTCATGACATTTTTGGGCTAAATCTCCCAGAGCTACTATGGGCATTCTCAACTCCAAATGTTGAATGGGAGCCGATTGATCTTTTTGGCTGATATGTTCCACAACCAAAAGAGCAACCTCGCTACCAGAAGGAGTAAATCGAAATTCAGCCGGCTGTATAACCACACCCTGTAATATAATCTGGTTGGCTAGCCCCGATTCCGGCCCTCCCAGCCCGGACATTTAGTCAACCACATCGGTCTCTTCCAAATCAGACACTGCATCCTCGCTTGACTCAAAAGCGTCAATCTCTGCGTCTATCTCTGAAGGAGCAGATGTGCTAGGAGCTTCAGCGTTTGGTGCCAATGGTGTTGGGTCCAAAATTGGCTTGTTGACCCGAATATTCATAAATTTAAGAATATCCTCGTCAATCATCAATAACCCTTCCAGAGTTGCGATCAATGGACCACCACCCTCGATGACGTTAAAGACGTAATAACCTTTGTTGGTTTTTTTAACGGTGTAGGCCAGCTGACGACGACCCCAAAGCTCTGTTTGAAGAATTTTACCGCCGTTGTTGGAAATGATTTCGTTCACCCGTTTTGTAACAGTCTCGATCTGCTCGGTTGTTAGATCCGGACGGATGACAATAATGGACTCGTAATAAGCCATAGCGCTCCCTTGTGAGTTTTAGAGTATACTGCAAAACTAAACATTAGTTAGCAGCAGCCCCCCGAAAATTGTTAGTCTATTCAGGGAGCAAAGGATTATGTAATAAATCAGAGCCAGACAATATGATGGATAACTAATGAAAAATCAAGAAATTAAATTTGTTTCTTTAAAAAATATTGCCACCCCCGACGGGGTTAAATTTTTCTTCACCACAAAAATAGGTGGAAACAGCAAAAACGGCTACGAAGGATTAAACCTGGGGCTGCATGTTGGAGATGATCCCAAAACCGTAAAAAATAATAGAAAAGCCCTGCTAAAAGCCCTAACCCCAAAAGCCCAAGAGCTATGCTTTATCAACCAGGTGCATGGCACAAAAACCGTTGTTGCCCCTTTTGCAGATAATGTCACTCCAGATGCCGACGGGGTGGTAACCAACAAAAAACATATCGCTATCGGGGTCATGACTGCCGACTGTGTACCTATTTTATTTGCCGATGTTAAAAACCGTGTTGTCGGAGCTGCCCATGCCGGTTGGCGAGGGGCTGAAGGGGGAATTGTTGAGTCAGTTGTAAATAAAATGCAACAACTTGGGGCCAAAACAGATAAAATTTTTGCTATTATCGGTCCTGCAATTCATCAGGAAAATTATAAGGTTGATGCCCAATTTAGAGATCGCTTTATTGCCCAAGATAAAAATATATCGGGCTTGGGTTGCCAAAGATTCTTTTCTTATGACAGGAAAAACGTTACAATTCGTTTCGATCTGCCCGGTTATGTACGGGATAGGCTGGTAGGTATGCAACTACTAACTCAAAATATTGTTGATGTTGATTTATGCACCTACTTAAACGATAACATGTTCTTCAGCCATCGTCGTAACACTACCCAAGGAGAGGGAGCTTGTGGCAGACAGATGGGGGGAATTTTTTTGTGTTAATAATAATAAAATGCACCAATTATCTTTACTCTTTGCCCTGCTATTTGGTCTGATTTTTTGGGGTGGTCCTGCTGAGGCAGCATCTAAAATATCAATCAAAACTGAGCGTCTAATATATAAAGTAGCCCGGCAAGAGGGTGTCGATCCCTTTTTGTTGCGCTCCATGGTTGCTGTTGAGTCGGCCTTCAACCCCCACTCTGTTTCAAAAAAGGGTGCGGTTGGTCTTATGCAGTTGATGCCAAGAACAGCCCGTGAACTTGGGGTTACAAACCGCTACAACCCTGAGCAAAACTTAAGAGGCGGAGCACGTTATCTAAAAAGAATGCTCAAACGTTTTTCTGATGTACGTTTGGCCCTTGCTGCATATAATGCCGGACCAACTGCCGTTAGCCGTTTTGGTGGAGTGCCACCATACGTTGAGACAAAAAAATATGTAAAGAATGTTTTAAAAAACTTTGCAAAGTTTCGTCCCGGTGGCAATGTCGGCCCTAAACGGATTTATCGTTATAAAAAACCCAACGGTACTTTGGTGCTAACCGATAAACGTCGCTTATTGACAACTGCTGCTAGTTGGAAATCCAGCCAACCCTATCGCAACAGCAAAAATAAACCCCACATCTCCATAAAACGCCATTTTTCCAACAAGCTGAAAACCGTAAGAATGGCTCCTGATATTCCAGCCAAACCCAGGATGCAATCCAGCAGATCCATGGGACCTGCCAGTACTCCACTACCAACCCCACAAAAAAGGCCCATTATCTTGGCTTCCGCGCAGCCTCAGGTGGCTATGCCGGATAAAACCTTAATGGTCGTTAGAGATAAAGTGGGCAGTATTCCCATTATCCGCCTCTCTCGCCAATAATCTTCCATCAATTGGTTTTTTGGTATAGAATCAAACTAGATTGGATTTGAAATCATCGGCTGCTCTTAGTGGTGTATACTTTGGGGAGGCTCCCCAAACTCCAAGCCTGTTTTGAAACTATTTGGTATGGGTTAAAGATGGTATGAAGCTCTTTTAAAAGGGGTGTATGTACTGGCTTTACCTGCCTTTTTCATAACCGTGGCTACCATCACAAATGGGAGCCGTCTGGGTACGACCACAAGCGCATATGGGTACAGTTTTAGCTGCTTCTAGGGTGATAGACGGAGCTTTACGACAAGGTGGTCCCTCTGAATCATCGCAAATGGGGGCGGTCATACTTTCACCACAGGTGCAAATTTTGTGTGTTCCAGAGGTTAAGTTAACAATGATAGGGTGCATGGACATAGTTTAAAAAGCTCACAAGCAGATAACTGGCAGCTAGCAGCAGGTCAAATTAAAACTGCCAAAAAAAGTTAAAATGGTAATAGCGTTGAATGTAACAAAGCAAAACCTGGACAAACAACATAACTTAGCAAATTTATCTCAGCAACAGATTATCAGTTGCTTGAGTTTAAAAAATGAAACAAGCAATTTAGGTTCCACTGTTGAGGAAAATACAGCATTAGATGCCAACAGCAAACCTCGACCATCGGCGGTGTTGTTACCTCTGTTGCAGCGTAGTGATGGCTGGCATATTCTTTTAATACGCCGTTCCCAAATGGTATACAGCCATAAGGGACAAATTGCCTTTCCTGGGGGGTGCTGGGAAGATAGCGATGAATCTCTGTTGTATACTGCCCTACGGGAGACCCGTGAGGAGCTGGGAGATACAGTACGCCCGGTACAGTTGTTGGGTAAACTGCCCAGTGTAACAACCCACTCAACTGGTTATATTATCTACCCGTTTGTTGGTGTGTTGGAAGAACCCTTGGATCTTGTACCCGATAGCAGGGAGGTGGCAGAGGTGTTGACCCTACCGTTAACAAAATTTTTAACCCCCTCTGCTTTAGAGCCAGTAGAATTTGATGTAGGTGATATCAACGTGTGGGGAGCAACAGCTAGAATTACCCACCAATTTATAAACTGTTTGAGCTAGTTATAGCCCGGGAGAGTTGTTGTGAGAATTTTTTTACAGATACTTTTGGGCGCAATTGCCATAATCGCACTATTCCACGGCCTTCGTAAATTGTGGCAAAGTCGCCAAGGGGCAGATAAGACCAACGGCTATGGTCAAGTTGCCAACGATTATGATGATCCACAAACCCCAAACGTAGATTTTTCAGACTGGATCAAAAGCACCAATGGACGAATTACAATTATAGTGTTGTCGGTTTCGCTATTATTGATGGCGGTTGAACGTGTTGTTTCGGTGGGAGATAAAATTCCTGTAGATTTCACCCCGGTTCCTACCCAAACAACCACGTTAAACAAATAGGGTAAAAACAGGCTATGATCACCAAAGACAAAGAGCGGGCGGAGCTTCTGGCTGCATTTAGAGAATTAAACAAAGTCAATAAAAATACCCTGATTCAATTTGCCAATTTTTTACAATCACAACAAACAGATGAACAACCAATAAGCAAAGAGCCACTAGACCTACCCAAACCAGACGACGAAACCGCAGTAAAAGCCCTAAAACGTCTAAAACAGAGCTACCCCATGATCGATGCCGACATGAGCTTGCTAGACGATGCCTCACGCCTGTTAATGGAAAAAATAACCGGAACCCCCGACCAAGAGGTAATAGAAAAATTAGAGGCCCTATTTCTAGAGAGGTTCAAACTGTGGCAACTGGAGCAAGAGTAAGGTTTTTCATAACTCATCAATACCCCGTCATTTTTGCAAATAAATTCAAAGCCTTGCCTGTATTTGTAGGAGCGAGCTTGCTCGCGAATGTAGTACCCGGAACTTAGCAAGCAAGCCCGCTCCTAAATGTAAAACCCTGTTAATTAACGAAAAAACACCATAATATTAATTGTTGGAAATCCCACCTTTTAAAAAAATATGAAGTTTCTGCTCTAAAAACAACACAACTAAGCAAACTCATATCCTCACAATAAAAAAATAACTTAACGATGTTAAAGTTCAGCGAAATATGTTAAAAACTAAAAATTAGTTTGTTAGA
>JADFZS010000187.1 GCA_015232405.1 Magnetococcales bacterium | reverse complement strand
GGCAAAATCTCCATTACAAAAATTGGTTCAAAGAAACTTAAGAAAGAAAGCCATTTCAAGGTTGGTGTGGTAGCTACTGATGGAGTCAATACATCCACTGAAGTATTGTATTCAATTGAAGTCATAAAGCTCAAAGGCAAGAAAGAAAAAGGCACTATTTGCCATAAACCAGGAACACCAGCTGAAAAAACCATGAACGTTCCTAGTTCTGCATTAAAAGGGCATCTTGGTCATGGAGATACCATTGGAAAGTGCCAGAAAGAAGGACATACCAAGAAAGGTCTGAGCATCAAAATTGATAATGTTAAAGTGATCGAAGGTAATAGTGCTAAGTTTACGGTAACTCTTTCAAAACCTTCGAATAAAAAAGTATCAGTGAAATATCATGCTCAGGGAGAAACAGCGTATGAAGATGAAGATTTTTCCTATGTATCCGGGAAACTAATTTTTAGAAAAGGAGAAACTGAGAAAAACATTTCTGTTCCAACAGTTAAGGACAATGTAGATGAGTTTGATGAAACATTTTTCATCAAATTGGAAAAACCGCATAGAGCTCGGTTAGCTAAGAAAAGAGGAAAAGGTACAATTATTGATCAGAGCAATGGTGATGGTGAGCATGATGGTGAAATTGGTGGTGAAATTGGACAAGAGAACTCTCTTCCAGTGGCAAATGATGGTTCCTTCACTATAGATGAAAATACAGTTCTTACGGGCACACTAAATGCCAGTGATTCTGATGGAGATCAACTTACATTCACCATTAAGTCTAATGGTGTGATAGGCACAGAAAACATTACCGATACTAGCACAGGAAGTTTTACATACACTCCAAATCCTAATGTCAGTGGAAGCGATTTTTTCACATTCACGGCAAATGATGGGCAGGGTAACTCAAATACTGCAACAATTTCTGTAACCATCAACAAAGTTAATGATGCTCCATCTGTTAATATTGTTGGTAAAGTTAACATGACAGGCATTAATCAAGGTCTAGCTCCATCAGGCACAACTAATGGTGCGCTTGGAGATTTGGATAATGATGGCGACTTAGATGCATTTATTCCTCGTTTCGGACCCTCAGACAGAATCTATATGAACGAAGGAACAGGGAAGTTTACCGATAGCGGACAGCGGGTAGGAACTGCTTCAGGATTTACCCACGCCACTTGGGCGGTTGCTTTGGGGGATCTAGACAATGATGGCGACCTGGACGTTTTTGTAGGAATGACTACTGGATCGGCCGCAGCACCACGACCTAACCATATTTTATTAAATAATGGAGATGGAACCTTCCAGGACAGTGGGCAGGTATTAGGTGTAGACAAAACAGCCGCTGTTGCTCTGGAAGACGTTGATGGAGATGGTGATCTTGATGCTCTTGTATTAAATCAAGGTGCTAGCAGAGTTTTGCTTAATAATGGTTCTGGATTGTTCACAGATACAGGCCAAAGTCTACCATCAGGTGGAGGAATCAGTGTGGGAGATGTGGATGGTGATGGTGACTCTGATTTTGTAATAGCCAGTGGGTCAACTCGTACTGACAAACTTTTCTTGAATGATGGTAAAGGTACATTTACTGACAGCGGACAATCCTTCAATGTTTACCACGGAACTTACGCTCTCAATTATTCTAGTGAAGATGTGAAACTTGGAGATTTAGATGGTGATGGCGACCTCGACATATTTATGGGGATCAATTCAAATGCCAATATCTCTGTTGGATCAAGAGTATGGATAAACAATGGCTCTGGGCAATTTACTAGTACAGGGCAGCAACTTGGTAATCCTAGTTATAGACTTGATATTAGAGGTATGGACCTTGGAGATTTGGATGGAGACGGTGACCTTGATGTCATATTCACTCATTATCTTGGTTCCAGACAACCTGATTGGATATTGTTAAATGATGGTTTGGGACATTTTTCAGATGGAGGGTTTTTGCCTAATACCCACTCAAATAGCAGTTCCATTGCCCTTGCTGATCTAGATAATGATGGTGATCTTGACGGTTTTGTGTTTGTCTATGGAGATACTGATTATGTATGGATAAACAACAGTACTGGTACGCTGACATCTCTGACGTATACTGCAAGTGAAACAGTAAAATTGTCAGGTGGAGCAACAGATAGGGATGGTGTGGTAGTCAGCTATTCCTGGACCCAATTGAGTGGTACTTCAGTTACACTTTCTGGAGCTGATACTGGCACAGCAAAGTTCACAGCTCCAAACGTGTCTACTGTAGAAATCCTTAAATTTAGATTATCAGCTACGGATGAGCTAGGTGCAATTGGTACTGCTGATATAGAAGTAACCATCAATCCTGCTATTATGTAACTATCTAATACAGTAGGCTTAAAGAAAATTGTACTCCCCCGCCATAAAACCGGGGGAGTACAATTTGTGAGCTACTACAGATAAAGAATATGTTTTTTTAAAAATATTAAACTTGAAACATGCACACTATTGACCATATATATTTGATATTTCAGAATCTGTCAGTGCTCTATTGTAAATTGCTATATCACGCAAAATACCTACCAAACCATGAGCACCTTGAGATGTTGTGCCAAATCTTCCTGCGTTACTTCGTCACCCCGGCGCATGGGCATGGCCAGCAGATATTTGTCACCCCCTTTGTATAGAGTTTGAAGGTTGGCCTGTGAAACCATTCCCGCATCACCTACGAATAAACAACGTGATAATTTCCAGCCTTTTAGATCCTCTTTTAACCTTGGCTACAGTGGTAACGTCAACGGTGTTACCCTGGAAAACCCAATGGTGCTCACATTTTGGCGGTAGGATTACCGTTTCCAGTTGAACTAGGATGCAAGACATGTCACCAATAGATATAAATGCAGAAAAGCCAAAACCTAATGGGTGGGGATGTTTAGGTTTTTTGTTTGTTTTTTTGATAGTGCTCGGTTTGTATGCAATGCATCATGTACAGCAGTTTAGGGACGAACAATTTCAGCATGGACACATATCCGAGATTGTTATTGATCTGCTATCACCACTAAAAACCCCCTTAGAAGATCACTACAATAAACATGGAGAGTTTTCCGAACTTTTCTCACTTGAAATAGCTACTAAGCTTCAAATCAAGAATCCTGACAATCGCCGAATGGAATATGTATATAAACATCGTATAGAAAAGCTCTCTGGAAAAGGGGAGGGAACTGTTTACATCATGACAGCAATTTTGCCTGAAATACCCAGCACTTCGGGTATTATACCACGTATACCAGGAATAGGTGGTATGGCGGTAATGTTATGGACCAACGACGGTGGGGAAAATTGGCAATGTGGCAGTCACGACGATATAATCCAAAAATATATTAAAAAAGGCTTTTATAAACGTGGTGTCTGTAATATTGGTCTCTTACCTCCCAATTTGTAGTCCGGATTGGCGGTCAGAATGGAGGCTCTTGGAACTCTAAATTTAACGTAACTCAGAAACTTGCCAAACCAGCCAACTAAAAAGACTGGATTCCATGTACTATAATTCCTGATGAGGTACATGACCTTGATTTGATAGCCTATGGATATTCAGTATAAACACCCATATAGGGGTAGTTTCAGGAAACGGAGAAATTGTTCGCTAGGCTTCCAATGTCGCCTTTCGTACCTTTATGCAAGATAACCGTCCTTACAAAAAATTTTCAGGAGGCATATTTTGACAAGATTTTGGTAATAGCTTTAATTCAACAGGGTTTTGCCACCCAGGACTACAATCCCAAGTTTCTCCACCATCTGTAGTCCAAAATATAAATGTTTTATCCCGCACATTTAGACGATTTGAACTAGCTGTTGTTGTAATTGTGTATGTAGATCCAACTCCATAACCTACCATTTTCTTTACATTCCTGGCAGAAGTCGTACCTAAAAGCCTGTCGGGAAATTTTCCATATTTTGTATAATATTCGCTTAGACTAACCTTTTGTCCCAATGACAGTTGTAAAGCATCGCGCAAGTCAATTTCGTCAAAATTTCTTTGCACAAGGGGTCCAAGCCAATAATGTGTCATAATATTTATACCGAGAATCACAATGACAGTTAATAAAATGAATTTGAAAATTTTCTTAAATAAGTAACGCATGTGTTGTTTAATACCCACCTTATCTCCACCCAGCAGTTGTAGCGCACACTATCATCTAAACACCTGTGATATCAACATTTTCCCAGCAACTGGAACAGACCACCATAACGATACCAATAATATGATGTTCAATTCGATAAGAAGGCTAAAAATCTTGTAAAATATCGTAAGCCAGAAACTCACAAAACCAGGCATAAAAATAGCCTTGCACCATGTACCATAATTCCTGATGTGATACATACTAGGTTTGAACTAAGCACAAAATCTGCTATTATAACTAGTTGTTAAATGGTTCAAAATCAACGCTTAGCAGGACACCTGCATGAAATACATTGTGATAATTGTCATTCTTCCAATCATTATCTTAGCTTACTTCGTTTTCTTCCAGCCCTTTGCAATTTTATACAATGATGAAAAACTAGAAATCAACTACGTATTGAATTATACCATCCAGCTTACAAAAGTACTGAATGCTCATTATGATGAGCATGGGAAATTCCCAAGCAATCTGCCTAAATCAAACTTAGGCGAAGAAGCGTTTTGGAAGTATACATGTAGAGTCGAAGGTCAGGGAATTGGTTCGGAATATACCATAACAGCAACGCTAAAATCACAACGAGAAATGGTGAAAAATAAGACTCTTTTGTTTTGGACTACAGATGGTGGGAAGAAGTGGGAATGTAGGTCTGGGGGAGACAACCCCATTGACAGAAGACTCTTAGCTAGCACACCTTGCAAGGATAACTCCGAATGAGTCAGGAAGAAAATAACATTTTCCAAACTAATTTTCTGTGCTTGATTTATCCTCGCAAAGCTGAGAAATGATACTTTCCTTATGAGGTACATATATTTGATTTGACAACACGGGAAAGAGCAGTAATATTGAGCACATAACCCTAACCACAATGAACGAACCAAAATGCAAGAAATGGTCTTCATATGAGATTTACCAAGCTTGTAAACATAAATTTACAAAAGAGAAATTGCATATTACTTGGAATCGTTGAGATTCATTGGTAGAGGATACCGAAAAATCCTCTGCAATATTCCTATCCAACACTCACGTTTAACGTAACTCAGAACTTACCAAACCAGTCAACTAAAAAGACTGGATTCCATGTACCATAATGCATATTATAGTACATGAATGTTGAAAAAGACTCTTTTCGCTCAAGCTGAAATCTTGCCTTCAAAATTTGTCTTCACAGGAAGCACGAAGAGAGATTTTCTCAAGTCCTATGAACCCTAACCATTACCCACTATGAAAAAGCAATCTGATAGCGTACAGACCGCAAACAGTGTGAAAAACATCACACTGTTCCGCGTCACTTGGAATTGATCAAAATCAGACATGAAATAAGATCGACTCTATGGAGGCAAAATGGACAAGAAGAGAAAACGGTACACCTATGAAGAGAAGGCCATTATACTGAAGAGACACCTGCTGGAAAAGGAAGCAATTTCAGATTTATGTGACGAAATTGGCATTCATCCAACCATGTTCTACAAGTGGCAGCGTGCATTGTTCGAAAATGCTGCGGCTACATTGGCTGGTGAAAAAGGCTCTCACAGACGGCAAGAACAAAGAAAAATTGCTGCATTGGAAGCCAAACTTTTGGTCAAAAACGAGGTGCTGGCGGAATTGATGGAAGAGCATATCGCTCTGAAGAAGACACTGAGACTCTAGCGACCAAGGGCGGTTTTCCACATTTCCACATGGCCATGGAACCCCAAACATTCCAAGGAGCCCTGTGGGACTGTGGGAAACCGCCCTTGATTGCACAATGCAAAGACAGATTGATCAATTTCCGGTGAACCAGCACAACACCGACCGCCGACCGCTCCATTATTAGCCCTTCCCCACGATTTAGCAGAGATCAACCGACTATTCCCAGTTTGACTATAGATCAAATCATCGAGGAATTTTTGCAGACTCGGAGAAGTGAACACACACGGATTGCCTACAGGAGCGACTTGAACCAGTTCTTTAGAAGTGCGGATATTCTCAACTTGTCCGACTTGGCCATAATTCCATTTCATGAGCTGGTGACGGCCATCAATTCTTACCAGGAAAAATCAAAGCAGATCCTGATTACCAATGAAGGCTTATTGTCTAAGTTCATTCTTCAAGAATCTGATCAACGTCTACCACTACCCGAAAAATCCAGTTGCAGGATTCCAAACTCTCAAGACTCGCAAAAAGTCCAGCACCGCAAGCCTTAGTCGTGGTGAAGTTGTGGACTTGCTCCATTTTGCAAAATCCCACTACAGGATGAGCCAAAGATTTTATAGGGATTATCTGATTTTGATTTTCTTGTTCAATCTTGCTCTAAGACGTGCCGAAGTGTCTAAGCTCAAATGGAATGACATCAACCATGCAGAACATTCAATAGACGTGTATCAAAAAGGTGGAACATACAAGACTCTACCAATTCCAAAGGCTCTTTGTGATCTGCTGGGAGAGTACAGGGAGCTTTACGCCAACTTTTGCCCCTACATCATCACGCCAACTCAAAACAATGCTACAAAGGAGTTGTGCAAACCTCTATCCCCTACTCAGATTTTCCGTGTAGTTGAAAAAATCGCTTCAAAGGTCATTCCGCAGAAGTCAATCACTCCTCATTCTCTACGTAAGACATTCATTGAACTTGCCTTGAACAATGGAGAGGATTTTATTTCAATCCTCAACGCTACAGGTCACAGTCACACCGATATGATACGTTACTATGACGGTCGTGATACTCTCAAAAATAATGCTGTAAATGGTTTAGGACGTTTGATTTAATCGTAATATCTCATCGATTAACATCGATTCAATCCATCTCAACTATTCGCCCAGTGTCTTGGTCGCCCTATGGACTACGCAAGACCTTTGTAGAGCAGTCTTGCCATTGGACAGGACATGCTTTCATCCAATTAGGCTACCACTACGGTGACTGCAAAGAAGAAAATATTGCAGTTTGTAGTCTTCCTAAGTTGCTATGAGAGAGCTTGCTTCTAGTGTCTGCCTAGCTATCTTATTCCTGAAGCTTCATCTTGGGCAGTCTTTTTTTCTCCATCCCAGACGATGCATCCTTGATACTGGTATAGTTACAAACCGACAAAGATTATTGTTGCTTGTCGCACGACGAAACACATCTATCCATTTTTTGAGACGGCCAACATCTGATATACCAAAGCCTCCACTCGATGTTGGGTCAGCCGCAATTTTTTTTGCCAACCGTTTGCTATTATATCCGAACAGCTCTTTTCTTATGATTCCAGTGCCTTGTTTTGCATTCTGCGCTATATTGAGATTTTCAATTGTTACTCCCAATGACTGTCTCATACCTGCGGCTATTTGGCAAATCTGTCGGCTTGTCATATTCCCTTTTTTGTTCACCAATTGTTGCCATACACTGCTCATTTTTCTGTTGTGTTCGTAGCTAACATAGTCATATAGAAACGTTTGGATTCTATCTCCGCAACCAGCATTTGCATTGACTGTTGGAAGTAATATGAAAAGTGCCACTAACGCAATTATTGATATACCATTCTTCTTGTTATAATTTTTCATGACATTCTACTCCCTATACTGCGCATATAAATACTTTTGCCTCTTATATTTTGGTGGCGCTTATTTCCTTCTTCACTTCCCAATTATCTCTGCTTCAATTGCCATTGATTTAAATACTGATGAACCATCTGAACCTTGGTATCCTCGGACGAAGTGCTTTCTCAACTCTACGTAGTTATACCACCACTTTGATTTCGATTTATTTCCCCTTGGCTCGATTACTTCCTTAAATGCTGGTTTTATTCTTCTTAGTCTTTCTATTACAGCGTCTCTTTTTATGAGGTTATGCCGATAATTTTTCCCCATTTCGTCACCCATTGCGACAAAGGAATTATGATAAATTGCCGCTTTAAATTGTGCTTCTGTGGGAAGGGTAAGAACCGCATGGACATTCAAATGTAGAAGTGTTCCTCCTTCTGTATATGCCATTTGTGTGGGATTTTTATTTATTGCTGCTGTTTTCTTATATTTTTCTCTATATATTTCCATCGAATGCTTAATAAATGCTTCACGATCTGCATATGACCCCTCAATTATTAGGGTAACAAATATATTCACCGCATCTTTCAGTACTCTTGGCCAACCTCTTTCAAACTCATCAATCACCTTAACAAATTCATCTGCCATGTCTGCTCCGATATCTCCTGCTGCTTTTTCGACATGTGGACCTAGCACTAAATCTGCTGTTCTACTCTCATAGCCAAATCTGAAGCCTTCGATAAATGCTTCTTTTAGCTCAGAATGGACCCTGAAATAATCAATCAAGTGTTTTTCTTTTAGTAGGGTAATGAACTCGTCAC
>JADFZS010000186.1 GCA_015232405.1 Magnetococcales bacterium | reverse complement strand
ACGAGGAATAACCGTATTTTTATGTTTCTTAACATGATGTTACAAGCCAATAAAACTTATGTCCCGGACACTAGTGAATTTATCTACACATGCTCAACTTTTGTTACCAGGCTGTTGAGCATGTGTTTTTATGGTAAATTGTGTTTATAAGCTGTTGTAACAGAAATAAATTATAAAAATTATCCTGTCTTTTTCTGTAACTAAAAAACATATTTTAGATACATGGATAACGTACGTCAATGTTGTCGTACGACAAAAATGTCGTACGACAACATTGACGTACGACATTTTTGTCGTATATAATGATTTCAATATCTGGGCATGGATCTTTATGGTGTTGAGGAGAAGATATGATGAAAATTAATCCTGGTGGCAGGCTCGCGCCCAAAGATGTAGTTGGTCGTGATGAGGAGATAAAAGAGTATTGGGACATACTGGACCAGCAAGGTTTGATACTCGCGGCGGAAAGGCGTATTGGTAAAAGCTCCATTATTTTTAAAATGCGCGACTCTTCAATGGATGACTGTATCACTTTCTATCAAGACCTATCTCAAAATAATACGGTATTAGATCTGGTGCGCTCAATTTTCTATACAGTTGAAGACAACCTGCCAGGGTTGAAAAAATATCTCGGCAAGGCCTACCATGCTTGGCGTTTTATACCAAAGAAAATTTGGATTCTTGAACTACCCAACGCTAAAAATCGTTGGCGAGATCATCTAGCCAATACAATAGAAGAACTAATAACAGCAGCAGGAACAGATAAAAAAGTGGTTCTGTTTTGGGATGAATTTCCCGTTATGCTACACAAGATCAAACGCAACGAAGGTGATGATGTTGCCATGGATCTTTTAGACCAGTTAAGGGTGTTAAGGCAAAAACATACTAATCTGCGTTTGGTTTTTACCGGGTCCATTGGTCTGCATTTGGTATTACGGGGACTTTCACTGGCTGGCAATCCAAATACTCCGGTAAATGATATGTATCAGGTTGAGGTTAAACCTTTAAGCAAAGGTGATACAATAAATTTATCTAGAGATCTTCTGCTCAATAATATAGCACCACCCCCAGATAATGTGGATGATCTGGCTAACCAGATAGCCAACAAAGTTGAAGGTTTTGCCTATTATGTACACCACATTGCAGCTCTATTAAAAAGAGGTAAATATCCTTTAACCATTGATGGTGTAGATGCTGCTGTTGATTTTCTTGTTAACGATCCCAGAGATACGGCAGATCTACAAGATTATGCAACAAGGTTGGATAAATATTATGAAGCAGATGAAAAAATTATCGCTCGTATAATTCTCAATGCTCTCTCTACAGAAGAGCAGCCCATAGGTTTAGAAAAAATCATCAACCTTGTTCGTAGTAATGATTCTGCGGTTGAAGCTGAGCTTATAAAAGATGTGGTAGATCTGTTGTGGCGCGACCACTATCTAATGCGTACCCCTGAAACTACATATAGATTCCGTTGGAAAATGGTTGAAAAGTGGTGGTTGGAGAACCGAACATGAGTATCTATATCAATAATTCACGTTACAACCCCCAGCTTATGACAGCAGAGGATCTGGAGCGACTTTTTGTTGGGCGAGAAAACCTGATAGAAGAGGTGATGGATGGTTTGACCGCTTCAATTGTTGGGGAAGGCAAACATTTTTTCTTGTTGATTGGACCAAGGGGATCTGGAAAGACCCATTTTGTCCATTTAATTGCAAACCGTATGCGAGAAAACAAAGAAACAGATGGAAAATTTCTCTTAGCACATTTTAAAGAAGAGGAGTGGGAGATAGACTCCTATCTTGAGTTTCTTTTGCAAATTCTCCACTCGTTAGGTCAGGAAAAAGGGGGTAAAAAATTTCTAGAAGAAGAGGCCAATATAAGAGCTGGATACAATTCCAAAAATCATGCTGCATCGGTAAGGGCGACAGAAAAATCTCTTATCAAATTTACAAATGGTAAAACCCTTCTGCTTATATGTGAAAATCTGGCGGATCTTCTTGCTGGGTTGGGTAGTGATGGGCAGTGGAAATGGCGTTCATTTATCCAGGAGCATCCATTCTGGACAATACTTGCAGCATCACCATCACTATCAGAAAGCATTAGAAAAAAAGAGAGTTCGTTTTATGGTTTTTTCAATATAAATAACCTTGGTCCATTGGCTAATGGAGATGAAGTAGTAGATCTGCTAAAAAAACGCGCCATAGGTGCAGGAACCAAAGCAGGAGAAGAGCTTGCAGAATCATTGGAGACACCACTTGGTCGTGCCAGAGCCGGGGCAATACACCATCTATCCGGTGGCAACCATCGAGCCTGTGTCACCCTGTTCCCTTTTTTAACCAAGGAATCACTGTATGAGCTAACCGAACCATTTGCCAAAATGGTGGATGATCTCACCCCCTATTATCAATCACGAATAAAAGATCTATCCCCAGGACAACGTAAAATCACATCCTTTTTAGCCCGTATGCACAAACCAACAGCGGTGGGTGATGTAGCTTCCCACTGTTTAATGACCCCACAAACAGCAGCCAAGGAGATTGCCAGACTTGGAGATCATGGTGTTGTTCTGCGCCATAAGCGCGGTAAAAAAACCCTGTGTGAACTAGCCGAACCACTGATGCGCCTCTGTTTTGAGGTAAAAGATAACAGGTCGGAATATCTGCAACTGTTTGTTGATCTGCTACGCGGCTGGTTCAGCGTAAAAGAGCTGCAAGAGCGTCATGACAAACTTGATTTAGGTCTAAATGGTCATGTAGATCTGTTTGATCTTCGCCATATAAAAGCAGCCGTTGCGGAATTTAACAAGGATGGTAAAGAGCCGTTTCTTGATGCTTTGGATGATGAGGGAAGAAAATGTTGGTTGAACCAGGATTATGAAGGGGCTTTTGCAGCGGGAGAAAAGTTAATAAAAGAACGAGGATCAGAAGTTGACTATATAAATGGAGTGTCTGTGGCTAGTAAAGCTGGGAAAAGTAAAGAGGGAATACGATATGCCGAAAAAGGTTTAAGTATTTATCCTCGTAGTATAGGTATTAGAAATGCACTTGGATTGCTATTACTTGATGATGGTAATTATGAAAATGCTTTAAATTTGGCTAAGAAAATGTTGGCTGAAGGGTTTGCTGAAGATAGTCTTTACTTAGAAACAAGAGCGCATTTAGGTAACAAAAACTATAAAATCTCAATTAAGATTGGTCTTGATTTAATTAAACAATTTCCTGAAAATACTGGTGTTTATTTTTATTTATCAAGAGCATATTTTAATGCAAAGCAGTTTATCGATGCAGAAAAAAATGCAGAGAAATGTATCAAACTAAATGGTTATTCTGAGGGTGCGAATATTGTATTGGCTACAGCGTTAGCTTTACAAGGTAAAAATAAAAAGTCAATTAAAGTCCTGAAATCTACTAAACCTGAACATTTTGATTTTAAATATTATTATTTAATTGGGTTTAATTATTTTAACTTGGGTCAATTTCAATCATCAATTAAAAATCTAAATTTTTTTCTTGAAAAAGATCCAAATAACTTAGATTCACTATTACTTCTTAGTGTTTCATATTATCAAACTGAACAATGGGAAGAGGCGCTAACAATATGCAAAAGGCTGAATGAACTTAAATATTTTTCACCAGCTAATAGCTTTTTGATTGTATTGTGCCTTATAAAATTAAATAGATATATTGAAAGTTGGAAAGCGTTATTGTCGTTTGAAGAAGTTGATGATGAAGAAAGTTTGCATCGATCTCTTATGGTTACTTCTGAACTAAATATTATTGGTTATTATGATGATGCTATAAACATTGCAAAGTCGGCTATTGCTTTTCAACCTACATCTATTTTTTCGCATACAGCCCTGATTTATTCTCAGTTAGAAGCTCAATTATATGATGAAGCTGTAAATAGCTTGATAGCTGCTCGTTCTTCTGTTGATTCCTCTATTTTTGATCTCTTTGAATGTGAAATACATGCTAAAGATGGGAATATATCCAAAGTTTCCTCGTTATTAAGAAGTGTGAATAATGACAAACAAATCAAGGTAAACGTACTCCAAACACATTTAACCCGAATTATTAAGATTGCTATAAGGCAATTTGGTCCATCAATACTACCCACTTACTTCACTATGTTCCGTAAAGAGTTGGCTCCACAGATGAAACGTAAAATAGTTGGTGGAACAATCACAGAATTGATCTCTGTATTTATTCTTGAATTTCAAGATACTGCCAACCAGTGGCATGATAACCTTATTAAACTAGAAGAGAGCATAAGAGATTTAAAGCAATCTAAACTACCACTGCGTATGCTGAGAGCTGCTGTTGAAAGGGCAAAAGAGGGAAATGATGGCCCGCTTCTAGAACTCCCCTTAGAAGAGCGCAAACTTTTACAGGATCTTATTGTTAAAACAGAAGAAATATCTAAGAGACGCTCTTTAGCCCAAGCTCAGTTAAAACAATGGAAAAAAGAACATGGTAAGGGTGAAAGTTGATAATTTTTTAACCCTACATTATCTCATAAAAATCATCAATAGAGACAAACTCATCCGATACTTTGCCTTCATGTTGGGAGCTTGGGGTGGAGATGTGTCTTAGGTGTTTTATTTTGTAGTTTTTTGCGGCTTTTAGGACCGGTTCGGAGTCGTCTACTAGTAGGGTTGTTTCTGGGTTGAAGGGGATTTTTTTGTTTAGGGTGGGCCAGAATTTTTTTTGTTCTTTGGCGTAGCCCAGATCGTGGCTGCTTGTAATTGTGTTGAAATATCTGCCTATGGGGGTTCTTGCCATTTTTAGCTCTATGGAGCGGCTATGGGCGTTGGTTACTAGATGGGTTGCTAGTTTTTTTTCTTTTAGCTTTGTTAAAAAATCTATCACATGGGGATGGACCTTTATCAGGTGGGCTACCTCTTCCTTTAAGAGGGGAATGTCCATGCCTAGCTCTTTTGTCCAGTGGTCTAAATCGTACCATGCCAGAGTGCCAGCCACTTTTTTGTAGATGCCAAGGACGGTATCCTTGGCATCGTTAAAAGTTAGCCCCTTTTGTTTGGCGTAGGCGTTTGGGACGGTTTCGAGAAAAAACACATTGTCAAAATTCAGATCAAGCAGGGTTCCGTCCATATCCAGAAGTACGGTTTTAATCTGTGACCAATCTAAGGGCTGGCTGTTTTTGTTAGGTGCGATAGTCGGCATTGATATTTATATACTCATGGGTTAAGTCGCAACTCCAGACTCTGCTTTTACCGCTACCATTTTTAAGGTCAATGGCGATGGTTATCTCCTCTTCACCCATAACCCTCTGCCCTTGTTCTTCCCTGTAGTTTGGATCACGCACACCACCTTTTACTATCTGTACATCACCAAGAAAAATATCTATCTCATCAACATTAAACTCAACACCAGCATAACCGATAGCGCAAAGTATCCTGCCCCAATTGGGATCACAACCAGCAAGGGCGGTCTTAACCAAGGGGCTTTTTGCCACACTCATCGCCACCTGTTTGGCGGCAGCTGGGTTTTTTGCTCCCTTAACATCAATGGTGACAAACTTGGTCACCCCCTCACCATCCCGTATCAACCACTGGGCAAGCTCTTGGCAAATATCGTTTATCGCCTCCACAAGTGGCAGAGCTTCTTTGGTGCGAGGGTCTTTGATGGTGTCATTTTCAGCCAAACCAGAAGCAAACGCCATTAAAGTGTCGTTGGTGGAGGTGTCCCCATCAACGCTTACACTGTTAAAGCTACAATCCACAGCTTCATCAAGTATGGTTTGCAGGGCAGGGGAGGTAATGGCAGCATCGGTAAAGATAAAGGCCAACATGGTTGCCATATTGGGGTGGATCATCCCGGCCCCTTTGGCTATTCCCCTTATGGTTACACTTTTTCCGTCAAGCTCTATCTGTCTTGTGGCAGCTTTGGGGCAGGTATCGGTTGTCATGATGGCCTGGGCTGCCGTAAGCCAGCTATTATCACTTAGAGAGGCGCATAGGTTTGCAATTGCAGCCAAAGGTTTGTCTATGGGTAGGGTCTCCCCAATCACACCTGTTGAGGCGGTAAAAACACTCTCTTTGGGAACAGCAAGTGCTTCGGCTACGGTTTGGGTGATGGTTTGGGCGGTTTTCATACCCTGGGGACCGTTGGCTACATTGGCATTGCCGGAGTTTACAATTAATGCCTGGGCGTTGCCATTGGGTAGTCTTTGTTTGCAAAGAGTAACCGGGGCAGCAACTACACGGTTTTGTGTATAGAGGCCAGCCACTGTGGTGTTGGGAGCCATGGAGACCAACAGTAGGTCCATCTGGCCATTTTTTTTAATACCACATGCAGTAGCAGCGGTTTTAAAACCGGGTACAGGTGGTAGTGGTTGCAACTTTGGCATAGCTATCGCCATGATTTTTCACTCTCTTAAAAAATTGTCAAAAAAGCAGAAATGTCAAAGTGGCAGAAAGCAGAGCAAAAAGCCACCGGGAATATCGGTTTTTTTGACACATATAACATTAAACCAACTTAGACTATCTATCTAACACATTTAAAAGATAGAAAAAAGTATGGTTGGCATTAATATTGTAAGGCAAAGGTGTAAGTTACATTTTTTTTATAGAGGTGTATATCATGGGACAGAGTATAGAGGGCCGTTTGGCTCGTTTAAAATGGTTGGGTGATATGGAACCCGAATATGAGGAGCTGTTTGATTTAATGAATTTGGCTTGTGGAATTGAATCACAACCAAGTCAGGATCATTCATCATTGGATTGGGCTGTTATTGCCAAATCACAAGCTTCTGCTACTGGTGGTTTTTCTGGTGGCTCCAATATGCTGGCAACAGTACACTAACTGGCAACTAAGTTAGAATTGGCTGTTTTGGCAAAATAGCGATGTTGTCAAAGCCATAGTTGGTTTATTTCATACGTAACAGCTGCTGCATATCTTCCATGGAGTAGTTGGGGTTGTCGAGAAAATTTCTGTAAAAAGAGAGAATCTGCTCTTGGTTATAGTATTTTTGTAAAACATCATGACCGTTGCGAATTCTCTCTCCTTTAAAAATAACCTCCCTTGCCCATTCCCAGCGAATCAGACGAATGCTATCTCCCTTTAAGGGGACCTGTTCGTCGGAAAAAAAGTCTCCGTAAAATCTATCATTTTCGTCACCTTTCAGGCTTGGCTGCAAGGCAAACGATGATTGTTCATCAAGCTGTATGATCTGCTCTGGTGTTGGTTGCAGATAATCAAAGAGGGGAGTTCCCCGATAAATACGTACAATACTTAGAACAGGTTGTGCCAAATATGGTAGATTTTTTGCTATATTAACTGTGGTCATTGCCTCATCCAACGTTTCGCTGGGAAAGCCAACCATAAAAAAGCCACACACCACAAACCGTTTTGAAAGCTCATTTATAAAAACTGTGCTTTTATCGATGTTGAGATATTTGCCTATCATTTTTTGCAGCCTTGGGGTGGCTGTCTCAATGGCAACCGCTAGATGGGTTGTTCCCACCTCTTCTAAAAGATCGATAAACTCCATGTCCATCTGGTCGGCACGCAGACCGTTGGAAAAATTCAGCCTGACATCGGGGAAATTTTTGGCGATAAGAGTGAGGATTTTTTTACTAGCTGCCAGAGGCACATTAAAAATATCGTCACAAAAGACAAACTCCCTAACGCCACGTTCATGATAATGTATTGCCATCTCATCGACTATATTTTGCCCTGATCTTTTGCGTACTTTTTTGGAAAAAGCTGCAGAGCAGTAAAAACAGCGATAAGGACAGCCCCTGGTGGCATAAATAAAGGCACTTTCAGAAGTGTTTTGTAGGGACTGGGCCGACAAGCCGGAATATTTTTTTACATCTATATGGTCATAAGCAGGAAACGGTATTTTATCGATGTCTACAATAGGGGTGGGTTCCGGGTTGAAGGTTGCGCTGCCTTCACTGTTTAAATAGGCCAGACCTTCCAATGATGTGGGAATTTTTCCGTCCTGTAACAGAGAGGCTATAAGATTAGTAAATGTAACCTCACCCTCGCCAATAACTATTAGATCCAGCAGTCTGTTTTCCAAAAGATGCTTAAACGAACCAGAGGGGTAGGGACCGCCACCAACAAGCATTAAATCTGGGTCATGTTTACGTACCAGACTGGCAACAGTGTCAAACTGTTTTTGAAACATGGATAGAGCGCGCAGTCCCACCAGATCCGGCTTAAACTCATCCAAGGCGTTTTGAATTGTCCCTAAATAGTCGCTAAAAGTTGGAGTGTGGAGAATTGAAAACTCAATATCAGGAAAACGGGCTTTTACTGAGCTGACCAGATACATCAAACCTATGGGGTGGTGCACCCAACGTCCTTGAAGCTGGTCTTCACCATCGCTATCTCTGTCAAGCTCTACATCTACTAAAAGTATACGTTGAATATTCATTACCAACACCACCAAAAGAAACAGAATGACTCAATAATAGCTAGACAATCATTTAAAATGCCCCACAGGTTAACAAAATTTATAACAGCTA
>JADFZS010000185.1 GCA_015232405.1 Magnetococcales bacterium | reverse complement strand
TTACATACTGAATGCAAATGGAATACAGATTGGCCCAAATATTGGCATACAAGGGCCGGAAACATCGAATACATCTCAACATCTGACGTACATTGCAAGCGGTGATGGATCTGACTGGTCTCGCCGCCCCTACTTCCGTCGTGCAATTGGAAAAACAGGTCAGGTACAGATAACCAGACCATACTTATCACTAACGGATCGCATCAGTTGTGTTACGCTTTCAATAGCGTTACCTATCGATGGTAAAATCAGTGTGATCTGTGCGGATTTGGAGTGGAAAGATACGGGAGGTATTGTAGCTGAAGATAAGGCCATTATCAATAACTCGTCAAAATCGATATTTCCAGTGTAGCTCACACCGAGCCAAATGGTTGCCCCCGTCTGGTACTCATAACGCTTCGATACTCCTCCTGAAGCCCTGCCTGCAAAATAGCTGCAGCCAACTTGACCCATTGATCATTCAGATCCAAGTTCTGTCTACTACAGAAACGAACAATTTTTATGCACCAACATACTATCATGATACTAACTCATGTATATTTTCAACATGTTAAACTTTTGAAAAGACCAACATTGGAAATATCGGTGACTGTTTTTTAATCAATCAAGCTGGTCAATTGATTAATAATTATGCATCTAGGATGAAATGTATTCCATTTAATTAAATTGATCTCAACAAAAACATTTCCAAGTCAAAGAAAACAAAGGGAAATATAATGATAAGACAGTATGGCTCAAACCTTGCTGAGTTATCTCAGTAATAGTTCTGGCAATTTATTTAAACCAGTTTGTTTCACACAATTTGAAACATATTCTCTGATATTTAATGAAGATGAATAACCATAATATCCTGTTGTCTGATTTGAAACAGATTGTAACAATAAATTCTCACACAGGGAATAAGGCCGGGGTAGACCAAGTTGGAAACCATTTTGAAAAGTGGTTGAGTGATTTGGGGTTCAGGCTTTCTCGTCATCAACGGTCTCATATTGGTGACCATCTCCATTTTTGCTCTCCAACACAGTCAGGTCAGACTCTTTTGCTACTTGGCCATATGGACACTGTTTTTTCTCCAGGTCACTTTGATACCTACCGACTGGATGGAGACTGGGTTTATGGCCCTGGTGTATGTGATATGAAGGGGGGGCTTATTGTTGCATTGGAAGCCCTTCGCCATACCCACGCCAAGTTTGGCAAGGTGTGCAACATTGATTTTCTCTTGGTATCCGACGAAGAAACAGGCAGCGATGATTCCAAATTTTTAACTGCCAAGTTGGCTAAGAATTATGATGCCTGCTTCGTTCTTGAGGCAGCTGGAGACAAAGGAGCGTTGGTGACGGGACGAAAAGGGGTTGGAACCTTCACTTTGAAGGTTAGAGGAAAAGCTGCGCATGCAGGAAATAGATACACTGAAGGCATTAATGCCAATTTGGTTGCTGCAGGTCTAATAGAGAAACTGACTGAATTGACTGACCTGACAGAGGGCACCACAGTCAATGTAGGGGTGATAAAAGGTGGAGTTAGTGCCAATACAATCTCTCCAATGGCCACTTTGCTATTTGAGATTCGCTACCAGACGATTTCAGAGAGAGATAGGCTTTTAAGCTCTATCAAGACTATTGCAAATGATCGAATCAATGGAAGTGTATTGTCCCTGGAGGGTGGTATTCAGCGAGATGTAATGGCCAGCTCCTTTGAACAAGCAGCTCTTCTTGAATCCTTGAGATTGATCAGTGCTCAGAACCTTCCCACAGAACAGCGTGGTGGTGTGAGTGATGCTAACAATACAAGCTCTTGTGGGCTTACCACTTTGGATGGATTCGGACCATACGGAGATGGTGACCATACGATTGATGAGCGGGCCTCCTTGATTAGTTTGCGGGAACGGATCGTTTTGCTTTTTTCCATTTTTGAATATCTACAAATCAATAAAAAGCTTTTCTAACAAGAATCAACTTCTAAAGGACTACTTAATAAAATGAGTAAGAAATTGGTTGGTATCTGGATGTACCAAAATGGTGGAGGCAGTAAAATTGAGAAACAGCTAAAGGATAAGCTTCTGGAGCGGGATATTGATGTTTATACCGGATTGGATCTGAGTCGTGGCTATGCAGATAGCATAGGAATCTACTGTAATCAGATTAAAATGGACTCATTGGATCTATTTTTTTCCTACAACGCCGGCGAACAAACCGTCTATCAAATGTATCTTCTGGAACAACTGAACATGTTTACGACCACGATCAATAGTTTTGATGCGTTCAAGTTGACGGAAGACAAATTTAGAACACAACAGGTTTTGCGAAAATCAGGTTTGCCAACGACAGAAATTCTTCTTTGTCACCGTGATGATAACAATCGTGTGCAGAAGATTTTTGAATACTGGGAGCATCGGTTGATCTATAAGCCTGTAGATGGCTGGGGGGGAGTCGGAATGGTAAAGATTGAGGGAAAACAATCTCTTGATTTTGTCTTGCCATTTATGAACAAGGCTGATTTGCGTTTTTTCTATTTGGAGCAGTATATTCCTAATGATGGTACGGATTTTAGAGTGGATGTTGTGGATGGCCGTTATTTGAGCTGTTATGGACGTCGAGCTCCAAAAGGAGAGTGGAGGACTAACATATCTGCAGGAGGCAATGTATTTCTTCGTGAGCCCAACGACAGAATCATCGAGCTGTCATTGAAGGCGGCTGAGGCGACCGGATTGGACATAGCTGGAATCGATCTGATTTATGATCTGGAGCAAGAGGATTATCGTGTCGTTGAGGTTAATGGGATTCCTGCATTTGCAACCCCTGATCAGCAGGCTCAAGGGCTGGACTTTAATACTAAAAAGATCGAATGTATTGTTGATTTAATAGAACGGAAATTGAACGGAGCTTCTCGATGAGGAATACTGCAGCAAAAAGACCCAAACTTGGTCTTTTTTATCTTGACCATGTTTTACAGTTTTTTGCTCGGTCAAACTTTAAAAAGTGGCCGGATCGTATTGAAATCGTTACCTACCACTGGAAAGGAGATGAAGAGCGGTTTATCAAGGAGGTTAAAAAAAAAGGGATAGATTTCCTTATTGGCAATGTGCCTGCAACAGCCTATCACACTTTTTTAGAGATACAAAAACAGTTGCCTCATGTTAGTTTTATTCCCTCATTGGAATCTCAATTTTGCAACCGCTCAAAGGAGAATGTAACCCGTTTTTGCTGGCAAAATAATCTTCCGACTCCTGAAACCCACATTTTTTCTGACCATCAGGAGGGGATTGAATATCTGAAAAAATGTAGTTATCCAAGAATAATCAAACGCTCATACGGACCCTCAAACTATGGTGGTTACTACGTACATAAAGTAGAAAGTGCCAAGGAAGCGGAGTCGCTTGTTCAGGAAAAGAGATATTCCCCAGTCTATGTGCAGGAGTGCATTGAGCTGGAGGCGGACATTCGGGTTATGCTGATTGGTCACCAACCGGTTTGTGCTTTTTGGCGACGCCCCCGAAATGGAGAGTGGCGCACAAACACTTCTCAGGGTGGTAGTATGGATTACCAAGATGTCCCCAAGTCCGTTTTGGATTTAGCCATTAGAAGCAGTCAAGTCAGCGGTGCGGAATATTGGGGTGTTGATATTGCCGTTTCCAAGGGGCGATATGCCATATTGGAGTGTGCTACGGCTTTTGCTGCTTTTCCCTATATTCGTGATTGGATTGGCGGCTATCTCAGTTGGAAGTTAAGCAATGGAGAGATCCCTGCGCCAAGAATACCACTTTACAACTGGGAGGAGTTGGGTAAAATCGACCCCCGATTGTTGCGAACCATGCGGGACATTAATTTTGGGTATCCAATGCCTAACTCTGGTGGATGATCTCCGCTTTCATATCAATAAAAATACTCTGTATTTGTTACACACCCAAGGTTGGACAAATCTGGGCGGAGTAGGAAATTATTCTCTGTGAAGAAGTTATACCTCTCATATAAAAGTGCTATTGATTGTTTAAAGGAGTTAGAAGCTGAGTATCCCAACCATATTCGCGTTGAGGAGATCGGACAAACTTGGCAAAAACGCCCTGTTTTGGTAATTACGCTGACGGATAATCTGATTGAGGCTGATCAGCGTCCAGCTCTTTTTTATACCGGAGTTGCTCATGCCCGCGAGTGGATAGGTTTGGAACTGGCGGTTGCCTTTGCCAGGTATGTTACCAATAACTTGACTTTGGATAGAGATCTTTCCACACTTTTCAATAGTGCCACCGTCTATATGATACCCTGTCTCAACCCGGATGGCTTTGAGCTAACGCGAGATCATTTCTCCAAATGGCGTAAAAATCGGCGTAAAAACAAGGATGGCAGTTGGGGAGTTGATTTGAATCGGAATTTTCCAATTGGTTTCATCAGTCAAAGCAGCCCCTCCAGCAGTACCTATTCGGGTCCCGAGCCATTTTCAGAGCCGGAAACTCAGGCGTTGCGGCGGTTTGTGGAGAGTCATCCCAATATTACCATTGCCCTGGATTATCACTCGCATGGGAATGTTTTTTTTCCTGCCCATGATTTTCGCCATGAAGACAGCTTGGACACGACAGATCTCAATGTACTTTGTGCCAATATGGCTGAAGAGATCCGCAAGGTTTCAGGAAGAGAGTATGGTATCCATCAAGGAAAACCTCCTGGTAGTTTGGTCGGTGGGAGCGCACGGGAGTACTACCGTTCACTGGGGATTCTCTCAACGGTTGTTGAAGTTGGAACCCGTAATATTTCCGACTATTTGACAAATATGTCAGAGCATGTAAGAGAGCATATTCCTGCTTTGATCAGTGCTTTGAGGGAAGTGCCAAACTATGGGCATTCTCAGGCTTTGCCGCGTATTGAAAACTTTCAAATTTCTCAAATCACTGCTAACAGTGTGACACTGAGCTGGGACCCTATCCCGGGAGAACAGGTTAGTTATGAGTTATACCGAAGCCGTCGAGATAAAAATTATTGTCTTGCCAGCAATCGAGTTGTCCGCACTCATGGAACGGAGTTTCATGACGAAGATTTGCAAACAGCAACTGACTACTATTATTACATTCGGGCTGTTTCAAACAAGTCGGGAATTAAATCGCCGTATGCTCCTCGAATCCTATTGAAAACCCTGCCAGATAATCACGAGTTTTTTAAAATTCTTTATCCGGCCCCGGCAGATGTCGGGTCAGTCTCTGAAAAGCTGGGACCGCATAGTTTAAAATTTGGCATCAACTCAATTTTTGTAGGTGTTAACCTTCAACGAGGTGTCTGTTTAGGTCTGATAGGCTTTCCTTTGAACAGTATGCCGGAAAATGCAAGAGTCTTAGAGGCTACGGTCTCACTATACCCGATCAATAGAGTGCCAGCACAAATAGAGAGATATGGTGAGTGGAATATCGGTATTATTGATCCAAAAGAAATACCTAGATATGATGACTTTGATGCTGTTTTGGATGCTCCCATTTTACAATATGTTGGTCAGCCTACCAAGGCTCAGCACTTGACTCAGGGTATCTGGCGTTCTTGGAAATTTTCAAACTTTGAATGCCAACTGCTGGAAGATCAGATTGCCCACAAAAAGATCTTATTAAAAATGATAGGTCCCACCTCTCTTCCTTTAGGGCGCGACTCTCAGATGATGATGTGGGATGTAGGGTATGGAAAGTTTGGTTACGGCCTTCCTTTTCGCCCCAAGTTTGAAGTTCTTTACACCCTTGATGCCAAGAAGAGCCGGCTTTCTCCTTGTCGCACCGGCAGTGTTTGCGGCAGGGAGGCTGTACCTGACCAAATAATCGTAGGACACGACTCAAAGGAGATTTCCCTCGGTTATATAGAGTTCGATCTGGGGGAACTGCCCGAGCAGGAGCATACCGTGCTTATTTCTGCCCATTTGACGATTTCAGCAGAGAAAATTTTTGCCACGGAAGAGGCGAGGTTTCATGTCGAGTTTGTCAAACCGCTTACAAAAATCGATGCTGTGGGAATCGGAACAAGGGAAATTATTGAACGAATTGGACACGACCTTAGTTCTGATGATTTGCGT
The DNA here is from genome assembly GCA_015232405.1 of Magnetococcales bacterium. Taxonomy (GTDB): domain Bacteria; phylum Pseudomonadota; class Magnetococcia; order Magnetococcales; family JADFYX01. Next base: position 2,472 of record JADFZS010000185.1, on the reverse strand, counting down.
TCAGGAATCCCGTGCCGAATCAAGTTTGACTCTTTTGAGCTAAAGGAGTTGGATAAGGTATTCCAACAATCTGGTCGTGTTGCTTGTGTTGTCAGGTCATCGACAGCTATTCCGCTATCTGGACAGGTCAGAGCCCGCTTTCTCAATCACCCGGATGTTTTTCAGCCTGAACTAGTTGTATCCTTTATCAATAAACGTAGAAGAGCAGTTGGAAAGGTTCGCAATCTACAATTAATCAATGAAAAAGGTAGGCTGAAACTCACCTGGAATAATCCAAAAAGTTCAGCTTTCCGAGGGGTCTTGGTTGTCAAGAATCCACATCGAAAACCGCTTTCGCCCTATGATGGACAAAAGCTTTATGGCGGTCGAGATGAATATACCTATGACAGCTTTGGGGCTTTGGACATCCCTAAGTACTTCGGTGTTTTTACCTATGATGATGTTCCAAATTTTAGTAAGGCAGAATATATCAGGTACAAAGGAACCGTGGTTTAGCCAGACTTAACCGATTTGGAGCGAAAAATATTTTTTTCGGGCTATTTGATTTGCTGACACCAGTATTTATGCGTGTCGAATTTTCAGAAACAGCAAATTTCGCTTGTAGTTCCGACCTACCCATTTGAGATATTGTCAAATTTTGTATATGGCCTGAGCACCGGGTGGCAACTAACCGGCGTTCATTATGCCGCTTTTTTCTTCAAAACTTCACTATTCACAAATTTGACTCCTTTCACAATGCTAGCACCGGCCTGAAAATGTAGCAAACAGGCCGGTTTGAAAATGCAGGTCTATTTTTATGAGTCAACCCTCTCATTCATCATGCAGGCTGCATGACCAAGCGCAATACTGAGGTGGGTTTTTCCCAGCCCCACACCACCGAGTAAAATAACATTGGCTTTGTCGCCAAGAAAAGCCAAGCGGAAGAGATTATTGATCTGCAAACGGTTGATCTTTGCAGGCCAACTCCACTGGAACTGATCCATAGTTTTGATGACCGGAATGCGGGCTGTTTTTATGAGCCGCTGAATAGCCCGATCTTGCCGTTTGTGGGCCTCTCCTTCAATAAGGTCGGCAAGATATTGAATATGGCCCCATTCGCGACTACTGGCTTGCTTGGCTGTAGCAGCAAACTCTTCACGGATGTGGGGTAGCTTTAAATATTGGAGATTAGCGATCAGGTCGGTTTTGTTGTTGTTGGGTAACTGCTCATCGCCTAAAAAAAAACGATTCGGAACAATGTTTTACTTGGCAGTTTTTTTGTGTACAAAACCGTTATTCACCTTTCCTCTGTCAGATGTCAGTATAACCGAGGCTCATTGGCATCGTTAATGCGTTTTGGCAAAAATTGATTTTGCACAAAGCCGGATGTCGTTCTGTGCGGTTATCGACCCGTTGGCGATGTCAAAAAAGCTGTGATGGGAAAGACTGAAAAATCATGAAACTGCTGTCTTACTGTTTGCCAGAGAGACCCATGTGCCTTTTACCGATAACCGAGCCGAGCGTGACATCAGAATGGCCAAGGTCAAACAGAAAATTTCAGGTTGTTTCCGCACCTAAAAATATGCGCACGCCTATTGCCGAATCTCCAGCTACTTGCAAACCATGGCACATCAGGGAATCAACCCTTTGATCATCATTCAGATGGCATTGACCGGACGCTGGAGGGGGTGAGCAGTTACCCACAATCAAATATTTATACCAGCTATCCAGTAAAACCTGTGTCTATAAATGTCATATAAAATCTGACATTTATAATATTAGTGATTTCCGCAGATATCACATACAGATATGATAGAGCGTTCTGGAACCAAAAAATAAAAAAATTACAAAATAATTTGGAACAATGATTAGCAGGGGTTGTCCTAGTATTCATAAATATATAAATGAATGGACATTAACATTGCATGGAAGAGCGTTCAGGTGATCTTAATGGCAAAAAATATTAAACAGGGGAAAAGCAATATCAAGCGTCTTCTTATTGAGATTCCAACAATTTTACATCAGAAGATTAAAATTCAGGCGGCGATGGAGGGTAGGAGCGTCAAGAGTATCGTTGTAAGTCTGCTGGAGCAATATATGCGGTTGGCAGGCAATAAAACAGAGGGGAAACGATAAAACAACATATGACAAAAACAGTGTAAGTAATTTGCAGGCGGTCGCGCCTTGATTGCAGATAAAGGCGTGGGCTTTGGGGTGACAATTTATTGAAATATCAATGATTGCCGTCGGAACTATCGTCAATGGAGAGCAATATGAAAAATTTAAAGGTCTCATCGGTCATGGCGTTGGGGTTTGGGATTGCCATTGTTTTGCTATTGATTGTCTCGGGAGTGGCATATAACGGGCTGGGGGAGGCGGTTAGCGGTTTTACCAATTATCGTGGTTTGGCCCGGGATACCAACCTTGCCGGTCGTTTGCAGGCCAACATGTTGATGGTGCGGATGAATGTAAAGGATTTTAACATTACCGGAA
>JADFZS010000184.1 GCA_015232405.1 Magnetococcales bacterium | reverse complement strand
ATCTTTGCGAACAGTTTCCAGGGAATATTTTGAACCTACGGTACATAGCAGGTGACCATTGCCCATCTCCAACTGGCGCGCAACTATAACAGAACAAGGTGCGGACATGGCAATATACAACGCTACCGGATTCATCCCCAAAAATTTTTCCATAGTGCTCTTCGGTCCAGAACCACCGACAATGATTACCTCCTGCCCCTCCTCCTCCTGCACATCCAAAATACCGGACTCTACAGTTATTGCTATTTTTAAACGTAACCGGATACATTGACCAGCGTCATTACAATACTCCAAAACCTGGTCGCCAACCGGGTCGCCAACAACTGTCTGTTGCGAGGTTCGCCTTTCCCACTCAAGGGTCATATGACCTTGCTCAACCAATAATTCACGACCTTTTTTTAAATAACGAACACCAGGAATATCCAACCCCCATGCCAACATATTTTTTCTTGCTACGTCTACTTGAAAGCCTTCACTGCTTTTTCCCTGATCAAAAACTCTAACGTACAAAAGTGTAATATCCGTATCCAAACCCTGACTCATTTTGACGGCATAGCTCAACCCTCTGTAGGACTCATCAGAACCATCGACACAAACCAGAACACCCAACCGTTTTTTTGTATTTTCAATTGTTTCCATGACTTATTCCTTCCTACAGCTCCATCATTGGCCAGATAAATGTTGAAAATCCAATCAATAATGCCGTTGATATCAAAACCATCTTCCAGCCAACTCTTAAAAAATCAGTAGTCTTCAAATAACCTGAGGCATAAACAATAGTGCAGGCCGGAGTACCAACCACTGTCAAGTAGGCAAAGGCAGAAGAGACTGCAGTAACGAACCCGATGTTAATCTGACTTTCACCTGCCATCTCAGCCATAGGCAAAACAATAGGCCCTAAAACAGCCACTGCGGCTCCATTGGACATGGTGTTGGTCACCCCGGTTGTTAAAGCTGAAATGGATAGCATCAATCCCATTCCCTGGTCGGCTCCCAGCGGTTTCAAAAAGGCAAGGAAGCTTTCAGCTACCCACTGGGCGGCACCCGTATCTTTCATTTGCACACCCAATGATATTGCTGCTGCATAAAGGAGAACCACTCCCCAGTTCACACCACTATTGAGATCTTCCCAATTCACCAATCCTGCTATCAAAAAAGCGGCGGCACCCAGGATGGCAATAGTTCCCATACCCAGACCTCCTGAGAGAAAGACCCAAGCGAGCAAAATCATGAAAAAAAACAGAATTGCTACCCAATCCTTACCTTTTAGACCACCCTGACTGGCCACTTGTACTTTTAATTTATCCACCGCCTCGGAAAGATCAGATATTTCAGGACGAAATGAAAAGAATAGAATAATGGTTACGAATGGCAGTTGAATCAAAAATAGAGGATAGGCGTAAACCATCCATTTGATATAATCAATACTAAGCCCGGAAAACTCACTCCAATAGCCGATCATAATGGCGTTACGCGCTCCTCCGGATGGAGTGCCAATGCCAGCAACAGAACATCCATAAGCAATGGAGAATAATAGTACAGCTGCCAGGTTACGGACTTTTTTGGGGTCATCCGAGGCCAGGGTAATCAGGGTGATTCCAACGGGAAGCATCATGGCCGCCACGGTATGTTCACCAATAAAGGAGGCCAGAAGGCCGGAAACTACCGTAATTCCAAATGATATCTGAATAGTTTTTGTGCCTGTGACAGATATGATAAGCAGAGCGATGCGCTTATCAAGCTTCTGTTTGACAACTGCCACGGCCAACATCAGAGAACCCATGATAAATAGAACAGAATCATTCATGAGACTGCTGGCAACTTGAGAGGAAGGAATGCCCAACAAAAGGATCTGGCTGGATATGATCAATAGTGCTACTGTTGGCAGAGGAACGGGTTCTGTCACAAAAAGAATGGTTGCTACGATTGTTGTAATCAATACGACCATGCCTTGTTCAGTCAATCCGTCTGGCACAGGCAGAAAAAGGAGTAAACCTCCCAATGTCATGGCTAGATAAAACCACTTTTTATTCTTTAGATACTGAGTCACATCTTTGTCCTCTTAAAACGAATCATCTTTATTTAACTAGCAGTAATTATTATATATGGCAGTTGTTAATGGATATGCTTTAGACATCAACTGGATGGTTTGAAGATCAAAATATTGTCATTTACAGGTCCACCAATAGCATCATTATTCATGGCTGCTCCTCTCAACTTTGGAATGCTTGCAGCCATTTGCCTTACAGGAAAATTGATTAGGTGACCTTCAGGAGGAGCTTTGCGATAATTGATACGCTTTTGCGTAGCAAATGACTCGCTCAGATGCTGGCTGTTTAGTCCCTTTCCCATTATGCGGACGATATTGATTAAACTTTTCATTCTTTTGTGTTCCCCAGAAATATTCGATCCCGTTTTAGAAAACAGATGGCTTGCATCCTTGGTTTGGGAATTTTTTTCAGCAGATATTAGCTAACGGTATAGTTGCAGAAGATAAACATAGTTGAGCAGAACCGGACAGAACCCTATCCAGCGCACACCGCTGCTCGCACTAGATACTTGCCAATATAGTGAATGGCGAGCAATAGAATTGTTTTTGACTGTATTGCAAATTCAGTGGAATTTATTCAACACATTCCAGGCATGTCGTTGATTTTGCATTTGAAAGCTATTGTATATTTAATCAAAAAATCATCATTTTTTTTTATTATTGATATTGGACTGTGATTGATCTTGAGGGGCATTTGGGTACTGATTCTTTAGCTGCCAACCATGGAAACCAAGCCAATAATTTGATACTTTTCGTCCCAATGTGTTCGCAGATCAATTGATAGATATTATATTGGTAAATTATTGCTCTGTTACTGGCAACTCTATCTTTTCCTTGGCCAATTCTTATCATCATAATTGTGATGATATGTGGAGAAACAACATGTTTAAAATAACCAGTATCCAGAACCAGATCATCTTTGTAGTGCTGTTGAGCCTTGTACTTTCTGGGGTGATAGGTGGAACGTCTCTGTTTGAAATGAACAAAGTTCGATCAGATATCCAAGAAATTTCCCAAACAGACCTACCCTTGAACGAGCATCTTGCTAAGATAGAAAACTTTCAATTGAAACAAGGAGTTTTAATTGAACGCTCCTACCGCTATCTGGAATCTGGACAGATCAATTTACTTGGGCCGATAGAAAAGCATTTAAATAAAATTTCAGTCCAAATTGAGGCTAACCTGAAAATTGGTGACAAAATCACTATTCGGGCAATTCACATAGCTTCAAACCCTACTGCCAAGAGTACGTTTGAAAATATCCATAGGAATTTTTCAGAACTGAAAGAGGATTTGAGCCTTTTCACTCGTCTTATCCACAAAATATTCCTTAAAATCAAAGACAAAAAATTATCAGAGGCCAGGATTCTGTTTGAAGAGATAGAAAAATTGGAGGTTAAGTTGGTTCAAAAACAGGAGCATATGCTCCATGCGATAGAGGACTTATCAGAAAAAACCTCCCGTAGAGCCGTGGTATCTGAGATACAAGGAATCAATCATCTTCTATTTGTCCTGCTTGCCAGCATAGCCATTAGTTTGTTCTTATCATTGCGCCTTGCCAAAGGGGTTATCCTGCCTCTGGCTCAGGCTAGTGAAATTGCAGACCGGATTTCAAAAAACAAGCATGATATTAAGGTTCCTGAGGCAAATACACTGGAAATACAAAATTTATTTTCAGCTTTGGAACACATGGTTCAGGCCATTCAAGAACGGAAGCGGCTTGAACATATGTTGATGATTTCAGACAAAATGTCCTCCATCGGTCGATTAGCAGCCGGTATAGCCCATGAAATCAACAATCCTCTGGCCTCTGCCACCATGGGGCTCCAGACATTAAAAATGCATCAGGCAGGACAATCCAATAAATTAATTTCCCGTAAATTGTTGTCTATCGAAAAAAACCTTGACCGGGCCTCAACAATCGCCAGGGAGTTATTGACTTTTTCCAGGGAGAAAAAAACAAACCTACTACCAGTCAATCTTCAGGATGAGGTGGAGGGAGCGTTAACTCTCATTGGTCACAAACTTAAACACGTTTCTGTCCATCAGGAATGGAATAATGTCCCTGATATTTGCGGTGATTATGTTAAACTGGAACAGGTCTTCATGAATATCCTAACTAACGCTGCCGATGCGATGCCCGATGGAGGAGAGATCAGGATTTTAGGCTTTTGCAAGGAAAATGATGTCTTTGTAAAAATTTCTGATGACGGCAATGGAATTGATGAAGAGGTACTACCCAATGTCTTTGATCCATTTTTTACGACCAAGGAGATTGGTAGAGGAACAGGTCTGGGTCTTTCCATATGCTACAATACGATTGTCGAGCATGGAGGAACTATTGAAATATCCAGTACGGTTGGGCAGGGCTCGACAGTAACTGTTAGACTTTCTACTATCCATAATGATTGTTGAATATTATCTACGATGATTTTGATTTTGTGGAAATAACTGCTATTTTTCTGCTTTAATCAACTTTTACTGTGTGTCGGATAAACTTTGCGATTCAAGAATCTTAATTGAGGGACTGGGTAAACTTGTGAGGATCGAGTGCAGCCATGAAACATAAAGCAAAAATTCTTATCGTTGATGACGATCCTGAGTTCAGGGAAAACCTGGCGGAACTTTTGACTAATACCGGTTTTCTACCAGAGGTAGCCACAACCGGCAGGGAAGCTTTGGAAAAGACCGAATCTGGAAATTTTGATATTGTCATGCTGGATTTTATGATGCCTGGTATGGATGGAATTGAGACTATGCGGGAAATGAAACGGCTGGGCAGACAATCCAAGATTATCATGATTACAGCGTTTTCTACCGTTCAAAATGCCGTTGAGGCCATTAAACAGGGTGCCTCCGACTATATTTCAAAGCCCTTCAAGGTTGAGGAGTTGACTGCTGTTATCCTAAGAACATTGGAAGAGATAAAATTTGAGAAGGCCATAAAGATTGAGGATCTAAACCAGACATTAGGCTCTCTTGCCAATCCGATTCGCCAAAAAATTCTTGCTCTATTAGGAGCCAGACCTCCCATGCGGCTGATGGAATTACGACAAACCCTCTACATTGAAGATCATACCAAGGTGGTTTTCCATCTAAAAATTCTTAAGGAGTCCGGTCTGGTGGAACAATACTCAGATCGGTCCTATTCACTCTCTGCGTCAGGAAAAGAAGTATTGGGCTTTCTTGTCAACCTGAAAGGCCGCGTCAATACTTCCGTCACATGATCCTTCCGAGTTGATTTTACCCTTTTATTCTCATCCTTCCTGTGGTCCAAGACCGACTCACGGCTGTTGGTTAACGTGAAAAAAATTCCCCCAATCCCATTACATGGTGGGAAATAATTCTATTGTTTCCTAGAAATATAAAGGTTCACAATGTACCCGAAAATAGCGACGATTGGGGTTGCTGTTTAGGATGCTGGAACACACTTGCTGGACTGAAATAATGGGTAGAAAATTAAGATTTTTTCAATTTATAAGTCAATTTTTGTTTTCTTACATTTTACCGGCAGAAAAAGTGATCAACCATAAAAAAGAACCGATTGGACTTATTGTAAAAACAGATGGATGTCAGGAAGTTAAGGTTATCCCAAAAGCCAACAGTAGGGTCATTCTTATTGGAAATGGGGAGCGGGCGAATATTCCTGACTCTGAATATATTTACATCCATGATCCGGCCCTTTATTCCACCCATTGCATGTTAACTCACCACCAAGCCTCTGGCTGGAAGATTGAAAGACTCAATTGTGATTATGTTCGGAGTACGGCAGTTAATGGGGTCATGCTCAATAGCCCTAAGAATCTGTCTAATGGTGATTTAATCCGCGCTGGAAATACAACGCTTAATATTAAAATTGGGTGAAAGTCGGTGAACAAGCAGTTGTCAAATCACAAACAGGATAAGAGACCCTCTGATAAAGTAGCCCCTTTATTTATGGGCATCCTGGCAGCCTCTGTTTTTTTCTTTGTTATCTATAGTTTGGTCCATAGGTTTAACAATAATTCTGCTGAGGAACATGCCGAGCAAATCACTAAAAACCTTAGAGCCTTACAAAAAACATCTCGTTGTATAAAGTGCGACCTTTCACTCGTGAATCTTAAAGGGGCTCAATTGGATGAAGCATTATTAGAAAATGCGCGTTTGGTTCATGCTGATTTGAGTCAGGCCCATCTCAGATATGCAGACCTGGAGTTGGCAAATCTGGAGAGAGCAAATCTTCAAGGTGCAATTTTGCTAAGAGCTAACATGAACAAAGCCTTGATGAAAAACTGTCAACTGGATGAGGCAAATTTGGAACGTGCTGAAATGATAGGTGTTGACCTCCGTGAAGCTTCTCTCGTAAAAGCCAACCTTCTTTCTGCCGAGTTAACCAAAGCCCATGTCCAAGATGCTGATTTTCAGTATGCCAACCTCACTGAAGTAGATATGGAAAGAGCTATTCTTTCTGGTGCCAAATTAAATGGGGTGGTGGCTCGCTCTGCAAATTTAAAATATGCCGTTCTAGTTGGAACTGATCTCTCGAATGGGGATTTTAGTAGAGCTGATTTTTATGGAGCAAGGTTGGATGGAGCTATTCTTTCTGGTGCCAGGTTTGAGGGAGCGCGATGGACAAATGGAGTAAAGTGCAAGAGAGGATCTATTGGGCAATGCAAGCGGTAGCCACATCCAGTGTGAATCAGAATCAGATATCCCCCAATAAATTTATAATGAAAAAACTGGGGTTTTACGATTTTTTTCGAGCTTGTAAAAAAGGGTAGAGTTACTCAGAGGAACTAATGAAATTATCTGTAGAGAAAAAAATATCAATATCTTTAGTTTATAGAAATCGACTATTCAGGTAATGATTGATGCGAATTTTGACTACCCGAGAGGCTGCTGAGTCCATAGTCGATAAGGATCCAATTTTTATTACAGGGTTTTATCCAAATTGCAGGGTTTTGTTTAGGAATTGTAAAACTGATAAATGGTTTGTTTGGCTTCATTCTGAAAAACAAAATAGGCAGAAGGTGAGTATCTTTGTTGAGATTGATTCAACCGATCTTAATAACTGGCAAGAAATGGACTTTGCATAGTTATACGAGTTTATAAAAAGGTTCATAACGGTGTTTAAATGGATGGAAAATGATTTTTTCAGGGGAAAACAGGCAGTAAGCCGGCTTCATAACGCCATTCGCTTGAACTCTCCAGAGAAGGTTGATCTGCTGCTTGATGAAGGTGCTGATGTCAATATTTTAGATAAGAATGGCTTGGCACCACTGCATGTGGCAATACAGAAAGACCTTGTAAACATTGTCAAAATACTTCTAGCACATAATGCCGATATTGAAATCAGGGATAGGTATGGTGATACACCACTCCACTATGCTGCAAATGATGACCATCATGTCATTGCAGCAATTATGATCGCCAAGAATGTCAACATCAATGCTCGTAATGATGAGGACAAAACTCCACTACATTTAGCATCTGAAAGCTACAATTTAGATATGGTAAAACTTCTCGTTGAACACGGAGCTGAAGTCAATGCTCTTGATATTGAGGGGGATATCCCACTGTGTTTTGCCAATAGAGATGTTGCGAAATATTTAGTCAACAAAGGGGCAAATATTCATAATATCAACAAGGCTGGCGAAACAATATTACATCTCGTTGATTCCGAGGTAGCAGAGCTACTTATTGAAAAGGGAGTAACTGTAAATAAACGTGACAACAAAGATTGGACTCCTTTGCATTTTGCAGACTGGGATGTTGCTAAAATTCTAATAGAAAACAATGCTGATATTGATGCACAAGATCGATATGGCTGGACTCCTCTCCATTTTGCTGCTGATAGGGGAAATTATAAAAAGGCAGAATTGCTTTTACAAAGTGGGGCAAAAATATATTTAACAGATCGTCATGGAAATACACCACGTAAAATCGCGGAAAATAGATCTCATAGCTCATTAGCTCAGCTAATAAAACAGCACGAGAAAAAAAACATTATCGGCATTTTTAGACAATAAACAGGATATATTTAATGTTCAGCTGATATCAAGGCACAAAACCACGGCGTACATTAGACTAATACCATGCGAAAGCATTCCTCATATTATTGACATATTCTGAACACAATATTTTGGCATTTTGGAAATCAGGCTAATTCCAATAAGGAGAATAATTTAATGAATAGGCCGACAATAGTTATTACTGGCATCATTTATTTTATGCTAGGTTCCGTAGACACCCTATGGGCTGCTGGAAATGGGGGAGAGGCATTGATCCCCACCAATTCAGCCATCGGTTTATCTGCCTTACTGATTTTTGTGCTGGCATATACTTTGGTAATGGCGGAAGAGTTTATTCATTTGCGTAAATCCAAGCCAGTTTTGATGGCTGCTGGTCTTATTTGGGTATTGATCGGATCGGTTTATGCCAGCCACGGCATGTCCCACACCGCTGAAACGGCATTGCGACATAATGTTTTGGAGTATTCCGAACTGTTTTTGTTTCTTTTGGTGGCGATGACCTACATCAACGCGATGGAAGAGCGATTGGTTTTTGATACGTTACGCTCCTGGCTGATCC
>JADFZS010000183.1 GCA_015232405.1 Magnetococcales bacterium | reverse complement strand
TCCGGTTGCCGGGCTGTGGTTTGTGTTGCTGACCATGGCCATGCTGGGTTGGTTATCACGCAGCAGCGCACCCGGTCCCCAGTTACAGTTTGCAACCCAAACCCTGCAGGAGGTTTCCGGCTCCGACAAATTTCAATTTGTCAGCGAGCCGCTACCGGCCTATATAGGGAAGGGGGGTAAACTCGGTGCCAAAACCACCCTATCCCTGGCCTCCATGTCGGTGGCAGACAATATTCGCGGTTATGCCGGTCCTCTCAATCTATTGGTAGCGGTGGATTTTGATGGAGTTCTGCAGGGAGTAAAATATGTCAACTCCCATGAAACCCCATCCTATATCCAAGGTTTGCAGCCTTGGCTGGATACCCTGCTTGCCAGCAATCCGGCCCAATCTCCACTATCGCTACAGCAGATTGATGCATTGAGTGGGGCGACGGTCACCAGCAAGGCGGCCCTTGCCACAATAAACCTTACGGCGCGTGAGGGTTTGCGACAGGTATTAAACCGCAGTTGGCCACAACCACCATCGGCGATTAATGCCCAAGATGGGCTGTTCACTCCCAAGGTGTTTACCCTGACTGTTTTGCTTTTGTTGTTGCTGCCGGTCTATTTATGGGGTGGAAAGTTGGGCAGAACCCTGTTTCAGATCGCCTCTTTGATTTTTTTGGGGTTTGTTTTCAACCTGCTATTGACCGAAGTGGATATTGCCAATTTGGGGCTGGGCCATTTTTCCACCTGGGAGGCCAACCCGGCATGGTGGATTCTGGCCGTGACGGCTCTGCTGCTGACCCCGCTTTTTGGACAGATCTATTGTGGCATGCTCTGTCCGTTTGGGGTTTTGCAAGAGTTTGTCTCCCGCCTTGGCAGAATGCTAAACCTTGGCCTGCAGCCTCAAAATAGGTGGGAGGTTTTGGTAAGGTTTGGAAAATTTGTGCTGCTGGCCCTGGTTTTATCCCTGGTCTGGTTGACAGGTGAAGGTTTTTGGATTTCGTTCAATCCCATGCAGCAATTTTTTACCCTGGATATGGATGGAAGCATTTTGGCAATTGCGGTTTGTTCGCTGGTGGGGGCGTTATTCTTCTTTAGATTTTGGTGCCGCTATTTTTGTCCTCTGGGCGCATTTTTTGCCCTCGGCAACAAACTGGCCTTCCTGGACCGCCTTGCCCCCAAACGCCGCTTTAATCGTTGTGACCTTGGGGTGTCCCACAACTATGACACCGACTGCATCCGCTGCGACCGCTGCACCCACGAACCCGCCACCAAAAAACCGCCAACCCCTCCCCACACCAAAAAGCTATTTTTTGGCATTCTGGCCATCATGACCATCCTAATCATCAACCACATCCACTCCGAACAACAAAAACAGACCCAAGCAACCGGCGGCTGGCGCAAAATTGACGTCCAAAAACTAAAAACCCAAATCGGCACAACCCGCCTAAGCAACAAAGAGGCCCAATGGTGGCGTGTGGAGGAGGGGGGAGATTAAAAATTAATCATCATCCAGGCACGGCTGCCAATCGGCAATTGATGGAGAAGACATTTGGGCCGGGGGACGTAAGCGTTGTGGGCTTACTGGCTCCATCGGTACGTTGGGGCGCATGTTTGGCAGTGGTGTAAACCGTTCCATGGAGCGTTCCGTTGCCTCTTTTTTGAGACGTTTAAACCGTTTATCCTGCCGCTCGACAAACGCTGCATTCTCTTTTTTTTGTGCAGCGATTTCTGCCTTACGCTTTTCAATTTCCGGAAGCAATGAATTTTCGTCAGATTGCAAAAGCTCCAAGGTTTCCTTGAGCTTTTGCTCAGCATCTTCATTGGACAAATCATTTTTTTCGTCCAGATGATCTGTTGGTTCCTGTGCCGTTTTCTTTAGTTGCTCTTTGTATTGAGGCATCGTGCTATATCCTGTCTTTTTTTTGGCAGAAATCAGTGTTGACCAATGATCTGCATTTCGCGTGCCAAGGCAGGAGTGAAGTTATTTTTGTGTTGGTTGGCTGTGTGTAACTATTTGTATATACGCAAATATTGTTGAATAATTTTTTTTGCTCCTGCCAATTGCATGGCTTTTTAGATGCATATCTGCATTTTTTAATGCTGGATATCGTCAAAAAATCTCTAGGGTCATGATCCCGGCATAAAATTTCCAAATAGATGGGCAAAATATGCTGGATGGGGGTTGTTTTTAGTGTGTTGCTAATCATTAAAGTCATGAAATAGCGATAAGAATCATTAGCAGTGTGCTTTTTTTCATTGCCAATCTGAAAAAATACGCTTATTGTGCGTGCAAATAATGTTAATGAAAGGTACGTGGATTGGATGAGTCCTGGATAAATCATTTGTTTGCTTGGGTTTATGACTCGAATACTAACCAATACTTATTGTTTCGACCAAACGCAAACCTTTCAAAAAAAATGAGGCCACAGAATGCACGATAAAATAACACCAAAACCGGATGGTGAGCCTGATGCAGCCGCAAAAGCTGAAGATGATAAGGTGGACATCACCACAATAGAGGAGCTTGCCAGCCTGATTCAAAATGTTGCCAGGAGTCAGGCTAGACTGGAAGAGAGTCAGCGGCAATTGGCTGATGAGTTTTATAGATTCAAGAAAAACTCAATCGATAATCAGCAGCTCATAGCCAGCAAGCTGGTGGAAACCAAAGAATTGGCAAAAGGCTTGTCGCAAAAGTTTGAAATAAGCAAAGAGTCTATTCGTGATTTGAAGGCAAGTGTAGAGGTTGATCAAAAATTTCAGCAAAATCGCTACCAGGATTTGGAAGACAGACATACCCGTCTGAAAAAACAACAGGAGGATATGTTTCAGTTTCAGGGATATACCTCAAATAACAAAGGCAGAGGTATGGAGCCTGTAGGTCTTGCACGCCTGGAACCACCACCATCTGGAGCCTGTGCCAGCGTTACAGACTGGCGTTTATATCTGGATGATGATTAAACACTGATGAGTGCATTTTTGTGGCTTGGCAAGTTTGGATAACAGCTAAATCATGTATAGTGATATAACCTTTTAGTGAATACGGTATTGATAATAGATGCTATGGATAATCCAAACAATAATAAAATAATTGATCAGGCACCCAATGATTGGCGCATCTATTTCATGGCATTTGTCGATCTGTTGGAAAAGTTGGACATATTGGTGCTTGAGTTGCGTCACCTACAGTCAACCTGCATCTATTTTTTGCGTTGTGGTGAAATGTATGAGGCTCTTTTGCGACGTGAGGAGGCTATTTTTAGTCAGGAGAGGCCAGTCAGCGACGATCCTACACAGCCCAACAGTCTACCATATACCAATTTTCTCCACAATGAACTGGCTCTATCTCAGGATCACCGTAAAACAGCGGAAAAGTTGGCCGCCCTATTGGTAAGTCCGTTTCCTGGTAAATGGCGGGAGTTGGCTAAAGAGTTTGGTTTTGAAGAGGGGTCGGATGAATATAAAATTTTTCAACCTGAACCTCAACTTCTTGATAAAATTGTAGATTTTCAAAATCGTCAGTCGTGGACCGGTCCGCAAAAGGAGATGTATCAGGTATTGAGAACGGCACAATCAGTCAAGCGGCGTATAGTTGCCGATCGTCTGTATGCCTATCTGGAAGGACGTGATGCCCTCGGTTTGGGCTGTGAGTCAGTAAGCAATCGATCTCATTTGCACCTTTCCGGACCAACCTTTTTTATGATGCGCATGGGTTTGTTGGCGCGTGCCCGTCACTATTTGGAGATCATCCAGGATCTGCAGCAGAGAATGGCTCAGGATTTTGAGTCATTCCCATCAGAAAACCCTCGCCCAAGGGTGCATCGTCGTCGGGAGCAAGGAGCCTATACTGCATACATGTCCAAAAGGATTCAAGATCTGCGGTTGGATATGAACCACCTCATGACATATCTAGGCAGTCCTGACGGCATACCCCTGTACCCACCTGAACCACCACCGTTGGTTCATCAGCGTTGGGGACACGTGCCCACAGCTATCAGTCGTGCCGTCAATTTGGAAGGTCCAATGGCTCATGCTTTGGGTAGCCCAAAACAAAGTGCTGCCCAAGAAACGAAAAATAATAACCATTATGCCCGTACCAGATTTGAGTTTGTCGAGAGTGGTTTTTGGCTTCTTGACAAAGCACAAAACTTTACAATAAACCTCCATGAGCTGGGTCATCATGTCATACATCAACATTTTGATGGCCCACTTACTACAAAAAAATTGCAGAATCAAAAATTGAAAGATGGTCACCCCTTCTTTGTGTTGATGGAGGAGATTGATCGTCCTCTTGCGCTGTTTTTAAGTTCATATATGGATGGCGCACAAAAAAATCCTGATAGGCTCCACCTCCGGCATGTGGTTGACACCAATGAAATTGCTTCTGATCTTCTTGCTGCCACTGTTCACGGGACTGCCTATGCTTTTGGTTGGATAGAGGAGGTGTTGGGGGCTGATATGGAGCTGGCTTTGGCTTCCAATGAGGGGCTGGAGCATCATGCTTCAATCGAGTTGAGCAATCTGACCTGCCCGATAATGGGTCGTTTGCGAGATCATCGCCATTGGTACATTCGAGGTAGACTGCTGGTGGTATGGTTGAAGGCGTTGGAAAAAGAACAGATTATAGAGCAGTTGAATAACAAGCGTGAACGGGAAGAGATAGAGAGTCTAAAGATGAAATGGCAAAAACCTGCTCTTGCCAATGGTATTGCAGCACAAGATTTTGCCGACGCTTTTAAAGAGGAATTGCCGACGATCAGGACATTAATAAAACCTGGCAAACCTATAGATATTGAAAAGTTGGATAAAATAGCGGAGCCGTTGGAATTGCGGTTGCTGCATGGGTTGGAGGAGGTTTTAAGGCACCTCAACCAAGCGATAGATTATCACATTGAAGATCCTGCAAAGCGTAAAGCAGGCTTTTGGGAGGAGCTGAGTAATAATCTAATCAATAAGGTGAAGGTAAGCTCGGCTCTGGAGCGTGCCATACAGTGGCGAAAAGAGATGAACAGCGATCGCTACAAGAGTAATGATCAGAATAGTTTTCCACGCCATAGCCAGCCCATACCGGGAAAAGTACGCAACTTTATGGCAAGGATCTTTATTTCTTTGCACAAGGATCGTTATAAACACCTTGAGGGTGAGCCTAAGGGCAATGACAACAAAGCTTTACATAGTGCATTGTGGCATCTGTACGGGATCAGTCATAACCTTGAAGCCTTGAAGATCCAAAAAGCCAAGAGGAAGAAAAAACATCTGATAACAGCCGAACTCTCTATGAAACGGTGATTGATATACCTTGGCAATCTTCCATTTTAAGTGCTCAAGATTTTTTCATGCTCTCCAGTTGGAAACGATCTTTGGTGCAAGACGGCAATATCAAACAGCGCAGAGGCAAGGGTTGGAATCCATATTCTGCCCTAAATACCAACTATGCCCAGGGTCGCCGCCTCTACTCACTTGCCATTGAGATGCGACTACAATTGGTCCAATCCCCGGCTCTTAGGGTTAGTTCGTTGCTGGAATATTTGAAAAAATCCTATAGTCACAATACAAAAAAATCTTCAGGTTTGCACAACATACTCAAAACTATTGAAGAAAATTTTAAAAATCTTGTAAAGGAGTTTAAGCAAGAGCAGGACTATAAAATTAATATATCCAAGAAGGTTTCCATAATAGATCGAAATATACACCAGCAAAAAATGGAACAGAGCTTGGAAAAGTTGATCAACCTTTTTCCAAAAGGGGGTGAGGGTGACCAACTGTTGGTCGAACTGTTTTTTGGTAAGAATACAAAATCCCCGTTTGCTGATGCTGCTGCAATTCGTAACTATATAAAGCCAAATTGCTGGAAGTCCCAATATTTAGCTGCGGAAGACGATGACAAAGCAGGTTTTCCCTATATTGAACGGTTTAACCTTGGCTGCGAGAATAAAAAACCTGAAATTTGTTTTCATATGGTGTTTCGTACCTCTGATACCAACAATATCAATTTGGGTCACGAAAATCCTTTTAAGTATGCCACATCCTCCCTCGATTTGGCCGCTACCAATGACAAAAAATTATTTAATACAGATCCAAAAGATAGATTAAAAAAAATAAATGGTCAGGGGGTCGGGCAGTGTAGGGAGTTTTCAATCCCTACACTGGGTCGCTATAACAATATTGTGATGCGGTTGGATGAAAAGCCTCTGTGTCGTTGTCACCTGCCAAGATGGGACAAAAGCCCACCATTTTTTACGCGTCGCGAAGTGTGGATTTCAACCCACGTCAAGGGACAAGATAGAGACAAACAAAATTTTGCTTCTGGCACGGTTGAATTGGATCCGATGGCCTTTCTTTATGTCAGGCTGCACCATCATCAGGAGCGGTTGGATTTTTTGCATTGGATAAATGAGGCTATTGCAAGGCTGGAAATTGTTGATGATGAGATTAAAGCGGCTGACACCAAAAAAATGCGGCTGTTTTTGACTGACGGTTGGGCAGATCTGGTGTTAATGTTTGGTCGAGGTTTTATCACAACAAGTGACGACAGCAGTGAGCTATTAAAATTATATGAACTGCGTAACCATATTTTTGACCACTTTATGGTCTCCCGTACTGAGCTAAGCCCAACCACCATGTGTATTGAGAGCGCGTCGGCACAACCGGATAAATTTATGCTGACCATAAAGATTCGTATCAATAATCGTCTGCGTGATGAGAGGGATGTTTCCAGTATTTTGGAGCGGGATATTTTGGCAAGTATTAAAAGCCAAAGGGATGAATGTAAAAAAAAGGCTAAAGCGAGTACCGATCCAGAGAAAAAGAGTGATCTTATCAGATGTGCCGAATCCATCGATAGTTTGCAAAATGGCATCTTAAACGATATCAACGGCCAAATGGATCTATCAATCATCTATCCTAACTTTCCCAGCCAGCTAAAATTTGGTGACCTGCAAAAAGTTTTTGATGAGACAAAAGTTCGTAGCCATATTGACAAGATAGAAATTTTGATCGGCAACCGCCACACTTGGGATGGGGCATCCAGAGGACCAGGAACCCATAAACCGTCTAAGGAGAAATAATTATGGACGGTTCCGCCAAATATCTGCAAAAGCCTTCGGTGTTGGAGATCCCTGAGGATAAACCATGGCAAAATGACAAGTTGAATAGAGGTGTTCTTGCCTTAAAACTTACCGCTCTGTTGCGATCAACAAGCAAGGTCCCATTTGTATTTTCCATCAATGGTCGTTTTGGCTCTGGCAAGACCACATTTTCCGATATGTGGCGCGCCGACCTCTCACGCAAAAAACGTGATTCAGAAAAGGGTAATCTATACCCAAGTGATGCCGAACAAAATAATACCACCCGTCATTTTTGCATCCATTTTAACGCTTGGGAAAATGACCATGTAGAGGATCCTTTAATTGCTCTGATCGCTGAAGTTCAGAAAAAAATGGAAGAGGGGCTTGATAAATTTCGCTGGGGAGTTGCGCCCAATGAGCTTTTGGCAGGGATGCTAGGCAAAGCAAAAAAAATTGGTCGCCACGCCCTGCCATCATTAATGCGGACTGCAGCTCTGCGTTATCTTGGTGAAGATTTTGAAGAACAAATGTCGCCAGCCGAAATCAAGAGCGTTTCCACGGCAGTTGGAGACCTGACTAAGGATTATTTGGAAGAACAGCAAACATTAGCCGACTTTAAAGAGGATCTCAGGCGTTTTGCCCAGGAGATTACCGAGCTTGGTACCGGTAGAAACCGTCTGCATACGGCAAGTGCCCTTGCAGATGATGCTCTGTTTGATGCACCCATAGTTTTTTTTATTGATGAGTTGGACCGTTGCAGGCCAGACTTTGCGGTGCGTACCCTGGAGCGGATAAAACATCTGTTTGCGGTGGAGGGGGTGGTGTTTGTCCTCTCCCAAAATCGTAACCAGTTGGCCAAAGCGGTGGAAGCGATGTATGGCGAGGGGATGGATGCCGAAGGTTACCTGCGGCGTTTCATTGACCTTGAGTTCAACCTGCCCAGTCCACCCCTCAAAAAATATTGCGAATATCTTTGGGAAAATTTGGAGTTTGACAATGAACTCAAAGAGATCAATAAACGTAAAGATGGTATTCCAATAGATAAAACCCAATTTTTGCAGGTGTTTTCCGACACGGGAGATTTGTTTGAGTTTGATTTACGTACTGTTGACCAATGCTTTGTTGAGCTTCGGGTTATTATAACTCAACTTTCGCAGTTCGATTCTGCCAGAATTTGGCGTTGCAAACCGGGAGGATCTAGCAGTAGCACTCGGCTTAGCCAGGCATCAACCTCCTTATCAAGAAGTTCAATCACAGCGTTCTTCTGGTCGTTTTCGAGAATCGATATTTTATTGAGAGCGGTACTAAAGAGTAGGCGGAATGTATTCCAAAGCTTGCGAGCATAGGTAAATGCGGCTAATTCGTGTGAAAGTTGATCCCGGTGAACTCCTTTGATCGCTACCATGCTGGCCAGAACAGCATGGCGCATAACTGCCAAGTGGAGGCATGCGATAACAGCCTCGAAGGAGCGGACGGATTCGTTGAGAAATCCGAGGTACTGTTTGGACTCTTTATAGAAAACCTCAATGCCCCACCGGTTGGCATAGTGTTCGATCATTGGTGCCAGCCCCATGGTTAAATCTGTGGTTAGGAAAACAGCCCACTCT
>JADFZS010000182.1 GCA_015232405.1 Magnetococcales bacterium | reverse complement strand
ACCCCCCCCTCCGCATCTCCCCCATTAGCAACCACCCCCAAAAGAGCATCATCATCCCACACATCCCTCAAATAAGCAACCAAATCCCGCCGACCAGATTTCCCAAAAACATCCCCAACAAGCAGAACAGATATATTTTTCCCAGCCAATTTATCCAATGTAGTCTCTTTCAATAACGCTACCCACAAGAAGCCAACTGTTTAACATGTTCAGGGCTTTTGTACAAAGAATCGTAAGAAAAAGATGGAAAAGTTGGGATTTAAGGTGGAAGTTTATCCAACCAACCTGAACAAGCTTACAGACTGACCATTTGTTGTTTGAATTTTCAGGTTATCAAGAGAAGCAGCATATTTAGACTAAAGTAATTTTCTTTATTTTGGTAATTTGTCACTTATTTTAAATAAATACAGATTATACATGTTATATATAGTATATTGTCATAGAGCATAATAATAACTCTGTAGCTTAATTTTGTATTCATCAAATAATAAAAACTATTTGTAATATATAGGTTTGAGCACGTAATCATATGATTTCCACAACCTATAAGATACCAATTTCAAAAATACACACTAATATAAAACTTTAAAGTTTAATCAAATAACTGCTATGATGCTTGAATATAAATAGCGGTTTATTTTATTATGCTTTTTAATCTTATTCATTTAACTTAACAATGATAACTAGAAATTATCTTGATCCATGGAAATATAGTGATGAGTGACATGATTGAGAAGAACTGGGAACTGTTTGAACGGCTGGTTTTGGCACTGTTCAATCACTATTTTGAAGGATCTCAAATCATCTTTGATCACACAGTGTCATCAGGAGACGGCGGCAAAGATGGTGTGGCCCAATTTGAAATTACTGCGCAGGATCATGTCATTCCTGGCTTGCCAATTCTAGTTTGGCTGGAAGCCAAATATCGAACGAAAAAAGATAAGTTGAATGAATATGATATAGGCGGAAACATTATTATCGCACTTTTTCAACAGGTGCATGGCCTGTATGTTGTCACAAACAGGGAGTTTACAGAGCGTTCAATTACAGGGATTACCACTCTTGGGCAGCGATTAAATTGTCAAATTTACTTTATTGGAAGGTCCAAGTTATTAGAGTTTCTTGAACAGGGCGAGCGTTCAGAGCTAGATGGTAAACGCTTGAGAGAATTTCTGAATCAACACACCAAGGATTATACTGCATCCCAAATAATTGCCACACATCCCAGGACGAGTAAATCGTTAGTAGACTTTACAGTTCGCGTTCGTTTTACAGGAAGTATCGAAAGCCTTCCTACACCCACACCACCCCAGACCTTTAGCATGGCATTGGGGGAACCCTACTTTGTCTCGCTGCAAATCGTACCTCATCAAGCCGTTCTATCAGCCATACCTGAGTTACAAGTGGTCTCAAAGCATACTTCTCAACTGACTATTTTCCCTTATCACAAGTTTGATCGCTGTCTGACTTCACCATCTGGTTATCAGGCTGTCTATCTGTTTACTGCTATAAATACTCAGGAAATTCAAAGAGGATTTCATTACGATATCCTTTTATCTGGTGTGCCTGAGCACCGCATACACTGGGATATGCCACAGCACATCATAGTGAAGGATCGTCTGAACATCGTTTGGACCCCTCCCTCTTGGAAAGAATCGACAACAGCATTATCGGAAAGTTTGGATAACTGGGTGGAAGATCGTATTGACGGTCTTTTATTTAGCAATATTGTTGCTGTAGCAGGATATGGAAAATCATTCCTTGTTAAACAGTTGCGTCACCATGCCATCAAGCGGTCGGTAAAGATCTCAAAAGTAATTTTACCTATTACTATCGACTGTAAGTATGTTGATGGCCCATCCAGGTTTGTCTCCATTTTATTATCACACCTATTCTTGAGTAGCCCAGATTCCAATGAGCTGTTGAGCACCGAACATTGGCGTATCATTTTGATGAAGGTTCTTGGACTTTCATCAGAGACAGCTAAACATTTCATGGATTGGATTCAATCTGGTGATGATGTTGCGCAATTCAGGCAGATTTCTTCGAATGAGATAGCAAGGATTGTTGCACTCATGCTCCGAGAGGTATCCCAGAAAAGGAAAATTTTTCTTGCTATAGAAGATATGCACAAGGTAGATCATGTCACTTTTAAAATGCTTCTATCTATTCGAAATCATCTCTCTTCTTCTTCCGATAGCCGAATTTTTTTTATTTTGACAAGCCGCTGGGGACAGCATTCACCTATACGCCGAAACCTACAGAACAAGAAAACCGTTTACAAGAATCAAGATGGTTCCTGGGCTGATACGTTGGGAAGTATGATTGATGAGGTGGATATTAACGCCAATATCTTTCTTGATCTCTTTACTTTTGAAGAAACAGTCTCGCTGCTTCAATCCACAGTTGATGGGCTTCGTGCCGACCAAGCTGAAAGGATCATTGCACAAGTCGGAACATCCCCATTCAACTTGAAAGAAACTCTTCTCTTTCTTGAAGAATCAGATCAAACCATTGTACGCCGACAAGATTGCTCAGGTTACCGATTGAAATATGGAGAACAGCTTGATCGTAAAATTCAGTGTGCTGAGTTGGAACATACCACAGAAGAGCGATTACAACTGGCCAAGGACTACTCGGAAGCTGTTGCTGATCTGCTGGATTATGGTGCTTGTTTAGGTATCCAGTTTAACGCCGGACGGCTTGATCAGATTCTTGCCAAGCATGAAACTGCAGATCTCGACGATGCTTTTGCCTATTGTGAACGCTTTGACATCCTAAAAGAGCCATCCTTTAAGCCAGACTTTTATGAGTTTTCCCACGACTTGTTGCGTGACAAGATTGTCGATCTGTTGCCTTCAAGAAAACAGAGGCGCATCGCAACCCAGTTATTAGAGGAAGAGATCTATAGTACCCAGCTTGAGCAGGCCGAGTTGTGCTATCAAGCTAGTCAATTGCAAGTTCAGATTGCCATCACATCAGAACTTATTGAAAATCATGATCTTCCGGCACGAACACGATTAGTCGCCTCCCTGCTGCAGATTCTTGCTCTGGATAACAGAACAGAGTGGAATCTTCTGTCTGACATAATGTTATTAAATTGGAATACGGCTGTAAGACCGCAGAAGCGTCATAGAACAACAAGTGTTGCAATCATGCCTGATCAGCATGAGGTGCTACTGGCGTCATATGCCTCTGCCATTCGCACCATGCGTGGTATTACCAGTTCATCCAATATGTTATGGGAGAGACTTGCTTCTGCAGGCGCTCTGCTGGCCAGAGAAATGAAAGCACATACCCAACTCAACTTATTCAACTATTACACGGCATGTCACTGGTATGATGCGATGCAGTTTCAACGGGCTATGACGATGTTTGAGCAGGTTGAGGCCAGTGAGCATGTTCTAAATTTCTATCATAGTGAATATGGCAAACAATCAAACATATTGGACAAACTGCTGGCATCCGATTTGTCGAAGGAAGAGATTGATTGCTGGGTTTCTGAGGAAGGTAAGTGGATTCCTGGTCAACAAAGTGAAAATCAGAGACAGGACAATCTGCTCTATCTTTCCTTTTGTCATCGTCATTTAGCCAATCCAGAAAGTTGCCTCACATATATGAAACAAGCTTTGCAACAGCACAAACCAGGGCAATGGCGCGTGATCGGCCAAGCTCTGGCCAATACCGGCGCATTGTACCTACATTCGGATCTGCAGATGACACGTAAGTTCTGGCAGCGTGGCTTGGATGTCATGACCTGTTGTGGTCATCACCCCTACCTAATTGAGTTTACCATCAACTTGGCGCACCTCCATATTTTGGATAATCGTTTTAGAGAGGCCGAACAGCTATTAGATGAAGGTGAATTGCAGGCTAAGAAGCATGGACTGTCTGGTCAAGAGATACGTGCTTCCATACATAGGGGATGTCTAGCATTGAAACAGGAGCAGTTCACCAATGCCATACAGTCGTTTGAACAGGCACTGGATGAGGCCATCACCCACCATTATGAAAGAAGGCTTTGGAGAATTCGGGCCAATCTGGCGACATTGCATGAAGCTGTAGGGGATATGGATGAGGCGTTCTGGTTTGATATGGTCGCAGTTGCCAAAATGGCCCCCATTACCGCGATAGAAGATACTGGGAACGGTCAGCAACGGCTCCTGTGGCGCATCACACGCGCATCGTGTGCTTTGGGTAACATTGGTTTGCGTCAAATGGCTTACCCAACCCTTTATGATACCATCACTCAGACTATGACGCCGGAACAAAACGAGGTTTGCCAGTTGATTGCCCAAGCAGTCGCACATGACAAATTGGAAACCATCGGTGGACTTGCCCATTTCCTGACAGAGATCAAGGGGCGCAAAAGGTTTTTGATTACAGATTAATACAGACGCAACTGTTTGGTCGTAAACAGTCGAACAAGCTGCTCCAGTGCATCATTGGTTTTTCGATGCTGCACCATATTGCCCTCTGCAGCTTCTACCAAACCATGATGAATCAGTAAAACCACTAGCCACAGATACCCCAAGATCCCTTCCTGCCCTTCATGGACGGACGGGGCACTAACGAGATTTTCCAATTTAGTTCCTTGAACCGTGTGCCACACGACATTACAAGCCCAATTCAATGGACCAGCGGAGACACCACACCCATCCAAGACCATGGTAAGGTGCAATGCGCCCGTGTGGTGTCGTCCAACACCATCATGACGTTGCAAACGCATAGGGCAGTCCATTAAAGGAGGTGTGTGAGCAGCTATGTCCAAAAGCCATTGGGAAAGGCTGATAAAATTGGCATCCAGCAAGCTTTTTCTTGCATTGATATAACACCGTATCCGGTACATCTCAACCTGTGGATGGCGCATGCGAAAAAGCTGAACACCGCCTTCCAGCTGCATTTCCAATTGACTGCCAGTCCTATCACAGGCATCCAGTGATGCTCTACCTGGGGCTTCCAGAAATTGATCTAAAGCTTGGTTAAATGCATTAACGCTTTGCTGTGACATTAAAGCATCTGTAGCTTTTGCAAAAAAACTCGTTTCCTCCAATTTTTCGACCTGTTGTGTATTTAAGGTAAAAAGAATGCACCCATACTGCCTGTCAATGCAGATCTTCTCTGCTGTTAAAAGATATGGCAACAGCCGCTCTATCTTGTCCAATCGTTGTTGGGCTGTTCGAGTCGTGTTGGCCGTTTCAGAGATGGGTGAAAGAATCGGCATGGTTTCATCAAGCTGTTGATACTGCAGTGCCAAGTAGGATTTATCCCTGTCGCTGATGTCTGCGACAAGATGATGGGGATGGGGGTACCACTGGGTTACTGTTACCCTTCTGTTCAACAAAGCTGCGAAACAGTCAGTAAATTCCTCTTCAATGGCCAATTGGTAACGTTCCAAAGGGGTATAACGATCGATATCCGCAGGCCTTACACGCTCCTTTCCCTGATAAAGCTGAAAATAAGCATGAAACTGCTGTTGTAAGGAGAAAGCATAGCGTGACCATTGATGGCTCAATGATGACCAGGCATTTAATCGTTGCGGAGTAGTGATGCAATCCGCCAGAATCGCTGCTAAGCCAGTTACATCCCATGTCTCATAGAGTAGCCCTGTCAAGCCATGAAGTACGGTCTCCTTCAATCCAGAACTGTTTGCGGCAATTACCGGACAACCACACGACATAGCTTCCACCGCGACACGACCGAAGGTTTCAAAGTTTGAGGGCATCACAAGTACCGTTGACCGACTGTAGAGTTCCGGCAGTGCGTCGTAGGCAATTTTACCCCAACATTTCAGTTGCCCCTGTTTAAGCAGCTTTTGAAGGGGGCGATGGCATCCCACAGCTTCATGGATGCAGGCGACATCCTGCTCATCACCACCGATTATCCAGAGTTGAAAAGGGGGAGATTCCGGGAGAGCCTCAACTAGGCTCATGGCTGCCAACAAGTTGATCAAACCCTTGGCTGAATCGAGAGGACGACCGACGAAAGTAATCACTGGTGGATTCTGGGCGTCGGGTGAAGAGTAAATGGTCGACGCCATGATGGATGACACTGACTTTTTCATGAGTTATTTCCGGGTATAATTTCTTGAATTTATTGGCAAGATAGAACGATTGTGCAACTAGACAGTTAGCATATCGATAGATCTCGAGTTCCCATTGATCACGCGTTGTCTGTTGCAAAGATAACTCGCCGGATGGTGGATAGGTCAGCCGTCCCAGGGAAAGAAAAAAATGAATATGCCGGATGGCATGTTTTTGGCTGATGGCGTGGCCCAAGGCACCACCGATCCAGTATTGGCTATGAATGATGTTTGGCAAATGCGGTTCGTTAAGCAACAACTCCAGCCCAGCCTTGATCATGGATGGCATATCCATTCCACGCTCATTGGGCTTACCAGAGCCAGGAGCCGTTTCTGGAATACGCAAAATGGTACATCGGGGGCCAAGCAGTTCTCGTTGTTTTTGATTGATTTGCGAAGATCTTAAAATATAGGTGACCCGCGCCCCTTGGCTTACCAGATAACGACCATTTTCATAGGCACCCAACTGCCCCCCGCCAAACCAGCCAGCTCCAGGTGGGACAAAGATATCGTTACTGAGACAAATGATGGCAATGTGCAAGGAATCATAGGTAAGCATAATTTCTAGTTATCATACATATGATAACTAAACAGAAATTAACCTTACATTCTGATACAGACCCTACCCTCCCAACCTCCCCCGTGTATTCGCTCTTTTAATAGTTTTTTGCAGGCTGCTGTTGGATACGTGGGTGTACATCTCTGTTGTTGAGATGCTGCTGTGGCCTAGTAGTTTTTGGACGAACCTTATGTCTACTCCGTTTTCTAGGAGTTGGGTGGCGGCGCTGTGTCTTAGCATGTGGGGGGTTATTGTTCTTTTTAGTCCGGCTTTTTTGCTTGCTTTGTGGAGATACCTTCTTATGTAGTCCGGGTGGGCCTGGTTGCCCTTTGTTGTTATTAATAGTTTTTCGGTGTTTGGTTTGGCTTTTTGCCTTAGTTTTAGATAGTTTTTCAGTAGCTTTTTAACTTCCAAATCTACTATAAAAACAATACGTTCTCTATTTCCTTTGCCCTTTATTGTTATTCTCTCCTCCCCAAAATCAATATCAGTAACATCAATTGAACATAACTCCCCTACTCTTATCCCGGTTACAAACAGAAGTTCTATTGCTAGCTTTAGGGTGTGCTTGGGCAGATCTGATCTTGAGAAATTTTCTGTTTGATTTTCTACAGGTGATCTTAGTAGTTTTTTAAGCTCTTCTGCTTTTAGATTACGAGGTAGTCGTCTTGGAATGGTTACAGTGGCTCTAAAACGATAAAATGGGTTGTTGTTAATTTTACCATCTTCATCCAACCATCTAAATAGCACCTTCAAGCATGCTATTCTTCTTCTGATACTGGAAGGAGCCATCCCCTTTGTCTGTAAAAACAACATCCAACCGGAAATTGAATCCTTGCTGTATGGGTCCTCAGGTTTATTGATTATTATCCACTTTTGATAATCTGCAAGATCCTGTTTATAAGCCCGTAATGTGTGTTCTGATAACCCCTTCCCCTGACAATGGTTAACAAAACCAGTCGTAATAGTTTCCAAGTTCATACTACAAATTTACCTTTATTGATTTTTATTAATTGAGCAAATTAAGGATGTATGAGTTTAGATAATCCACTGGGTAGATTCTTGAATCAGATATCCTGATCAATGACAATGCAAAGGAAGGACCGCAAAATATGCAATAAAACAGTTACATATTTATTCAGGTAAAAAATGTTGTTTTTATAATTTGTTAGACTTAAAGATGGGAAGAAAATAGTTTGATTTATACAGCTTTAAAAGTGTCAATATTTAATCTTTTATAATTTCCTAAAAATAGATTTATAAATTTATATGGTATATTAAAGTATGTTGACTATGGCTTAAAAATATTTCTATGCATAACTGAGAGTTACGGTTAATAAAAAAAGCTTAATTTGCCAAAGCCCGTTCAACTGCTTCTGGTTCTCTCTCTATCACTTTTAACAAAACTCTTGCTGATCTATCAGGACGACGACGGCCCTGCTCCCAATCTCGTACTGCACTCAAAGCAAAACCAAAATTCTGGGCAAACACTTGTTGTGTCAAACCTGTGTTTCCACGTATTTTTTTAACGTCAACATCTTCAGGAACATTTACAGAAGTCACTTTAACAGAAACAATTTCGCCTTTACCATATGCCAAAGCCTCTTCAAGCCCTTTTTTAATGCTTTCAAACTGGTTATCAGACATTTTTCCTCCTGTTTTGCTTGATTTTTTCTATGAGTTTTCTAAATTCAACCCGTTGGTCCTGTGTAAGATCTACCTTTGTAGTTTTAGAAAATACTGTAATAAGTAACAACGGAAATCGTAAATCTTGAAAATAATATATAACCCTACTTCCTCCACGTTTTCCCCTACCTTCGGTTACCCATCTGAGCTTACGAAGACCACCAGTTCCCTTCATTAGGTTGCCAGAAGTTGGATTTGATGCCAAATAGACTTTAAGATTTGTTAACTCATCATCCGAAAAGTAGCGAGAGGCCATCTTCTGAAATTCAGGTAACTCAATCAGGGTTACAAGCTTAGTTTCCATACGTTTAGAGTAAGGCAATGCCGTATTGGTTTCAACAAATAATTTACTAAATAATCATATAGCTGGTTTCGATATAAAAATATAAATCACTAATATTTGGATTCATAGCATCAAAAAAAAGCCGGGATGGTTTTAACACCATCCCG
>JADFZS010000181.1 GCA_015232405.1 Magnetococcales bacterium | reverse complement strand
CGGGTCGGATGCCGCCCTTACTGCTCATGCGGGAAACTCCAACGCTCACGGGTCGGTTTCCGCTCTTTCAGCTCATGCGTCGGACCCTAACGCTCATCACACCCCGGTATTCACTAAGACTTATACGTCGGGCGAGAATGCAATGTCTGCCGGAGGATTGATAACGGTGTCGCATGGGCTTGGAGGCGTCCCGAAGTTGGTCCAGGTGGTGGCCAAATGCGTCAGTGCAAGGGCTGGATATTCGCCTGGCGATGAAATTGTTGT
Organism: Magnetococcales bacterium; assembly: GCA_015232405.1. Lineage (GTDB taxonomy): Bacteria > Pseudomonadota > Magnetococcia > Magnetococcales > JADFYX01. The sequence continues at coordinate 8,530 of JADFZS010000181.1, read as the reverse complement.
AAGCAACGGCTCAACCAATAATTCAACCGGGTACGGTCTGGCGATCAGGGTGACGTCATCACAAATATTTGTCCGCCAGGGCAGTAATTCAGGTGTGCTCATCATCCTGAACAAGAGCTCTGGCGCTGTGGAGTCAGCTGGCACTTCGAGCTTTAAGTTGATCATTAAGGGGTATTACTAATGCCTGTAAAATATTTTGTTGGTGCTGGTGGTAAATATCTGGGTGCGTTTAATGATTGCGAGCCTGACGATTCAGAAGCTGTCGAGGTTGGATATCCTCCCAAGGATGCGAGGCAGATCTGGAATGGTAGCGGATATGATGATCCAGCAATGAGTCAAGATGAGTTGATCCAGGCCATTAAGGATGAGGCAGGACGGCGGATTTATGGCCTGTGTGACGCCAAGGATCAGCGCAACATGAACGCCATGGCCACTCGTCTAGCCAGGAAGGCTAAAGCGGATCGAACAGAAGCAGAAGAGGCGATGCTTGACAAGTTGGAGGCGGTGTTTGTGTGGATCGAGGCCATGAGAACCGTTTCTAAAAAATTGAGGGGCGACCTAGTCACAAGCTTTGCCGATGACAGCCACTGGCCACCGCCGCCAGTAATACCGATATAGGTGGGGGCCGGGGCGCGGGCGCGCCCCGAACCGCAGGCTGACACCTGCTGACAAAGTCACCCTGCCATGCGCTAACATGGCGGATGATTAAGAGCAATAATCATGCAAAATAAGGATGTGTGTATCTTTGGAGGTGCAGTTAAAAGTCCGTTGACCGGCTGGTTGGGCGGAAAATACAAACTGGCCAAGACCATCGTCGCAAGGCTGCCAGAGCATCATTGTTACGTTGAACCCTTTGCTGGCGGGGCTCAGGTGCTGTTTCGTAAAGAACCTTCGACCGTCGAGGTGATCAACGACATCAACCGTGATCTAATCACCCTATACCGGGTATTACAGCATCATCTTGAGGAGTTTCTGCGCTGGTTCAAGTGGGCATTAGCGTCAAGAGACGAGTTCAAAAGGCTTTTACGTTTGGAATCTGACGCTCTGACCGACATTCAACGGGCATGCCGTTTCTACTATATACAGCGCAACTCTTTTGGCGGCCGGATAGGAGGTAAACCATCCTTCGGCTATGCCACCACCCGGCCACCAAAGTTGAACCTTCTGCGCATTGAGGAGGAACTTTCCGCTGCACATCTCAGGCTTGCCCGCTGCTATATCGAGTGTCTGCCCTACACCGATGTGATCAAACGCTACGACCGACCGCAGACCCTGTTCTACATCGACCCACCATATTGGGATTGCGAGGAGCATTACGGGAAGGGAATCTTCAGCAAGGCAGATTTCAACAATCTGGCGGAAATTCTAAGCAAAACAGAAGGAAAATTCCTGATGAGTCTAAATGATACGCCTGGTGTACGAGAGGTTTTTTCCGGCTTTGAGATCCACGAAGTCCAAACTCAATACAGCGTCTCAAAAGCCGGGAACAAGCAGGCGAATGAGGTGTTGATCAGTAACTATCCACAGCTGCCATAAGACAGGGGTAGAGGGAACCGTTGCTACCTCTGTAAATGAAATAGGCTTTCTTATGGTTACACCTCCCGACCGGTCAGAACAACCAAAGGGCGGTCATGGAGTGTTAAAGTCTTATAGGCAAGTATTCCCCCTTGCATGGTTTAGGAAAAGTCGTGATGATTGATGAAATACTTCGCCAGCTTTTCTTATAAACACAACCAAGAGGTGTACTAATGTCATACTCTGTCTCTTTGTCTGCATACGTGATCAGGGTCAAGCAAAAACGAAGCAATAACAGCCTGTTACTTGGTCAATTTGATGGTGTTAGGAATGTCAGGGCAATTATTAAAAGGTATTTTGAAGGAATCCAGAGGAACCGGTTTGTGGTAGACGAGGTTGCAAGCAAGGCGGTTTCTGTAGAAAACATCCAGGAAGAGGGTACGCTCTTAAGAGGGGTTCTACGCTCTAGTCTTTATGGATATGCCAGTAACATTATAGATATCAATTCCGGTGATATTTCATACAGTAAAAAAAGACGAGATGCTGATATGATCCCGTTTTATTGGGATTTCTGCCTTCCAGAGCGATCCAACAAAGGGATTATGTTGGTACAATCTTTTGGAAATATGGGCATCCGTGAACAAATTAGAAGCCATATTGAAACAACATTCGCAGCCCAATTCCCGGAACACATTTTAGATATCAGGCCATTGGTTCCTGAAAATGCTGTGCGGAAGTTTTTTGAAGATGGTGAAGTCCATAAATTGGCTTTTATACGGCATACCATTTCCTCGGATTATGCGAACCAGTTTCTCCCTGGTGCTGGTGAGCGAGAAGGAGAAATGGAGCTTGCTTTCAAACCAAAGGACAAGTACATTTTTAGCCATTTAGAGGGGCTAATTCGATACTTCAGGGGTGATTGTGAAATTGATGAGGTGTTTGAATTTGAAGGGTTTGAGTATGATAATATCAAGGCTCAAATCCAAGTGAATGGAAAAATAAGAACTGTGAGTCTATCAGACCCAAGAAAAATAGCATCTAGGTTTGATGTTGACAGGGATTTGGAAAAAGGACTTGACGGTTTCCCAACTTTTAACAGCCTCAAGACTGTAAGCAGGGGTATAATTGTCGATCTAGCCAGATCAATGGAGATCATGCTATGAGCAGTAAGATTGATGTCCGAAGGATATTATCCGACCATATCCAGACTTTGAGAAATGAAAAAACCAACAAACGTAGCCTTTGGGATTTGACGCTCTTTTTTCTCATTCCTGCTTGTCTGGGTGCCTTCTCCATCCACAAAGGATTCTCTTTTTCCGATGATGCCGTAGGGGTTTTGATTACTGCCCTTTCAATTTTTGCAGGTTTGCTAATAAACGTCCTGGTATTGATTTACAGTATTTTCCAAAATATTACGGAAGATGGAAGCGGGCAAAATGAGCAAGGGTTAAGTACAAGAGGGGAAGAGAAGAGGTTCCTTCGAGAGATTTTTGCAAATATTTCTTTCGCCATTTTGGTAGCAGTTTCTACGGTGATTCTTGTTTCGCTTGCCCAGGCTTTTGATATAAAGCAACCGGTTGTGTTTTCTGGCATTGTAGTTGCTTTTTCAATCAATTTCATCCTAACCCTTCTTATGGCTCTCAAACGTATTCACGCTCTTCTAAGTCACAAACTTGCCTCCCCTTGACAACACTGGCTTTACCCCCAAAACCTGATCTAGTTTCTATGTTAGTTGGATCTATTTATAGGAGTAGATGATCATGGGAATAGCGGGTTTCATGTTGGATTTTTGCGCTTGGATGGTCTCAATCTTGATGTGGGTTGTAATATATCTGGCGGCAACAGCATAGCCGCCACAACGGAGAATTTACAAGAGATGAAAGATGGAGAGAATAAGTTGGCTGTTTAATGTGCGTACAGCCTCTTGTTTAACACACAAAAATCTGTAGTATAACAGCCCTGCCAAGCGCTTTCCTAGACTGAAAAACCAGTTTACTCTCGACGATAAAATGAGAAATTTTAGTCTCAAGTCATTCGTTACTCAGTCTCAAGTCATTTTTCGGTTTACAAGATATTAGACGTCTAATATAATCATATTAGACAAACACAAAAAAAGCACTCACAGAATCATGTAAGTGCTTGAAAAATATGGAGCCACCTTTCGGAATTGAACCGAAGACCTGCTCATTACGAGTGGGCAAACTTATCATCTTCAAGCTATCCCCAGTTTACTACATAATAATAAAAACAATGACATAATCTGAACCGTCTGCTATGGTTTGTGCGTGGTTTAGGGTATGTTGTGGTGACATTGTGGTGACACAGAGGACAGCTCACTATTGGTGATATGTCCTGGTTGAACACTGTTAAAAATCAAATAACGAAAGTCAGATGGTGACATATGAAGCTCACGAAAACGCAAATTGACAGGTTTGAGTATCAAGGCAAGCAGTCAAAGGGCGGTCAATATTCCCGTGATGTACGGTGGGATGACGTGCTTCCAGGGTTTGGCGTGCGGATATTGCCGACCGGGAAAAAGTCGTTCGTGCTCTCATATCGTCATGCCGGTCGGAAACGGCTTATCACCCTTGGCAAGTATGGTGTGTTGACTTTGGAACAGGCACGGGCCAAAGCAAAAAAGGAGCTTGGAGCCGTCCTTGAAGGTGAAGACCCGTTGGAGGAGCGGCAAAAGGAGGTCAGAGGTAGCACCATGGGGGATTTGTGCCGGGAATATTGGGATCGCCATGGTTCACAGAAGAAAACCAGCCGCAATGATCGACGCCGCATTGATAAAATCATTTTGCCGCGTTGGAAAAATATTCAAATCAATGCCATCACCAGAAGCGATATCGCTTTACTGCATCATGAATATGGAAAACAGGCTCCATATGAGGCCAATCTTCTACTGGCCCAACTGCGTATCATGTTCAACAAAGCGCTGGAGTGGGGGATGTCTGAACACTCAATGCCCAACCCTTGCAATGGGATAAAAAAGCATCCGGAAGAGAAGCGCGACCGCTGGGTATCCCCGGAAGAGTTGCCAAAGCTGGCTGAGGCCATTGACCAGGAGCAAAACATCTATGCCCGTGCGGCGCTGTGGATGTATCTGTTGACCGGGTTGCGGAAGGGGGAACTTTTGGCGGCGCGTTGGGATGATGTTGATTGGAGCCGAAAAGAGTTGAAGATTACCGAACACAAAACCATCGGCCACAGTGGAAAGGCCCATTATGTGCCGCTCACTGCTCCTGCATTGGCGCTATTGAAGAATTTGCCTGTTGAGGATGGCAACCCCTATATCTTGCCCGGACGTAAGTCTGGAAAGCATCTGGTCAATATTTCCAAAGCTTGGAATCGAGTTCGTAAAGCGGCAGGGATTGAAGATGTTCGCCTCCATGATCTCCGTAGAACCGTCGGTTCCTGGATGGCGCAAGCCGGAAACTCACTGCATCTGATCGGCAAGGTTTTGAACCACAGCAACGTTTCCACCACTCAGGTTTATGCCCGTTTCGGTCAAGATATGGTGCGGGATGCCCTGGAAGCCCATGGGAAGAATTTGATGGCAGTTGCAGGAGGCGGTAAACCAGTTCTGGATTAAACCGGGATGTTGAGAGGAGGGGAGAACAAGGCCTTCATTGCCGTTTTTCGGCAGCCTGATACACACGGCTCTTTTCTCGCTTGCCAACCGCCAGAACGATCACCACAATCCGGTCTTGGTCAACAATATAAACCAGCCGATAGCCGGATGTGCGTAGTTTGATTTTGTATGCTTCCCCGGCATACCCGGCCAATCGGGAGGAGGGGACCACGGGGTTTTCCAACCGCTCGGCAAGCTTTTTCTTGAACTGCCGTCGGACGGACTCATCCAGCCGCTTCCACTCTTTCAAAGCATCGGCATGGAACTCCAGGCTATAGCTCATCCAACGTCACCGGCACGAATTTATCATCATCCCCGGCCCGCTGCTCAACCACCCGCGCCAATTCCAAATCCTCTTGAGCCTCCAACAGCTCCCGGTAGGTCTCCGGCGAAATCAAGTAGGCTTTTGGCTTGTTATGGCTCAAAATAGCCACCGGCGCTCCACCGGCCTCCTCGATAACACGCGATGGGTTGCGCTTCAAATTGGTCAGGCTAGTCGTAAACTCCGCAAAAACACGCTCCATTTAGCAACTCCTTTGGTGCTTAATATAGCACGATTTTTGGGGTTGTGAAAATGAATTTTATGTTATGGGTCAAGATGGACAGCAATGGCCATTGGTATGTTCAAGTTAGATAAGCTATAGAGTTTTGGAAGGGCATGGTTCTACATCACAGCAAAGCTTCCACCAATCCAGCCAAGCCAGTATTGGTCAGGTTATTTCCTTCAATCCAATTACCTTCTTTTATAGCCAGAAAATATAACAAGAAAAATTTAATTAACTTCATTCATTGAATTCCATGCTCCTTTTGCTCCATGGTTACATAGACAGCCATTACAGTCGTGATTTATGAAAAAGGATTGAGGTATGCCGTTAAGCTGGAATGAAATCAGAGACCGTGCATTGAGATTCTCTCAAGAATGGAATGGTGAGGACTCAGAGAATGCAGAAGCCAAATCATTCTGGGATCAATTTTTTCTGGTATTTGGTGTTACACGCAGGCGCATAGCGTCCTTTGAAAGGCCGGTAAAAAAATCAGATGGTAAAGGAGGCTTTATCGACCTCCTCTGGAAAGGCAAGCTGATTGTAGAGCATAAGTCAAAAGGAAAAAATTTAGACAAGGCCTTTCATCAAGCTCTGGATTATTTCCCCGGATTAAAAGACCGTGACTTGCCGAGATATGTGATTGTTTCAGATTTTGCTAATTTCCGTCTTTACGATCTTGATGAGGAGAAAACCCATAATATCCCTCTTAAAGATTTTCACAAAAACATTCACCTGTTCGGTTTTATTGCTGGCTATGAAACTAGATTCTTTGGTGAGGAAAACCCTGTCAACATTCGTGCCGCTGAACAATTAGGGAAGCTTCACGACCAGTTACTGGAATCTGGTTATGAAGGCCATGAACTTGAAGTCCTTCTGGTGCGGCTTCTATTTTGTGTTTTTGCTGAAGATACCTCTATTTTTGAACCAAACCAATTTAGAGAATATATTGACCAAAGAACATCGGTAGATGGGTCTGATTTGGGGCCAAAGTTAACCAAAATATTCCAGGTTCTTAACAACCCTAAGAATAAACGACAAAAAAAACTAGATGAACAATTGGCTGAGTTTCCATATGTCAATGGCCGTTTATTTGAAGAGATTTTATCTATACAAGATTTTGATCGGTCTATGCGGGAAACCCTCTTGGATTGCTGCGCTCTGGATTGGAGTAAGATATCACCAGCCATTTTTGGCTCCCTCTTCCAATCTATCATGGACAAGAAAGCCAGAAGGAATTTAGGAGCACACTATACTACCGAGATCAACATATTGAAAGCGTTACGCCCACTATTTCTTGATTCTCTGAGTGAAGAACTGAAAGGTTGTGGGAATTCTCGTAAAAAGCTTCTCTTGTTTCAAAATAAACTGGCGAATATTCGAATTCTTGATCCGGCATGTGGATGTGGGAATTTTATTGTAATCGCCTACAGAGAATTGCGCCTATTAGAGCTAGAAGTTCTTAAGAAGACGGAAAAAACAGGTCAGAAAGTTCTTGATCTTGATCCTTTAATCAAAGTAAATGTTGACCAGTTTTACGGCATTGAAATTGAGGAATTTCCAGCTCAGATAGCCCAGGTGGCTTTATGGCTCATAGACCACCAGTTAAATATGCGAGCATCTGAGATGTTCGGACAATACTTTAACCGGCTACCACTGAAAAAATCAGCAACAATCTCTTTTGGTGTCAGCGCACTTTCTTTGAGTTGGACCGAGTTGGTCAACCCATCAAAACTATCATATATTGTTGGTAATCCCCCTTTTATAGGAGCTAAGTTTCTTAAGGCTGAGCAAAAGACAGAGCGGAATACAATTTTTGATGGGATAAAAGGTGCTGGGCTTTTGGATTATGTAACCTGCTGGCATAAAAAAGCCTCCGCTTTTATGCTTGAAAACCCATCTATCCACACCGCATTTGTATCAACCAACTCCATCACCCAAGGAGAGCAAGCCGGAGCTTTGTGGAATGATTTGTTGTCAGCAGGAATACAGATCAATTTTGCTCACCGGACATTCCAATGGAGTTCTGAAGCACGGGGCAAAGCTGCAGTGCATTGTGTCATTATTGGTTTCGGCATTGAGGAGGCTCTTAAAAAATGGATTTTTGAGTATGAAGATGTGCGGGGGGAACCTCATCGTATACAGGTCAAAAATATCAGCCCATATTTAGTAGATGCTGCGAGTGGAGCATTGCAGAATCGAACCACACCAATTTGTGATGTACCTAAAATTGGGATTGGAAATAAACCAATCGATGATGGCAACTATCTTTTTACCCCAGAAGAGAAAGCTGTTTTTCTTGCAAATGAGCCTCAAGCAGAGCCATATTTTCGACGTTGGTTTGGTTCACGGGAATTTATTAACGGTGTTGAACGCTGGTGTTTATGGCTTGGTGATGCTTCACCATCAGCCTTGAGAAAAATGCCTTTATCGCTTGAGCGAGTTAAAGCAGTAAAATCATTCCGGTTGAAAAGTACAAGTGCACCAACTCAGAAACTTGCACACACCCCAACTCGTTTTCATGTTGAAAACATGCCGGAAAACAATTTTTATAGAGCACCCGATTTTACTGGACACTGATTTGGTCCGAAAAGACAGATCAGGACCATCACATGAAATCGGAGGGCATTGGAATGGAAGGACTGAACACAGAGACCAAAATTGCACCATTGACAGAGGGGCAAAGATGGACAGCTTCAAGGAAACGGGAAGTCGTGTTGAGGTTGCTTCGTGGTGAATCAAAGGAGGCAATTTCCCGTGAGATCGGTGTTGAGGTGTATCGGCTTGAGGAGTGGCATCAAAAAGCACTGAAAGGAATAGATTCCAGTTTGACCAGACG
>JADFZS010000180.1 GCA_015232405.1 Magnetococcales bacterium | reverse complement strand
GGTGATATCCATCATAGCTGTCATGATCATCGGCGCTGGACTTGACAAAACCGGCCTCATGACTCGGGTAGCGGTTCCTCGTTATTTGGATTGTTTGCAAAAAAATCAGCGGCCACGACTGCTGTAACTACCTTAAAACAAAGACATCCCAAATGGAAAATCGTCAGCGGCAGCACTTTTAACGTTCATCCCTTTGCAAACGAGTGGAAATCTAGTAAAGTCCTGGGTTCCTGACATCTATGGTGGGCCGTCGCCAAGCGGTAAGGCCCCGGATTTTGATTCCGGTATACCCAGGTTCGAATCCTGGCGGCCCAGCCATTAATATCAATAAGTCAGGTCACCCGGAAACTAGTTTCAGCCCCAGGGTGGGGGATCTCTTGCCATTAAATTTTATATTGGTGGCAAACTCTGCTAAATTTTCCCCTCCAAAGTGGGCGTACCATTGCCACTGCTCTTCCAACCACCAAGTTTATGTAAAACATTTAATGGTGTTCCTGCTTGCACGTGCCTGCCTGCCCATGTGTAGCGTAGGTCATGCCATATCAAACCATGAGTGTCTCATTTTCATTGATAACTTCCGGGCGGATACTGTTATTCAAAGGTTTTTTATCTAAAAAGTTACTTGGAGGAGCTGAAGAACAGTCAATGGAGAGCAGTTTGACAGGGTAATCTGGCGTAGGGCTGCTGGATGTGCAATTTCTGTTGGCGTGTAAGGTGTGTCATGAGTTTCCAGCGTGAAATCTGGTTACAAACTCTCAGAATTTTCTGGGAGAATCTGGTTCTTAAGTTAACTAAACGACATTTTTTTGTGACCTGGGTAAGTTTCATAAGAAAGCTGTTTAATGTTAGTCAAACCTCAGGCCGAAAAGACCTCCGGTTTCAGTTGCATCTGTTAATTTGGTTGGGAGAATATAGTCTTTAATATCCATCCCAGGTCGAAAACCATTTTTGGGCAATTCATTTGAATTCATGGTGACAATATATTGGTACCCGTGGGCCTCAGCCCGATCTGCTCCAAGTTGAAGTGCTTTAGCAACCTGTCTGGGATCTACACCATCAAATAGATGACTATCATGGATTAAAAATCCCGGACCTCGACCCTGTTTCAACGAGAGTTCAGTAAGCATCAGATCAAAGCAAAAAATCTGCATGTTATTGATGCCCTTGCTTCGTTGGGAATGCTTTTTTACTTCAAAAACTGGTCCGTTATGGGAGTCTGAAATAGTGAGACTTCCGGCCTGTTCATATAGTGACTCTGACAATTCCTCAAAGAGTAGGATTGCTTCTCGTACAATCGACTCTCTTTCGCGTATATCATTTTTCAGTGTTTTTGAGAGCGTTGCCCGTTCAATCTCAAGGTCAGCCTTGGTGCTTTCAATCTTCTCAGCAGTTTCCATGCGTTGTTTCAGTGTTTCAACCTCAGATTCTGATTTACCCAACTCTTCTCGAAGCCTTGTGTAGTGTTCTAGCGCGCCTCCAGAATCCAGGATTTCCATTATGGTCTTACGCCGTTCATCAAGAGACTCTTTTTGCCTGTCTCGTTCAGAAATTCTTTCCTCTGTGGATGTGATTTCGTTTGAGAGGTGAGCACGACGGTTCTGTACGATTACTTGGTGAAATTTGGTCACCTCTTCAAGACGATGCTTGACTAGGTCAGGGAAGACAATTCCCGCCTCATTGTATAGTTTGCTGACATCACCATTATCTGGTGGAGTTTCAGCGTCATAGGATTCTTTGAGTTGTAACAGGAGCTCTCTGTCAATTACATTTTCACCATTAAGATTGGATATTTGTCGTGTAATATTAGATGCTTCACTTTCCAACTCTTTGTACTCCGGTACAACTTGGTAGGAATCCAACTGACTTCTCAGCCGTTTGGCTTTCGCCTCAGAAATAGTCAGTTGTGTTCTTAAGTCGGATGATCGACCAATATAATGGCCCAACTCGCCATCCTTGGCGGCCTTCCTAAGTTTTTCAGTGGCCTTTTCTTTTTCCCTGATCTCTTGAAATTGTTGGGATATCGTCCAGTCCAGATCGAGAAGATAGCTAACCCCAACTTGTTGTGCCCAGTTGCTTTGTTGGGATGAGTGCTTAACTATTTTCTCAAATCCACCATCTTCTTGTCTTCTGGCAAAATAGGGAAACAACGATCTAACCGTTGGTTTGAAACGACCGATATCATGATATGGTAAGCCAAAAAATAAATTCCCGAGAACTAGCTTCCAATTGGTGTTGGAAAGCTCCTGAAATCCAGTTTTATCATCAATGCTTGGAGATATTGGCCAAACAGATGGGTCACCCTGAATTATTATTTTAGATGGTTTAGCTCCTGAACGATGTATGGTGTATACCTCGTCACATATATCCAGTTCTATTTGAAATGTCCAAGGAGACAATTCTTCAGATTTGAAAATGCTGGTTTTTTCTACGTTGGAACCCAGGAGGAGATGAACCAGTTCAATAAAGCTTGATTTTCCCGCTGCATTACGTGTTTGGCGGTCAGAAGCTCCAGCACTTTTCTCCGCCAAGAGAATATTTAGACCTTTCCTAAATGAGAGTGTCTTGAAAGATCGGAGGTCACAGCAAATATTGTGAATCATTTAGCCACCTTACAGATTAAACCACGGTCATGTTTTACCGCTCCAATAAGGTAGAGCAGATCAAGAGCGAGTACAAACCATTCATAGGCAATAGGTGTTGGTGGTACTGCTGCAGCTCGTTGTGACCGAATCGTGTCCCAAAGACGAGATACCGTCATCGACTGATTTAGAGCGTTAAGAATTTCACCTCCAACACCGATCAAGGCACGATCAGCTCTAATGTGTTTAGTTGGCAAAATCATCCAGTAACAGCCTCAATGTTTGGGTCTTCAAAAATATCACACCGTTCAAAAAAGTATGACAAGACTGCAAGAGCTGCACCCTGCTGTTTTGGTTCTCCTGTCATACCTGCAAAATCCTGTAAATATCCGAAGATTCTATCAGAAGTGAGCTCCATTGTCTTTAACTCCAAATAGCGATTTCGGAAGGCTTCTGCTATTTTCTCTCCTAAATCTGGGTGGATAGTTTTGCCAAAAAAATCTTCAACCAATCTTTCTTTCCGTCTTCCAACTTTCAATAATCCCGCAGCATCTGGTGACAAATCATTCTTTTCCAGTTTTTCTGGAGAGGGTGGTGTCAGGGGTGATGATGCTGGGTCCGGTTCTTTCTGTGCTATGGCATCCACCACTGGTTTGAGTTCCTCAAAACCAATTTGGTTAAAGACTGGAAGACTCGGAGCCAAACCAAAGAGATCCTGGAGCTGGTTCAGTGATAGACCCATCACAAGCTCCCTAATTTCTGGTTCTGACCACGTTTCAATGACTATATTTTTATGAGTGTTCCTTAGTTGGTCAAGGCACTGTACAACCGTTGCCGGTAATCCCCGGCTATCGTTATGGACAAAAATCCACTGTTTCATGGATGCTCCCCAATGAGACAGTGCTCCCTTGAAATCAGCCTTGACCTTTTCTATTGTATCAACATCCTTGAGAATGTGGGGGGCGTAGCATTGAAAAATGGATCCCGTACTGATTTTCCTTCCATCACATTTGAAATCCCCCTTATTCCCATATGGTCTTACTTCCTCAAAATCTGGACCATAGGCAAACCCAGCAATTTTGACAAACCAGTCCTGAAACTCGGTTCCGCCCTTTGAGTGGAATGCAGTCTTGAAACGTTCCCCATAAATGAGTTTTTGAAGTTCATCCATTTTTTTTCTCTCGTGTTAATTTGTTGGCAAAAACTCATCAAAAACATAGGTTAACTCTCTTCACCTGCACACAATTCAGCTTGTTCGAGAGCTAGTTCTTCATGGTGGGAACCTTCTTCTCGACCCATGTCATACCATTCTGTTTTTTCCATGGTTAGCTCCTCAAGCTGAATGTTGTCCTCTTCATCTTCATCATTTAACCATGAGAACTGGGCTGAAAAGTCGGATGAAAAATCAATATCAACACGGATAACCTTGTAAGGAGCCAAAAATCCATCATCAATACCCTGTTTTAAAGAGTAGGTATAAACCGGTTTTCCAAAATAGGTAATGTTGGAAACCTCTTTGGTCTCCTTGGGGGTAGCGGTTAAACCAATGTGGGTAGCTGATGAAAAATAGTCCAGAATTTCCCTCCAAGCTGAATCCTCTGCGGCACTTCCACGGTGGCACTCATCCACCACCACAAGATCAAAAAACTCCGGGCTAAACTGTTTATAAATATTTTTATCTTCTTCATTACCGGTGACCGCTTGATAGAGAGCCAGATAAATCTCGTATGATTTGTCGATCTGTCGCTTTTTGATTTTGGTCATGGCGGCACCAAACGGCTTAAAATCGTTGGTCCGGGTCTGATCTACCAATATATTTCGGTCAGCAAGAAAAAGGATTCTTTTTTTGGCCCTGGCCTTCCACAAACGCCAGATAATTTGAAATGCGGTGAAAGTTTTTCCAGTACCGGTTGCCATAACCAACAAGATGCGATTTTCTCCATTGGCAATTGCCTCTATGGTGCGGTTAATCGCATTGAGTTGATAGTAGCGGGGTGTCTTGCCGCTGCCGTCAGTATAATAGTCTTGGGTGATGATAGAGCTGGCTGGTTCATCTATCCCCTTGCTTGACCTGTAGCGTTGCCATAATTCGTCAGGGGAGGGGAAGTCGGCAAGAGTCAGCTCCACCTCTTTGGAACCTGTGGTTATGGTGCGGTCATGAGCCAGAAAACCGTCTCCGTTGGAGCTGTAGACAAAAGGCACGTCAAGCATATCGGCATAAACAAGTGCCTGCTGCATACCATCACCGACGGAGTGTTTGTTATCCTTGGCTTCAATGATGGCTATCGGAATATTGGGTTTATAATAGAGAATATAATCGGCCCGCTTTTGCTTGCCACGGGTGACCAGTTTACCCCGGACAATGACACGACCATTGGTAAAGGTGACCTCTTCCCGAATTTGAACATGCAGATCCCATCCTGCCTGCTTAATGGCGGGAGTAATAAACTTGGTGTATATATCACGCTCACTGAGGGACCGCTTGTTGTTAAAGTTGTCCAAATTGTCTTCCTGTCACACTTCGGCAGTCAAAACGGTATATGGTTGGCTGAAAGATGAGTTCGGGTTTTGGCATTATTTTTTTGTTAATTATTAATATTTTGTCCAAGGGCCACATAACAACCATCATAATAACATGAGGACTGCTAAACGTCCAGGAGGTGTTGCCATGGGCTGCAATCTGTTTTGGCCCCGGTAGTCCACCGGGGCAGGAATATGGCATGTTATAGGTTATTGAGCGGTAAGGGCTGGCTGTTCTTGAAGTTTTTGGGGGTGTTTCTTGAGTTGATGCTACTGCCCCTTTGGCTATTCGCAGCAGCCGCCCTCAAGTTTTAGTTTTTTTTAATCTCAATACCATCCGGCTAATAATGATATCGGCAGGCAATAATCGTCAGCGTGGTTTTTGAAAAGGTGTAGACCAGTCGGTGTTCCTGGTCAATTCGTCGGGACCACATGCCGGACATGCCATGTTTAAGCCGTTGCGGTTTTCCGGTTCCTTTCTCCGGTGTACGTCGCACCTCCTTTATTAGCGCATTGACACTGCCGGTGGTTATTGATTGCTTAATTATTTTGTGTGTTTATTCTGATTATTGATTGAAGCTTCAATATCGATTAATTTTGCTTTGATATCCGCAAGATCAATAACTGTTTGTTCCCTTTTGTTTCCATATTTCTCAGCATTTTCCTCTTCTTTAACGGCAGCCATTGCATCAACAATAATACCAATAAAAAGATTCAGGACGGTGAAAGTCGTTACAGTAATAAAAGGGATAAAGAAAAGCCAACTGTATGGGAAAACATCCATCACAGGGCGGACAATCCCCATAGACCAGCTTTCAAGGGTCATAACCTGGAACAGGGTATACATAGATTTTCCAAGGTCTCCAAACCATTCAGGGAAGTGACTACCAAAAAAATTGGTAGTCATGACTGCGCCAATATAGAAAACGATAATAAGCAACCCCCCGACTGAACCTACGCCTGGGATAGCTTCTATCATTCCGTGTACTACCCGCCGCATAGAATGTATAGTCGTGATTAACCTCATAACCCTAAAAATTCGGAATGCGCGTAGAACTGATAGTCCTCCTTGTGATGGTATAAGAGCAATTCCAACGACCAGAAAATCAAAGACATTCCATCCATCTTTAAAAAATTTCAGTCGATATATAAAAAGTTTAAGAACAATTTCAACAATAAAGATGCTCAAGCAAACTTGGTCAGCTATATCAAGAAGTGACAAGACTGAATCACTAATATTGGCTGAAGTCTGCAACCCGAGAATAATAGCGTTAAATATTATCACCCCAATAATTAGGTTTTGGAAACGCTTGTCTTCAACAAAGAGTTTAATATTCATATTTCCTCTGTATTGTAATATGTCAATGATAAGGTAGACATCAGGAGTGCCCGACTGCTGAAATGATAGAGTAAACAAAGAGGTTCCGGCACCTTCCAATGGGACGCAACCTTATGTATTTCATTGACTTTCAACATGTGATTAGCTTTATGCACTCTTCATAAGTATGCTTTCAAAGCATTGGAAATCAGGACATTTTCATCTGACTTTTACGAGACATTTATGTTAAAAATGTGCTGCACGATATTTTTTTTCACATAATTATCATGGTAGAATGCAACGGGCAACAAAAAATTAATTTACCTCTAGAACAGTATGAGAACGACAGGGAAGCCAGCTATCGGTTGATCCGGCGTTGGCCAAGTCGCTGGAAGTGGCTTATAAAGGGCGTGGAAATATTGTCATAGTTGAAATCGTTGCTGGATTGGAAAGGGTTGGTTTATAACTGGTTCTGCTGCTTTAAGTCAAATTTGGTGGCCTGAAATAGTGCGTCAATATCAAGTAATTACACACAGCTTTTCGCTTTTTGATTCCGGTATACCCAGGTTCGAATCCTGGCGGCCCAGCCATCAATATCAAATTGATGCTCGTGTTGCTTTAGGCTATTCGCAGCAGCCGCCCTCAAGTTTTAGAATTTTTTACTCTCAATACCATCCGGCTAATAATGATATCGGCAGGCAATAATCGTCAGCGTGGTTTTTGAAAAGGTGTAGACCAGTCGGTGTTCCTGGTCAATTCGTCGGGACCACATGCCGGACATGCCATGTTTAAGCCGTTGCGGTTTTCCGGCTCCCTTCTCCGGTGTGCGTCGCATCTCTTTGATTAGCGCATTGGTACGCCTAACCATCTTTTTATCCACCTGTTGCCAGTAAAGATAATCTTCCCAACCATTATCATGGAACAGAAGATCCAAAATCTACTTAAGCAGCTCTCTTTCCCTCAGGTTAACGCCCTGTTTTACATCCTCATGGGCAGCAAGGATACGTTCCGCATTTTTGGGAGAACGAAGCAGATAGGCGGTCTCCTCAAGAGCTGAATAGTCGGAGCGTGACAGAATGACAACATCCTCTCCAGATCTTCTGGTTACCAATAAAGGCTCATGATCAAGGCACACCTTGTCAAACCAACTTTTCAGTGCCCCTCTAAAAGAGCTATAAGTGATTGCCCGGTTCATATATTCAAGCCTCTCAAAAAATAATTGTACGTAACATTGTACAACACACAAAAACGATTGCAATCATTTATACATTTCGTCAATTATCTTGATAAGATAGTTGTCAATAAGTTGGGGAATATGCCTTGAAAAAATGCTTATCAAAAAAAGGGATAATTATCGGATTGCAACTGAGGCAAAGCACCACAGCGTCTCCCAATCAATTCAACCATTATCTTTTCCCTTCACGTTTTTTTCTTTCATTCTTTTTTACGCGATGATTATCACTGTCACCATAATCTGAAAAATCTGCATAACGGGAATGGGAATTTTTTGGTATTTTTTGGTGCTTGATAGGGCACCATCGCTTTTCGGTAAGGCTGGCAATCTCTGTGGCATAAGCCAAAACACCGTTGCCATAACCGCAATAGACACAGTTGATCTTTTCCAACCAGTTGAGATAGGAGAGCTTGTGCCTGTCGATAATTATAAAGTCAGAACGGTTGATTGTTGGAATATCAAAAATGGGAAAACAGACAGTCTGATATAAAGTTGCCATCAGGTCCAGTAGAACCAGGGGAATGGCTATGGGCCAAATTATTACGGCGGTTATAAGGTGCCCGATCCTTGATTTCCTTAAAAGTCCAATAAAGGAAAATTGTCCCTTCCACTCTTCTCGTACCCGGGGAAGATCTTTTTCAAAAATATCCCCAAAAGAATCGGAAAAATTATGGTATGTCTGGATAGGAAGCCAAGCCAGCAAACGCTTGGAAACTGATTCATTGGTAGGAATCCAATATGCAAGATTTTTAAAAAAATTAACTAAAGTTGACTTGTCCATATCTGCATCCCCATTAACAACGACCCCGGCAGAGTTACCGGAACGGTTATGGCAGCAGCTTTTGCTACCCCCCGGGTATGAAAGATTTTTCCTCTCTCCAGCCTATTCGCTATAGCTCACGGTTCGCTCATTTTTCATACAGGTTCTGACGAATGCCAACCCAGTCCAGTATAAATCCAAGACGGGATGTCTAGCAACATTAGAATCCTCTTTTGAGTCGTGGACAACGGCGTTATGCTCATTCTGTCAGTTTCCCCACTAAAAAGGCACGTCAGCGTTATTCCCCGGAACACCCTCAACATCATTTCAGCCGTTGGGTTGGCGGTACTTCTCTTGGGATTACCAGGATACAACCCAGCAAGTTTTTCCCCGGTTTGTCGAAGCCTTTCCCGGACGTGATATTCCAAAAGAATCAATATCCG
>JADFZS010000017.1 GCA_015232405.1 Magnetococcales bacterium | reverse complement strand
CCTAACCGAGATGGGACACCCAATAACCAGTATCGATTGGCAGACATCCCCCCGTAAAAAAGCCGACCCTATCAATCCATCCCACAAGGGTGGGGTTATCCGGGATGTAATATTCAACTTAAAAGGATTTTCTGATAAGCCCATCCATATGATGAGTTCTACCATAGATGCTTATGGTAGGGCGGCACTTTTAGACCCCAGTGAATATATCAATGAACGGGATTATCTCGACCAGATTTTAACCGATGGACCACCTGATAACGACCAGTTTGATATTGACCCCATGGTCTGGTATGACGGTTCTGTGACACTTTTCTCAGCTAGCCATCTCTGGATAGGTAATCTGGTAGAGGAGGGGGAGTTAGTGTTTGCTCGCCATAATAGGGACCCCCTTTTACAGGCGTTACAGCGGTTTGATCATAGCCTGTTAAAATATTATTCTGAGGTCGCTAACGATTTGGAAACATTAATAAATAGGTCGACTGGTCCCCACTTTTTATTCCATCAACTTACCCGTTCGGCTGCCATACGTTTACACCTGACTAAACGGTTGATAGAGATGGGATAAATTAACTAAATATGGCTCGGCACAAAATTTGCGATTGCGATTGATTGTTGGGATTAACTCTCAATAACCATCATACTAAATTGTGACAGGAGCCAAAATATGTGGGAACATTCCGATTTGACTCAACTCAAGCTGGATCTTCTAAAGGGAATGCCAAGGGTCTATAACAAATTGGTTGTGCGTCTAAACCGTGAAGGTCTGGTTGAGGCTGATATCCACGATGCCAAAAAACGCAAACAGCTAGATGGTATTCTAGACTACTACTATCGCAAGTTCATGCCTGCATAGATTGAGAGTTTGTACCAAAATGAAGTCTCGCTGCAAACCCAGAAAAACCAACCATTTTAAAGCACAAACAGGTGCAAAACTGGCTTATGCTTTTGAGTAACCATCCATGACCGCAACAGATGACCGCCTAACTCGTAAACTGCTGTTGGAGTATGACCAGAAGAAAAAATTGTATGACGATTTTTTGGTTATGATTCTGCGTTTTCTTGGGGAGTTTATAAAAGAGAACTCCCTTGGGGTTTTCTCTTTTGAAGGGAAGGTCATGAGCCATGAAGAGCTACAATCAAAACTAAAATCGGGTTTGCTGGTATCCTCAATTGAAGATATTGAGGATTTCGTCCAGGTTGATATTTTAACCTATTTTGAGGATGATGTTCACGCTGTTGCCCATGTTTTGGATACTGAATTCAAAATGTTGCAAGGTGTTCTAGATAGGGTAGAGGGGAAAGATCCCAACCATTTTGGTTATCAAACACCATCGTATCTAATCCGTATGATGGATAGCCGTCTGGAGTGGATAGAGTATCGCTGTTTTACCGATTGTAAGGCCAAGGTGAATGTATCATCACTGCTGCAACACACCTGGAGCAGAATAGAAAAACGGTTGGACATTGATAAGTCATCAATTGCCTACCATCAACTAAGGCCAGCCCAACGTATTGTCGGTCTTTTAGAACTGGCAGATAGAGAGTTAAACCAGCTGGTTAAATCCCAACCCATAGCTAAAAATAGTAGTGAAGAGCAGATTATCCCTTTAAATTCCCCAGTCGGCCTGGATGAACCAATAACAGATACACCCATAGTTGCCAGAAAAGAGGCAAAGCCTGTAAAAATAAAACAGGCAGGGCCGATTATAGCTCTTAGAAACAACCTGACAGCCAAAGAAGAGGGTATGCCGGAGTTGACTTTAACAACTGAGTCAGTTGGTAAGTTGATTCTAGATGATCCCGATGTACGTAGGGTTGACAGGTTGATATCAGATGGATTTTCTACCCGCTTGAAATTTGATACCGTCTATCTTGAAAATCTTTGTGAGGTGGCAAAAAGGTTTCACATTCCCGACAAACTTGTCTTGTTGAACTTCATCAATCAACAAGAAAAAACCATCTTCTGGCATGCTGAAGATCTGGTCAACAAACCTGTGGGTGATGTTCCTTTTACCATTCCTCGTGGTATCTCGATTTTATTGGCATTTCATGTTATAGCCAAAGATGGGGAAGATAGCGAGGCGATAGATAAAATTGCAACAATTATTCATTCATTCAACCAGGATATTGGGTGAGTTATCCCGGTTTAAGTTGCTTTACTTTTAAAGAGCAGATATTTATGCCATGACTACTACCAAGGCCAATGTGTGCAGTAATAAAGAGTCAAGAGCGCACTATCTTGAGTTTATAGATATTTTCAAGTCCCTTGTGCAAGTGCTGATTGCTCGTGAAGGTAAAATTGGTCTGGTGCAGGTTTCCGGGCATCTAAAATCGGATGAAGATCTGGGTAAAGAGGTTGCTATCCTGCCAGATGGTACATATCCCATTATGTCTGACATGCAGCATTTCATGGCGTTGCGTGTGGTGACATTTTATGAAAAAGATATCCCTTTTATTTTAAGAAAACTGACCAGCTCTTTTGGTGTGGCTGAGGTCTCAATCCAGGAGAAAGACGATCCCGAAGCTTTTGGTTATCCCGGCTCTTCCCTAATGTTAAAGCTGGGTGATGATCGTTTGAAACTAGATGAATATCAGCGTTTTGCCGATCTGCATATAGAGGTGCAGGTTTTCTCACTGTTCCAAGATACCTGGTCTAAAATCGCTCGACACATCGGTTATCCGGCGGATCAGTTTCCCCAAGAGCAGCTACGCCAGTTCAACCAACTTGCCTATATGCTGGAGCTTGCTGACTCTGAACTCAACAACATCAAAAAAAGTTTAAACCCCTATAACTGGAACCAGCAGGATCAAGAGACTCCAAGCAAGAAGAGGCTACCGACAAAAAGCAAAAGCCAGAAAAAGAAGGCAAAGGAAAGCTCTTTGCAGGAGAATAAGGAGAAAGTAACCAAACCTGGTCCCCTTATACCCCAAGCCAACCTGCCACCTTTAGGTAAAATTGATAAGACCAAACTGGCAAAAAAGGGTGACTCACTTAACAACGAAGCCTTGGACGATCTGATATTGGGCAATGATCTGGTGAGAAATTTTGATAAATTGATCTCAGATAACTACAACACCAGATTGATGTATCAAGGTAAAAATTTAGAGCCGCTACTAACGGCCTTACTTGAGCTTGAAGCTTTTAAAACAGTAGGGGATGTTGAGTCCCAACTATTCAAAAAACGCCACTCCATCCTATCTTTGGCAATCCAAATTTTTGGCTCACCCAAAGAGCGCACTTATGAGCATATACCAAAGGGTATATCCCTGTTTTTACTAACATACTACACAATAGCAGGCACCCGTAACATAAAACTGGTACAAAAATTCTTGGACAAATACTCCTTCGACAACACATTGGTCAATAAAAACAGTGTGTTGTGGTAGTCTTTTCTCAGTCAACAATCAACTTAAAGCCCACCAATAGCAGGAATATACCGAAGCTTTTGCTGAGTTTTGCTGGGGGTAGGGTGTGGGCTAGTTTTACCCCTATGGGGGTTGTTATTAGAGTGCCTATTATTATGCCTACAAAAGCCTCTGGTACGATATAGCCCCATGTTCCTGGTGGTAGGTCGGGGTTGTTTGATCCTGATTGGATAAAACCTGCTACCCCGGCTATAGCCAAAAAAATACCGATTGCCGAGGAGCTGCCAACCGCCACCCTTATTGGTATATGGGCCAATAGGTTTAAGGCAGGGACAGATAGCGAGCCACCGCCAATACCAAACAGGGAGCTTATGGCCCCAATTATCATGCTGATTATAGTTGAGGTTAGTCTTTGCAGTTTGATCGGTTTGCTTTGCTGTTGTGGGTCACTTCCACTTCTGATCATCTTGTAGCTGATGGTGAGCAAAAAAATACCAAACAGTGTCTGCAAAAAACCCCCATCCAACCTGACCGCAATCTGTGCTCCAAGCCAGGCTCCACAGAGAACCCCTGGGGTGTAGTAGCTAACAGCAAGCCAGTTTATGCTCTGGCGACGCTGCTGCTTAAATGTCGCCATTAAATTGGTAATAATAATGGTGGCAAGTGAGGTTCCCACCGCCATTTGCATTATATACAAAGGGGGTAGATCGATAAAATGAAACAGCAAAAGCAGAGCCGGGACAATTATAATACCACCCCCAACCCCAAAAAGTCCGGCAATAACACCGGCAAACAGTCCTGTAGCCATGGATGTAAAAAGCAATAGGGAGTTGAAATTTATCCCATCCAGTAACTCCATAATTTAGCTGCCTATGCCGTTGATGATATAATCTGGTTGGATGGTCCAGCTCTTACAGACAGCCTCTATATTGTCCCTATCCTTGCCATGGATACCGGATAGGGTGAGGCAGGTGGCAAACCCCATGGCTGCACCACCGAGAATATCTGTTGTTAGGGAGTCCCCCACCATTAAAATTCTCTTGGCTGGGATATCAGGATACTGTCTCAATGCCAACTGATAGACCGGATTAAAGGGTTTGCCGATTCCCATAGTGGGGCAGTTATATCTGTTGGCTAGCTCATAGGCGGTATAACCAGCTACCACTACCGATTCAGAATTGTTGCCCTGGACAATTATATCAGGGTTTGCCACCAAAAGGGGTAGTGGTCCCATGGCTAGTTGAGTCTCCACAACCTTTTGCTGTTCTTTACCGTAATAATCCCGGTTGCTACACAGCAATATATAGGCAGGTTTACCATCTGTTTTAAGGGGTCCATCTGGTGGGTTTAACAACAGATTGTCCCTATCTACGCAGTAGTCATTTGCACTATCTTGAGTGCCAACCAACAGATAAGGTTTGCCTTTAAATGGTGAATCGGCAAGATACGATCTAATTGCCATTCCAGAGGTGATTATCTGTTCATGTTTGATGTTAAAGCCCAGTTTATCGAGACGCTGCCATACACCCAGAGATTTTTCCGAGGCGTTGTTTGAGACCACCAAAAAATTTTTTCCACCCTCAACACAGCTATTTATGGCAGCTACAGCCCCTTTGATGGGATATGCACCACTGTTTAAAACTCCGTAGGCATCAAAGAGGATAAGGTCAAAATTATCAATAAGTTGCGAAAAACCTACCCTCTTCATAACGCCACTTTTTAGCAGCTTATCCAAAAAAATATTTGCGCTGCATAGTTTTTCTCTATAGCGTTGCATGTTACTTGTTAGTACGGTCGGATCAGTTATTTTAGGCTTTTTATCCATTTTTGTTAACTTTGTTGTATTTTTTCAATAAAAAAATTTTCATATAAAACAATGGGTAAGGTAGATTTTCTATAATTTTGAAAATATCTAGGTATACTTCGATTAAATTATTTTTTAGTATGTGAGTATATTTAAAACCTTTATGCCGTCATTAAACAAGTTTTCTTCAACTGTAAATTGTCATTCTTGGGGGCAGTTGATCGTTATCTATTTGCCTTTTAGGGGCCATATATGAGCTTTTCAGATACACGTTTGCGGGTTTTCCATGCAGTTGCCAAGCATCTATCATTTACCAGGGCTGCCGAAGAGTTATATCTGACGCAACCAGCGGTTACTTTCCAGATACGTCAGCTCGAAGAGCATTTTGACACCCGGCTTTTTGATCGACACCACAACCGCATAACCATGACCGAAGCCGGTCAAATGGTTTTTAACTACACTGAGCGTATTCTAGAGCTATATCGCGAGACAGACAAGGCCATCAATGAGATGACCGGGATGACTCGTGGTATTGTCAAGTTGGGAGCATCCACCACCATTGGTGAATATATTCTACCAGTAATACTGAGTAGTTACCATGAACAGTTTCCTGATGTTCGGGTGCGTATGACCGTAGATAATACCCGGCTTATTGTGCGCAAGCTCGAAGATGCCACAATTGATCTTGGTATGGTTGAGGGTCCGGTACAGAATAAAAATATCCATATTGTCCCCTGTATAGAGGATGAGTTGATAGTTGCTCTTCCCGTCAACCACCCCCTTGCCCATATGTCTGAGATACCTCTGGCTAAACTCAAAGAGTATCCGTTTGTCTCCCGGGAAGAGGGGTCAGGTACCCGTGAGGTCATAGCTGAACATCTCAAGAAAAACGGTGTCAACTATGATGATCTGGATATGGTGCTGGAGTTGGGCACAACAGAGTCTGTCAAGGCCGCCATTGAAGGTAATGTTGGCTTTAGCATTGTCTCCAGTGTGTCGATAAGTAAGGAACTGCGCTTAAAAAGTTTGACTGCCCACCGTTTAAAAGGGGTCTCCATGAAACGGATGTTGAACTTTGTCTACCAGAAGCAGAAGTTCCGCTCAAAAGCGGTGGAAGAGATGCTCAACTTTGCTAAAAGCAAGTGCAAGGATATGGTTGTAGAGGTTTAGGTTGTCCAGATTGGTGTTTTACCGGATTTTTTGCTTATAACCTGTAAAAACTCCTGGTGGCTCTTCTCTTCTTCACTGTTTACCGACCATTTGCGTTTGGGAAAAACCAGAGGCTCTAGTTTTTTTTCTGCTTTGTTTGTGCCACCGCTTTGCGCAGCTGTCTCCACTGTGGATGGTGTGGTTAGAAGATCAAAATCAAGGTTGAACTGATTGCCACCCATCAGTTCAATATAGACCTCCGCCAACAGCTCAGAGTCCAATAACGCCCCGTGGAACGTACGGTTGGAGTTGTCTATCTTGAAACGGCGACACAGGGCGTCCAGGCTGGCTGGGGAGCCGGGATATTTTTGTCTGGCCATGGCAAGGGTATCAATGGCCCGGTCGCTCTTGATATTGGGTTTTTGCGCTCTACTTAGCTCTGAATTTAAAAAGCCCATATCAAAACTGGCGTTGTGGATCACCAGTTTGTCATCTTTGATAAACTCTATAAAACTATCGGCAATATCGGCAAAACGAGGAGCGTCAGCCACCTGTTCATTGGTAATTCCGTGTACCTTGGTTGCCTCCCGGGGGATTTCCATATCCGGGTTGAGATACCACTGGCGTTGGTCTCCCTTACGATAGTTAACCAGCTCTATACAGCCTATCTCAACAATACGATGCCCATCATTGGGAGATATTCCGGTGGTCTCTGTATCTAAGATTATCAGCCGTTCCATAACAACCAAACTCACTTGTATCAAAAAAAGGATTAAGAATTAATCCCAGTAATCAATATATATAGCAATAAATGGGTTATTTGCACTTGGCAAAAAACGATTCAAACTCCTCCTCTTCAAAAACCGGATCAACTGAGTTATTCCACCGATTATGGTAGGCATCAAGTAGACGGTCAGCAGGTGAAATACCGCTCTCTGCAATTTGAAACAGACTTTTTAAGTAGATGGTTTCGTTACAACCGTCTCCGTTGCGACAGTCAAGAGCAGCAAGTCCGGCACGGGACCATTTTAAAACATTCAATGCTAGTTGTTGCAGGGTTTTACCGTCTGGGGTTTTGGTTTTGAGGCCAATAAGGGGAACCTCAGCAACGACTCTAGCTCTATCTTCAATGGTCCAGTTGGCAACCAGATCCCAAGCTGCCTGGCAGGAGTCGGAATTATAGAGCAGTCCTTTCCATAAGGCAGGTAGGGCGCATATAGATTGGGAGTTGCCAGCATCAGCCCCCCTTGCTTCTAGATATTGCTTAAGGCGGACATCAGGAAACAGGGTGGATAGATGTATCTCCCAATCCTCTATTGTGGCAAAATGGCCCGGCCTGTCAGGCAGCTCCCCAGCCATGAACTGGCGAAATGGAACACCTTTACCATCTGTGTAACTGCCATTTTCATAGCGAAACAGCATAGGGACATCCAGGGCGTAGTCCACATAGCTTTCAAAGCCAAAATCATCATTAAAAACAAATGGCAACAAACCACAGCGATCAGGGTCGGTAAACCGCCATATCTCGGCCCTGAAAGATTGAAAACCGTTGGGTTTACCATCAAAAAAAGGGGAGTTGGCAAACAGTGCTGTAGCCACTGGCTGCAGAGCCATAAGCAGACGGAACTTTGCCACCATATCGGCCTCGCTGGAATAGTCCATATTGGCCTGTACAGTGGCGGTACGGGTCATCATGTCCAAGCTGTGTTTCCCCTTATGAGGAAGATATTGGCGCATGATAGTATAGCGGCCTTTGGGCATCCATGGTATCTCATCAAAACCCCATTTAGGTTGGGTTCCTATGCCCAAAAAGGTGATACCAAGCTTTTTACAGACACCTGCTAGTTGGTCGAGATGTTCATTGATCTCATTTTGGGTCTGGTGAATCGTCTCCATAGGAGCACCGGAAAGCTCCAGTTGCCCCCCTGGCTCCAAGGTTACACCAGCCAGCCCTTTTTTAAGGGCAATTATCTTGTCGTCCTCTTTTATCGGCTGCCAACCATAGCTATCAGCCATACTTCGTAAAACATTTTCTATGCCTTGTTGGGAATCATGGGATATGGGAGATAGATTCAAGCGAGAAAAACCAAATTTTTCATGTTCGGTACCAATGCGCCAATCCTTTTTAGGTTTGTAACCAGCCTCAAACCAGGATATGAGATCGTTCCGCGAAATTGTCGGGTTATTTTTAAAGTTAATTTTATCGGGTGTCATTAGCAATCTGAGTTGGCAGGTATTAATAAAGTTCCGCTTAAAATAGCAGTTTTATAGTAATTATATATGAACAAAAGAGATGATCGACTTCACTCTTAAAGCTATTTTATGATACATTCTTCGTTCATCGTGTTGTTTTGTATAGTATCCGGTATAAAATGAGTAGGATTTATTTGTGAAAAAGAGCGGATATCACATAATCAAACAGATGTTTTATCATCTTTTGGAGGAGCCGGATAGTCCTGCTCGTCCAATATTTAATTTAGCTATGATGTTTGTGGTTGCTGGCTCAATTTCTGCCATGGTTTTAGAGGTAGATCCCAGCCTAACCGCCGAAGAGTTGAAGTTTTTTGCCAAGCTGGAAGATATATTCATTACCATTTTTGTTACCGAATATCTTCTTCGCCTCTGGGTCTGTTCCGATTTTGGTCAAGTTTTCAACCACGAATTTAAACGCTATCACCGCCGCAACCATAAACCCAATAAAATCCGCGCTTCAATATATGCCACCCGTAAAGCTCTAGCTCCTAAACTGGCTTGGATGGTCCAGCCACTGGCTATCGTTGATCTTCTGGCTATACTACCTGTTTTCAGGGTTTTCAGGCTTTTCCGTGTGCTCAGGGTATTACGGGTTTTAAAGCTGTTTCGTTACTCCCGACGGTTATCGTTTTTTGGCAGCATCGTCAAGGAGAGGTCTTACGAAATTTTCTCCCTCATAACCGTTGCAATTGTGGTTTGGGGAATGGTTGCCGTAGCCTTTTTTGTCGTCGAAAGAGGTGTAAACCCAAAAATAACCTCAATTTGGGAAGCTGTATATTGGTCCATTATCACCATCACCACTGTTGGTTATGGTGATATTACTCCCACAACACCAACGGGTCAGACTATCGCTGTTGTCGGTACTCTATTTGGTATGTGGGTGGTGGTCTTCATGACCTCAATTGTGGTATCCGCTCTAACAGAACGACTCGTTAGTTTAACGGAGATTCGTATGGAAAGTCAGATTGATCGTTTTCAAAATCATGTCATTGTTGTCGGTTTAAACTCTCTGGGTCGAGCAGTATGTCGAACTCTGGCAGAAGAGAAAAAACCTTTTGTGGGAATAGATGTCGATGAAAATAAGGTCGAACAAGCGCGAAAAGAGGGCTGGGTTACTCTAAAGGGGAGTGTGACAGAAGATGAAGATCTCTGGTTGCGCGCAGGATTAAAGCGTGCTCAAGGGGTTATCAGCTGTTATAAAGCGGAGGTGGATAGCGTCTATATAATCCTATTGGTACGTGATATAAAGCCGGACTGTTACATAGTGGCCTGTGGAGCCACCAGAGCCTCTGAGTCCCGTCTGGTGAGGGTAGGGGCCAACAAAGTGATATCACCAGCCCAGATAGGTGGAACCCAGATGGCAAATATGGTGTTAAGACCATCTGCAACCCAATTTTTTGATATGGCTTTCAGGTCCGATAGTGATGAGGTGGAGATGCAGGAGCTTTATATCCCCCCCAACTCTCAACTAAATGGTTGTGTATTAAACGAGCTATACAACAACTCAGATTTTGATGATGTAATTGTCATCGGCTATATGGATAGTGAATCCAAAAACATACGTTTCAACCCCAAAGGTGATGTCACACTACATGCAGGTGATGTTCTTATCTGCTTCGGTCAGCTAGATGATCTAGCCCGTTTTGAAAATGCTTTGAAATAGTTGTGATATTAACAAATGATACACCTTGCTATTTAAGGCACTCCCCTACACCAGTATAAGCAGCTCGCAGTCTTAAAGTAAAAAATCAAGGCAATTTGACATACTTGATCCAGTGTTTATGCACGTTGATTTTCCCAAGATAGTCTCGCACCCTTGTAGTGCTAACCTTGAATGGCAGATTGTCAATGATATCATAGAGGTAGGATTTATTATATGCTAATTTGTATAATCCATTTTAGCTCTTATCTCTTGGATACAGACTTATTTTGGATACAGACTTATTTTTTCTGAAATGACTGAGGTTATAAAGGTATACTCTTGAATATAATAATTACAGATTCGATAGCCTTGCCTCTGTTATAAATATAGACCATGAGAAACTTGTAAGGTATCCTGGCTACATGGCTAAAGCAGATCAAATAGTTGCACTTCTCAAAAGCTACGAAGAAAATGACGAAACACGTTTTCTCTCTGTAGCTACGCAGATTGCTGCACATGAAGCACGACAAGGCCACAAAGCGGTTGCCAGAGAGTTGCGGGATCTGATTGATACCGTTAAAGAAAAAAGATCTTCTATGTCATTTAAAGGAAGCGCTGTCCCTATTATTCGCCCCAAGGGTGAACTTGTTGGGCTGTTGTCTGCCAGTTACAGTAAAAGCCGTTTAAGAGATTTGGTCATTACCTCAACACTGAGGGAACGTCTTGACAGAATCCTTCTGGAACACCGCCAGCGAGATAAAATCCAAGCCTTCAATCTTGTTCCCCGTCATAAAATTCTTTTAGTTGGACCTCCAGGTACAGGCAAGACATTGACTGCCAAAGTTCTGGCCGGTGAACTACAGATCCCTTTGTTCTCCATCCGAATGGAAAGTGTTATCACCAAGTTTATGGGAGAGACGGCTGCGAAACTGCGCCTTATATTTGATGCAATTACTCAAACAAGGGGAGTCTATCTGTTTGATGAATTTGACGCATTAGGTAGCCACCGTAACACAGACAATGATGTTGGCGAGGTCCGGCGCATTCTCAACTCTTTTCTTCAGTTTATGGAAGAGGACTGTTCCACAAGTGTAATCATTGCTGCTACAAATCACCCATCTTTGTTAGACAATGCGCTTTTTCGGCGGTTTGATGATGTCCTTGAATACTCATTGCCCGATAATGACAGAATCATTGATCTACTTACTTCTAGTTTGGCTCGTTTTGATACAGAAGGTGTTGATTGGTCTGTCATTGCTGAAAAAGCCTGTGACCTTAGCCATGCAGAGGTAGTCCAGGTTGCTCAAGATGCTGCAAAGAATGCCATTCTCCTGAATCAAGAGAAGATAAATACAAAAATGATTATTAGTGCGGTTGCTGAAAAGATAAAATGAGTGCGACAATAACAAAAAACCTTTTTTAATAAGGATTAGTTATTGTGGATTCTCCAGACCAGAAACCCCACCTCCATGTCCAGAAATTTGGTGAAGAAATAAAGTATGGTTTCCCATCAACTGCTAGAGGTAAGCAACCGCCTTGGCCACAAAGAAACCGCAATGAACATGGAACACGCATTCAAACTGTTCTCGCACAAGCTGTAACCTCTGCTAAAGAACAGGCAAGAATCAGATTAGTTGATGTGAACCAAACATCTGTCGGCTATTTTTTATTGGTTGAGTGCGTTACCCATCCAAATTTTAGCCTGAAATCCCTTGAAATTGATTCCCGTGGCATTCAACTGATGTCTGTGACTCCTATTGATTCAGACCGTCAATTGGCAAGAATATTTGTTCCCTTTGATGCCCAGGAAATCTATCAAGAAAAAATCCGTGTGTATCTTGATGAAACAGATCTAACAAGAACAGGTAAGCCAAAAAACCAGTTTCTAGTAGAAGGCATGGAAGATATCAAGCCAGGGAATCTTTTGCAATTATGGACTCACCCGGAAGAAATGCCGAATGGTATCGGTGAATTCTGGTGGGAGGTATGGGCCATTTCTGTTTGTTTTGAAGAGATGGAACTTGCTCTGGAGAGATTATCCCTGTCATATCGTGGCAAAATGAAATTCCCTGACCGAATCGTTATTAATATCCGAGCTTCTATCGAACAAATGGAAATTTTGTGTTTGGGGGTTGGTGGTGTAGCCGAGCTTCGTAAACCAACCACTGTTCCTTACTTTTTTCTAGAACAACTATCTAAACAAGAGTCTCAGGATTGGGCGCAAGAGCTGGTAAACCGAACAGAAGTACCTTCGTCAGGTACGTCCTACATATGTCTTCTGGATACCGGAGTAAATAGAGCTCATTACCTGATAGAACCATTCCTGACGGATGAGGATTCACATACATGGGGTACAGGCCCATTGTGGCCGAAGAGTGATAACCATGAATTTGTTCATGCCCATGGAACACCCATGGCCGGGCTTGCTCTTTTTGGAGATTTAACCTACCAACTGGAAAGCACTGACACTATCTCTATAAACCACAGGCTAGAGTCAGTGCGTATTTTACCCAGGAATAGTTCCAATGATGAAAAAGATTATGGGCCAATCACTGAAGGGGCTGTTTCACTGGTGGAAATTGAGGTTCCCCCTTCAGAACGAAACCGTGTCTTCTGTATGGCAATTACAGGGGATTCTGGCCTAAAAACCGGACAGCCTACCCCATGGTCGGCCACGGTAGACAATCTATGTTTTCCCGATGAGGAAGAGGCCAATCCAGGACGGCTTTTTGTAATCTCTGCTGGAAATATTCGGGAAAAAGATCCTGTCTCAAGTTACCTGGACAGGAACCAAACAACATCTATAGAAGATCCAGCGCAAGCATGGAATGCTCTCACTGTAGGAGCAATAACGGAAAAATGGGAGATTGTTGACCCATCTTGGGAAGGATGGAATCCTCTGGCGGATCGTGGATGTCTCAATCCAGGGAGCCGAACATCTTGTTCTTGGGACAACATATGGCCATTGAAGCCAGATATTGTGTTGGAGGGAGGAAATTGGGCAGAAAGTCCAACAGGGACAGAGTGGGATACACCTGAAGATTTGCAACTTCTTACAACTCATCCTGACATAAGCAAGCATGCCTTCACGACTATCAATGATACCAGTGCGGCCACTGCATTGGCGTCTCGTTTAGTGGCTCAGGTTCAATATCATTTCCCTAACTATTGGCCTGAAACTATTCGTGCCCTCATTGTCCATTCAGCAGAATGGACTGATACTATGAAAGAAAAAATATCTGGTAAAAATAAAAGCCAAATAAGAGATTTGGTTCGTATGTTTGGTTTTGGTGTGCCAGATTTGAACCGAGCTCTTTGGTCTGCTCAAAATAGACTAAACCTGATTATTGAGGATACTGTTATTCCTTTTCATGATAATGGAGGCATGAAGGAAATGCGGTTTTATGCTTTGCCTTGGCCAAAAGAGGTTCTGGAAAATCTAGACCAAGATGTTCAATTACGTATTACACTCTCATATTTTATAAAAGGCAACCCATCTCAGAGGGGGTATAAAGGCCGATATTCTTATGCTTCACATGGTCTCCGTTTCAGAATGAAAAGACCTCTTGAATCTGTTCAGGCTTTTTTAAAAAGGATTTCAAAAGCTCAACGGGAAGATGGGTACAAACCCGATGAGACCTCTGGTTCAGATCAGTGGTTGTTGGGAATAAAAAACCAGGAAAAAGGCTCTTTACATTCTGACATTTGGGAAGGTCCAGGGGCTGAACTTGCCGAGTGTGGTTTCATTGCCGTTCATCCGGTAACTGGTTGGTGGAAAGAGGGGCGACACAAAGTCCATAATAAACCTGTACGGTTTTCTTTGATTGTTTCTCTTCAGACGGATTCTGAGATGGTTGATTTATACACTCCCGTTGCAACAATAGTGGAACAAGTAGTGGAGACACCAATTGAAGTTTAGTGAGTAGATTTTGCTTTGAAAAATGGATGATCAACCAATGTTTATATAGATTAACTCCAAGAATCTGCAGGAGAAGATAACAGTACAGCATAATCGGCTATATAAAAATTTATCACACCAAAACAGTACCAACACCTTGATCAGTGAACACCTCAAGCAGCAGGGCGTGTTCGATACGTCCGTCGATAATGTGGGCGGAGTTTACCCCGTTGGCCTTTGCGTTTACACAGGTTTGTACTTTGGGAATCATACCCCCCTCAATTGTTTTGTCTGCAATCATCTCTGGCACATCATCTGGTTTTAGTTTGCTTATCAAGCGACCATTTTTACCTTTTACACCCAGCACATCTGTTAACAGTATCAACTTTTCTGCTTTTAGCGCGATTGCTATATGGCCCGCAACTGAATCGGCATTGATGTTGTAGGTTTCCCCCTGTTGACTAACACCTACCGGGGCTATAACCGGAATAATGTCCGATTTATTGAACAGACCCAAAAGTTTGGTGTCAATGCGCTCCACATCTCCCACCCAGCCTAGATCGATAATCTCTGGGGTTGTGGTCTCCGGTCCTTTGCGCACATGTTTACGTTTTTTGGCTATGATGGTGCGACCATCCTTGCCCGACATTCCTGCTGCTTGACCGCCATTCAGGTTGATTAAGTTGACAATATCTTTGTTTACCTTGCCAGCCAATACCATCTCAACCACATTTACAGTCTCTTGATCGGTAACCCTAAGACCATCGATAAAGTGCGGTTTAAGCCCCATCTGTTCCATTATCTTACCAATTTGCGGTCCTCCGCCATGTACCACAATGGGGTTGATACCCACCTGCCGTAATAGAATAATATTCTGGGCAAATGCGGTTTTTAATGATTCGTCAACCATGGCGTTACCACCATATTTAATAACAAAGGTCTTGCCCTCAAAGTGACGCATATATGGTAGTGCTTCAATGAGAATACGGGCTTTATCAATACGTTTGCTGATGGTCATAAAATTTACTCAATTGTTAGAATAAGACAAAAAAAACCCCGCAAAAGCGGGGTTTTTGATACCTTTGTTTAGTGGGCTTTTGCCCAGATCCGCCTTTTAACTGCATAAAGCAATATGGTAAAGAATACCAAATAGAGCAACACTTTAAACCCAAGGGTTTTCCGCTCAATCAATGTTGGTTCAGCTGTCCAAGCCATAAATGTTGTTACATCATGGGACATCTGTTTTAAGGAGCTTTCAGTGCCATCTGCATACTCAACTGCGCCATCGGATAACGGCATGGGCATGGCAAAAAACTGCCCAGGGAAATATTTGTTAAAATTATCACCGTTGGAAATTCTATCCAATGTCATTTTAATATGTTCAATCTTGGTGGCATCGGCATGTAGAATTGGAGCCAACTCCAAAGCTTCAGCTTTAGATATTTTTTCATCTTCCAAAGCGGCATCTACCACTCCAGTCTCACTTTCACTGAGATAACCTGTTAAAATACCATAGACAAAATCCTCATAACCTTTGCGAGCTTTTGTCATAAGGGATAGATCAGGAGGGATGATACCAAAAGATTCCTGGGCGGAGACATCATCCATGGCAGAAATCATTTTATCTTTTTTGGTCCGCCCCTGGCTCTCAGCCAGAGCGACTATTTCTGCTTCGGTATAGCCAAACTGTTTTAAAGAATCAAATTGGATATATTTAAATGAGTGGCAAGCCATGCATACTTCTATGGCTATCTGCGCACCACGTTTAACTGCTGCATTATCAAATTTACCAAATGCTCCCTTGAATCCCCACTCTTGAGCAGGTGGTTTGACTGCGCCACCAGCAGAAAATGCAATTTGGGGAATAAATGCTGCGGCTAATATCGCAACTTGGGCAATTTTTAAAAATTTCATTATTTAAACTCCCCTTACAGACTTTTTGGCAGTGGTAGGGGCTTTTCAATTTTAAAAGCCGTCACGATGAATAACATCACAAAGTAGCCGAAATAGATTGCTGTTCCTGTACGTCCAAGGATAATAAGTGGTAGCGCACCATCAAAGGCTGTTGCGTCTGCCGGGTTATAACCAACCCAACCCAACATTATGGAGTTGGCGACGAAAATCCAGAACAGAGATCTGCTCAAAGGACGGTAGCGGAAAGAGCGTACCGGAGAGCGGTCTAAAAATGGCAGGACAAATAGAACTAATATGGCCCCAACCATGGCGATAACACCAGCTAACTTACTAAACGAACCCAAAAAGTCGATTGAACGCAAGATGGCATAGAATGGGAGGAAGTACCACTCAGGAACAATGTGGGCTGGTGTCTGCATTGGATTGGCAGGAATGTAGTTGTCCGGCTCCAAAAATGCGTTGGGAGCAAAAAATACAAACCAGCAGTAGATAATAAGAAGTACACCGATTCCATAGAGATCTTTGATGGTGAAATAGGGATGGAATGGTAGGGTATCTTTTTTCTCATCCACAATATCGATGCCGTCAGGGTTGTTGGAGTGCACCGCATGTAGCGCCCACATGTGAACAATCACCAAGGCAAAGATGACAAACGGTAGGAGAAAGTGGAGAACATAAAAACGGTTAAGTGTGGCATCATCAACAGAGAAGCCGCCCCAAACCCAGATAACCAGATCTTCACCAATCACCGGAACTGCGGTAATCAAGTTGGTAATAACCGCCGCTCCCCAGTAGGACATCTGACCCCAAGGAAGAACATAACCCAAGAAACCTGTACCCATCATCAAGAAGAAGATGATTACACCGATCCACCAGAGAATCTCCCGTGGTGCACGGTAGGAGCCGTAATACATGCCCCTGAATATATGGACATAGATAATAATAAAGAAGAATGTTGCACCGTTGGCATGGAGATAACGTAACAGCCAGCCGTAGTTCACATCACGCATGATGTGCTCAACAACATCAAATGCCTGCTTGGCATCTGGTTTGTAGTGCATAGCCAGAAAAAGGCCAGTGAGAATCATGATAATCAACATGAACAGAGCCAGAGAACCGAAGTTCCACCAGTAGTTCAAGTTTTTCGGTGTAGGATACTCCGTAGCCTGACTTTTTATCATGTCAGATACCGGAATTCGGGCATCAACCCATTCCATTAATTTAGACACTTTTTTTCCTCCTACTCATCAATTTGATAATAGATGAAGTTTTACGCATAAGTTGATTGCCAACTAAACCGGCTTACCGATCACAATAGTGTGGTCATCCTTAAAGGTATAATATGGCACCGGTAGATTTTTCGGTGCTGGTCCCTTACGGATACGACCAGAAGTATCATAATGGGAGCCGTGACAAGGACAGAGGAAGCCGCCAAAATCACCAGTACCGATGGGCTGGGGAACACAGCCAAGGTGGGTGCAGAGGGCTAAAAGAACCAAATATTGCTCTTTATGTACCCGATCTTTGTCCTGTTCCGGATCTGGCAGTGAGGCTGAGTCTGCCTCTTTTGCCTGGGCAATCTGCTCTGCAGTTCGGTATAGGATGAAAATTGGTTTTCCTTGCCATGGAATAGTAATCATCTGTCCTTCTGTCAACGCACTGAGGTCTGCTTCAGTCGTTGCAAGGGCTAGGACATCCGCTGATGGACTCCATGACCTGATGAAAGGCCATGCTGCTGCTGCACTGCCTGCAACACCAACGGCCCCAGTTGCCAGGATGAGAAAGTCCCGGCGGTTCTCTTCTGCCTCAATAACCATAAAGTCTCTTGACCTCCAGTGAGGTAGCGGGGAAGCTACAAATGAAAACATTTATGTGGGATATTCTATAAAGAAAAATCGCTACACCAATTTAAAATGGTGCATCAATGATCTTAAGAACTCACACAAATAAGTATAAAACTCAAACTCGAACCTGTAGTATAAGTGGCTATGGTGATAATTTGTTAACGGACATAATCACCACAATAGACATTTATCTATCAGAGCACGCTAATATTTCAATTTTACCACCGCTGAGTCAACCCTATTTCCGCCAAAAGTTGAAAATAAACTCTAAAAATGCTCAATATCCATAGTAATGAAAGTTTGAAGGAAAAAATTGATGTTCCACGTGATGCTATACCAACCAGAAATCCCACCCAACACCGGAACCATCATCCGCTTGTGTGCTGCCAGCAATACCAGGTTGCATCTCATTGGTCCCCTTGGGTTTCGTTTGGATGCTGCCGCTGTAAAGAGAGCTGGTATGGATTATCGTGAGCTGGCTGATGTTCAACGTTGGGCAGATTGGGCGGCCTACCGTGATGAGAACATGGATAATAGCCGTACATTTGTGATCTCTACCCACGGTAAACAGCCATATAGCCAACCGGAGTTTCGGGCTGGAGATAGATTTTTATTTGGATCAGAAGGGGCAGGGCTACCGGATGGGATCAAAAAATCCCATGGTGATAGAGTTTTACGTATACCCATGGCCCCACAGGCCCGAAGTTTGAACTTAGCGGTCAGTGTCAGCATTGTTCTTTATGAGGCGTTACGCCAGATCGGTTTTCCCCCGGACAGTTTAACCTAGAAACGGCGGTTGGCGGTGCGTACATGGCGTAACATATTGGTTTAGCTGGTGTAACAGAGCAAATCGAAGTTACCTTATTGGTGATGAGACTTTGATCTGTTATGCCAGATGAATCAATAGGTTGCGTCAGGTGCGTGCTGACAACTGCTGTTTCTAGGTTTAACCTGATAAAGGTAGATACTTAACGATAATTTGGGAGAGATAAAATGGAGAGAGTAGAGATTATTGTTGATGATATTACAAATTTAAAGGTCGATGCCATTGTTAACGCAGCCAACTCCACCTTGTTGGGTGGGGGTGGTGTTGATGGGGCGATACATAGCAAAGGTGGGCCAGATATTTTAGAAGCGTGTAAAGAGATCAGAAAAGTTGTCTTTCCCCAAGGGCTACCAGTGGGAATGGCTGTTATTACTACGGCTGGATTGCTACCTGCAAAATATGTAATCCATACCGTTGGCCCGATATATGGAGAAGATCCCAAACCCCAAGAGCATCTTAAAAATTGTTATGAAAACTGTCTGAAAGTTGCCAATCAGAACAAAGTCTCCAGCATCGCCTTTCCTGGTATAAGCACAGGGGTGTACGGTTTTCCCAAAGAGAGTGCCGCCGCCATTGCCCTGACCACGATAAACGAATTTTTAGATGATTCTCCAGGTACAATTAAGCGTGTCGTGTTGTGTGCTTTTTCCAAAGCCGATCAGGAGACTTTAGAGCAAACATTAAGCTCGTTGAGTTGATTGTGAGAAATTACATATAACTTTGTAAAAAATAGCTCCAGAGGGGTAGGGTGACATATGAGGTCATAAGACCCATGCCAACCATGGCTGCCATGAGATCCGGGGCCAAACCAGCAGCTATAGCCAGGGCACCTGCTGTTATCATAGAGGGCATTGCCGCCTCAAATACAGCTATGCGGGCTGGGTCACTGTCCAGGCCCAGCAGACTACAGACCATCAAAGCCAGTAGAGGGGCGAAAAATAGTTTCAGACTCAACCCGGCAACAAGGGGTTTGATATACTCTTTTTCCAGACGAAATTTTAGTTGCAGACCCACCGCAACCATAACCACAGGCACAAGGGTATCTGCCAGTCGCTCCAGAATAGATGTCGCCATGGCTGGTAATATCCACCCTTGATGGATGATGATTGCAGCGATAAGCAGAGAGATAAAAGGTGGAAATGAAATTATTTTATGGATAATTGCCTTTGTTGATACCTCGCCATTTCCCGAATAGACCGCAAGGACAATAGCTCCATAGATGGTTAAACCGGGAAAAGAGCCTAACTGGTCATATAGAACCCCATAGGGGATAAAATCTGCCCCAAAAAGAGCATCTATCATGGGGATGCCCAAAAATGAGGTGTTTCCCAAAGGAACCACCAACAAAAGACCACCAGTGATTGATCTATTCCAGGCAAAAAGCCGGGATAACATAAGAACCACGGCAACTGAAACAGCCATCATAAACCAAGGCATGATAATTGGTGTTAACAGAGCTGTAGAAAATGTCAGTTTAGGAACCTGTATCAATATGAGAGCAGGAAGGGAGAGGTAGATAACATACTGATTAAATGATAAAGCTGCTGATTCATGGAATATATTTAAACGACGCAAGGCAACGCCGGAAAAGAGCAACAAGATGATGAGGATAAAGTTTTCCATTTTAAGGGTTTTTTGTTGTGTAATTCTGGGGTTAACCCAGACCCTACAATAACATTAAATAAAGGTGTTGGGGAGAGAGTCCCCAAGGTTTAAAAACTTATTTAAAAGAGGTTATCAATAATTTAGCCAAACAATAACCATGCTATTTTATCTATTTGGTTATGGTTCTACCAGACATAAGGCGTTCATGGTTTTCCTGCACAAATGGTGAAGCTTGACCCACCATACACCAGATCATCTTCTTTTTATCTATCAACTCCAAACCGGGAAATGGACAGTTATTCAATAGTTTATCCAAAAGCTGTTTTTTCCTCTCCTCTGGAGCCTCTTTTCCCAAAATATTCCAAACCAAACAGGGGTATAGCTCTTCTGCAAACCTTTTGTTGGCTAACTTGTAATCATTTGGGTGGCTGTTTCTGGCCTTGGAAAAGCTAGCACTAAAACAGCCAGTAGTTGCCGCAACCAGAGCTTTAGGAGTGGTAACCTCCTCCTTTGAGCAGGCAGATAGCAGAGACAAAGCGAATGTTAGCAAGATTATTTTTGGAAAAGATTTAATTATATTCATGGCGACAAGCATAAATATATTTTTCAAAATTACAATGAATGGCTGTCGGAGCAGTTTCTTTCTTGATTATTCCTGCTAGTGTGTCCCACTATCTATTCATAACATTAACAATCTGGAAGATTTTAAGAAACAGTACCTTAAAAATTGTAGATATTTGCTAAATTAATATTTACATGCAACTATATGGTATTATAGTTACAATATAGATATAACATGCATATTATACTTGTACAAGAACAACATTGAAGACTTGCAGTAAAACAACATTATAGACTTGCAATGGCACAACATTTAATACTTGTATAAGCACAACGTAGTAGACTCATAAAACAGCAAGCCAAGGAAACAAATATGCCTACAGCAAATGAAAATCTTGCGGTTTCGCTGAAATATCTGCAAAAACTCCAAAAGAATGAGGATCGTGTATTCCAGTCCCATAAACTCACACGGGTTCACCGGGAACGTCTTGTTCGTCAGGGTTTTCTGAAGAGCATAATGGATGGTTGGCTTGTCTCTTGGAATCCTGGCACTACTCCAGGAGATACAACACAATGGTACGTTTCTTTTTGGGAATTTTGCGCCAAATACAGTAACAAACGATTTGGCTCAAAGTGGCATCTATCCCCAGTGCAATCCCTTCTACTCCATGCTGAAAACACCATAATTCCGCAGCAGGTGATTATTTATACTACTAAAGGGTCAAACAACAAAATTCCTTTATTATTCGGTACATCACTCTATGACCTAAAGCAGAAGGCCATGCCCTTTGAAGAAGATCTAATTGTTCGAGCTGGTTTACCCATGTTTACGATACCAGCAGCTTTGATTAAAGCTGGGCTAGGATTCTTCACAAATCATCCTGTAGAGGCTCAGGTTGTCCTTGCAAGCATCCACGACGCTTCCGATCTGCTACGAAAACTTATTGATGGTGGTCATTCCACAATTGCAGGACATTTTGCCGGAGCATTCCGCTCCATAGGAAAAGCCGACATAGCCGACGAAATTCTTACCACCATGAAAAGGGTCGGCTACGATGTCAGAGAGAGGGATCCATTTGCGCCCCAACAAATATTTAGCAC
The DNA here is from genome assembly GCA_015232405.1 of Magnetococcales bacterium. Classification (GTDB taxonomy): domain Bacteria; phylum Pseudomonadota; class Magnetococcia; order Magnetococcales; family JADFYX01. Next base: position 32,965 of record JADFZS010000017.1, on the reverse strand, counting down.
CACAAACTCTACTGATGCGCCTATCGTCAACCGATTGCGGACTTTATGGGAGACATTTCGTACTCCTCTAATAGAGATGTCTCCCGGAACACCAGGGCAACCCCTTGATAAAGCAGCCTATCTAAGTTTTATTGATGATATTTATGTAAAAGATGCCTATCACTCTTTGTCGATTGAGGGTTACCGTGTAACCGATGTGTTGATCGAGCGTGTCAGGTCAGGTGTTTGGGATCCTGAAAATAGCCATGAAGATAGTAATAGCCGTGATGCGTTGGCAGCACGTGGTTACTGGCAGGCTTTCCAGCTAGTAAAACAAACTGTTGCCAAAGTCATTAATGGAGAGAGTTCGGCAGAACTTGTACGTTTGAATCACCGTGATTGGTATCGAGAGTTGTTTCAGCCCTGTGTTGATGCTGGTCTGGTACAGGCTTCAATTCTAGCCGGATATCGAAACCAACCAGTCTATTTGCGCGGTTCCAGGCATATACCCCCACGTTGGCAGTCAGTCCAAGATGCTATACCAACGCTTTTTAATTTGCTTGCAGAAGAACAGGAACCTTTTGTTAGGGCGGTTCTTGGTCACTGGCTCTTTGGCTATATCCATCCATATCCAGATGGAAATGGTCGAATAGCACGATTCATGATGAATGTGATGTTAGCCTCCGGTGGCTATCCATGGACCATCATGTTAGCAGAAGATAGAAGTATCTATCTGGCGGCTCTGGAAGCTGCGAGCGTCGAAAATGACATAAAACCATTTGCCCGTTACATAGCAGATAGAGTACAGCATTCCACGGAAGAGGCCGCAGCAAAGACAGCAATATGAACCACCTTGGTTTCGCCAGTATACCGTTACACAAACCAAGTAGTTAATCAGTTATTACCATTGGAAAGATGGTATAATAAATTGAATAAAGGTGGCCTTCTTTGAGTTTTTAGATCTATCTACAACATTTTAAATTCAGGTTGTGGTAGACAACAAGCCATGATTACTCCCAAAACTAAAACTGGAAAAACTACCAACCCGTACCATTTTTGAGGTAAGGGAGATTGCGCTAGAGGAGTTGCAGGCTCTAAATGAATTGATGAGAAGTTTTCTAACCATAATTTAAAAAAGGATAGTGTTTAATCGCAATTAAGAGACTGTCCATATATTTCCTTAGTCAATTCACAAAAAATAAAATATACTGTCCCCGAAACCCCACGATTCCTGCAGCAACAACTATTGACCATTTTGAAGATCTGTTACCATGGAACCTCAACCTGGACATGTCTCTCAGAGCCTCAACATCTCATTGATGTGCTTTATTGATCGCTTTCGGGAAGATTGTTTTCTGATATTCGGCTCCAACCCTTTTATGTTTCCGCTGTATTTACAATATTTTACCTTTAGCTTACATGAGAATAACGTTCAATTTATTTAAAAGCGATTGCAATACCATTCACCAATACCATTCACCAATGCCGGAATATCCCTTATGCCAAGCATTACATGGCCGCGTTTTCCTGGATAATCAAGACGATAGGCCCCGGACAACCGCATAATATCTCCAAACAGGCTAAAATGACCAGCCACTCCCCAGGTCACATTGTCTCCGAACCGATTCGACCAATCTTTGTGGACAGCCGGGCCAACCCCAACCGAAGAAAAAAATACATTATCGATTGGAAAATCAAGGGTAAGAGCGGTGGAACCAAAATGCACGGCCTTGTTGTCCCTTGAAGGGCGCTGATAGGGTGTGATACGGAGATCAAGAAGAGTCCCTTCTGGGGCTATTGAATCAAGCCAATCAAACCGAAATGTTGGATTCCAACTGACGGAGACGCCCCCATGACGTGCATCAACGAACAATTCATAAGGAATTAAACTTATGCAGGACGTTAATATACATTTCCTTCCTATTGGAGCAACGGTAGGAGAAAAAGTGGTTTTCCTTTCTTTGTAAATAGTATGAGAAAGGAAAGCTCCGGCTGTGACATATTTCAGAATGCTACTTTGTTCTTCATCCTTTTCGTTATTGTCCAATTTATCACACCTTTCATCTCTACATTTTTCTAGTGATACCATTTTGGACGAGACTCTTTTCAACAAAATCGGGAACCATTCTGTCGGATTTTCGGCTAGGCGTACCAATAGGTCATTTTGTTTTTCACCTTGTTCATCCTGCTTTTGCTTAAAATCTCTTCTCAACAAGTCAATAATCGTTGAATCCAGCTTCACTTCACAGATAGATCTGTTCGAGTTATTGGACAAAGTCTTGGTGAGCGCACGAATAAATTGGGAAAATTCTGGGTCTTTCAACTCTTGTTTATGATTTTCCTGGTCACAACTGTCAGACATTTTTTTCTTTTTCTTGCCTGGAGTGGTCCTGCACGCGCTCAGGCTGTCATCGTTGAGAACATTCACCGATTTGGCAATATCCAGAATAGGTAGATTCAGGTTGTCTTGATCTGGGGCATCTTTGTCAAATTCCATACCGTATATATGGTCGAAAACCAACTTCCCTTCGGAACCCGAGTTTTTAAACAAAAGATCCTCATAGTCCTTGGTGATCTTTTTCCAGAGATTCAGATAACTGTCATCTGATTGATTTTCCAAATTATGCATATCTCCAGAATACATACTATCCATATCATGTTTACTCATGGAGACGATTCCGTCATAGACTCCAGCATAATAGTCAAATTCATTGAATTTAGAGGATAAAAATGCACCAAAGTTGCTAATAGTCGTACCGGTAATAGGATGAAACCGATCAGTAAAGAACAGCTCTCTTTGATCGGTAGTATCGAATCCTTCATTCTTCAACGTCGCATAAAGTTCATAGGCGCGTCCGGAATTGATTGCTCCTCCCAGGAAAGCCCCCTGTTCTCTCAACCCAAACAGTCGATTTTCTCCATAGGAAGCGGTCTTGCACTTATTTGATCCTGGTTTGCTCGGGAAAGAATTCTTGTTACGTCTCCTATCTGGATCCATAAACATGTAAACATGTTTTTGATTGGTCGCATATGGATTTTTACGCTTTTCTCCAAGCATTTTGGCAAGCCCAAGAGGAATATTGTCAAATACTCCGCCATCGACAAAGTTCTCTTTTTTCAAAGTATAATTAAGCGGGCAGACATCGCTATCAGTTTCATCCCACGTCTCGAAAACATCTTGTTGTTTAATGCAATGCTGCAATTCAATGCGGCCGAACGCAATCGGAAATGCGCTGGAGGCCATGATAGACGCCAATGCCGCATCTAAGTCCAACTCTTTTTCAGCCCTGCTCCCATTTATCGCGTAGGGCAAACGTATAATGTTGAGATGTTCATTTTTATTTTCTGAAACTAGCTCGGATTCAACCAATTTTGCGCCAATGACATAATTTTGATTATTCTCAGCTTTACCAGTGACGAATTCCATGGGAACAAGAAACCTGGAATTCTTCACCATCTGCTTGCCAATATTTAAAACTCTTGGCTTTTCACTCGTAACGGTAAGACCGATTGGCAGCTTGCAATTGGGGCGAAAAGCACTATAGGTTAGGATATCCTTTACCTTCCTAACCTGATCATATATTGCCTTCCGGCACAAAAGTGCGTCAGGTTGATTCCATGATTCATCCTTGTTTGGCTTACGCTCGCAAAGTTCGGCATCAGGCAGCATGGAATTGAATGTAATGTCTTTCCAAGCATTTCGGATAACATTATCTTCCAAGCTGTCGTTGAATGAGGAAACGTCCTGCGGCAGTTTTGAATCGGCCCGACACCACGCAATGGCACTCAATAGTACATTTATGGATCCCGCCGATGCACCGGCCATCGAAGCAAGAGTCGGCGGATGAATGTGATCCTGTTTTACAGTATTCTCCCCTTCCGGGATAAGAAAATAGGGGTTTTCTCGCTTCCGGCGCAGATAATCAATAATTACCCAGTTAACCCCTGCCTCGTAGGCGCCCAGGCTGATTCCACCACTGATTACGAGGGAATACGGTCTCTCCAGTTTTTTCGCATCGACGGAATTAGCAGTTAAGCTAAAGACGGAAAAGAAGAAAAAAAACAAAATTACAACACGAAAAAAAGTCATTTTAATTCCTTTGCAACCAGTAAAGTAGATCCGCTCTCGGCTCTTTCAGGCCATAGTTGAAAGGCCTGAGCTTGTATTTTGCCATTCGGATCGGGAAGCTGTCGTAACACAAGTTAAACGTCAGATCCTGGGATTGATGTGGTTTTGTCCGGGACATAAGTTTTGTTGGCACTGTTTCAGTCTTGTTATTCATGGAACCAGTTTATTTAACTATCCTTCCTGGAGTTCCGAAAGTACCTGAGGCAACAAATTAATTATTTAATACCTAAAATATTATAGATCTATAGCCTGCTGAAATCAATATTATACAGTCCAGGGTATTTCCAGTGACAGGGGTAGTTCCAGTGGCATAAATGAATAGCACAAAGTTAAGAGCATTCCCCTTAGTTTTCTAGCAGGATTAAAGGGATAGTATGTTTGTTGTCAGAATAAACCCATGTTAATGTGTTGCTTTTGGGGGATAAAATAGCTCTCTTTCTTAAATTGGTTATATATTATGTTAAGACTCATAAAAAGGATGTCTGATGTACAAAATTTCTTCAAAAAAACATATTGTCTATACATACTCCATGGACGTGTAATCATACTTAGCTGTTAACAGAACTGAGGAGGTTAACCCATGCAGGCTAGAGTTGCCCAACGAGGTCAGGTGACAATTCCCAAATCTCTTTAAGACAAGTTGGCAATCCATCCTGGAACTATTTTGGAATTTCATACCGAACAGGGAAAATTGGTTGCTGTCAAAGCGTCTACAACTCATCCTGTTGATGAGTTGTATGGATCTTTGGGGTCTGGTAGAAAAACGGATGACATCATGGCGACTCTGCGGGATGATTCATGATAACAGCTATTGATACCAACATCCTGATTGACATCCTTGAACCATGCCCGAAATTTGGAATAGCATCAAAAAATGCTCTCAAAAAATCTCTTGCACAAGGGTCTGTCGTTGCCTGTGATGTGGTTTGGGCTGAGTTGGCAACCGCTTATGGAGATAAGCAGGAGGAGCTGCTAAGAACACTTGACGGTCTTGGTGTTGCTTACTCTCCAATTGTTCAGGAAGCTGCCCAAGAGGCTGCAAAAGGTTGGTACAAATATCACAAAATCGGAGGAGCCAGAAAACGCATCGCTGCTGACTTTCTTATTGGTGGTCATGCTCTGATTCAATGTGACCGCCTCCTCACCAGAGATAAAGGTGTGTTCTTATCAGTCTTTAAGTCTCTGGAAATATTAGATCCATCTTAGGGTCTTTTGGAAAACTAAATATTTGAAGTTCTGGCGACAGTGTATAGTATGAATTTCAAGTGACAGAGAATTTATAATTTGGTGAGCGATATAAAAGTTTAAAAGGAGTGATTCAGAGCAATTTAATCATTGCCCCAATAATAACTATAATCAACCCAGTACTCCATGCCAGCATTTTTCCTAGACGTATGGTAAGGCGGCCCTCAAGATCTTTGATATCTCTGCGTATTAATTCAATGTCGAGCTTTGTTGCCAGCCTATCTTCTACCAGTTCGGCAATAGCCTCTGCTTGGGCTTCAGCTTGTTGCTCGGTAAAGCCAGCTGATTTCATCTTTTTTGTGAAAGCTAAAGTGTCAAATGCTATTGCTTGTGGCATATTTAGAGCCTCCTTATTCCAAAGCATACCATACAAATAGGTGTATGTGGTAGATCTTTTCTAAGGATAATCAATAAATAAATACAAATGAGGGGTATATTTTTGGGTTCAGCAGAAATGTGAAATCTTAAAAGTTGTTTTGTTTGGTAACTACCATATAACAGAGCACAATCAACCAAGCTATCGGTTGATTGTGCTCTTTATTTAATTTCTATTGCGCCAGCTCTTTTTCAATAACTTCAACAAAATCTTTAAATGGCACAGCACCCACTAGTTTGATGCCGTTTATGAAGAAGGTGGGGGTTCCGGTTATACCCAGGGATTTGCCATCTTTTTTATCTGCGGCTACCCGGCTGGCATAGCTGCCGCTATCCAGACATTTGTTGAACTGTTTGCTGTTGAGTTTTAGTTTTTTCGCCAGTTTTTTAAATTCAGCAATACTCAGATCAAAATCACTCTTAAACAGAGCTTTGTGAAAAGGCCAGAAAGCTCCTTGATCTTGGGCGCACTGTGCTGCTTCTGATGCTTTTGGGGCTTTTTTGTGAAACGGTAGTGGGAAGTGGCGAAAGACAAAACGGATTTTGTCGCCATATTTTTCCTCTACCTTTTTTAGGACTTTTTGCGCACGTTGACAGTATGGGCACTCATAATCTGAAAACTCAATAATGGTTATCGGAGCGTTTTTATTGCCTTTAACCAGATCTTGGGGGCCGGGAACATCATACCTTGGTGTATCCAGCTCCAGGGTCACATTGTATTTTCTTGTTAGGCTCTGGAGATAGGATGCTTGGAGGTTTTGTTGTAGCTGCTGCATTAGATAACCACGAATTTTATCCTCCATCCCTTTGCCATCGTCAGGCAAGCGACCCTTGTTGGCTTTGATAAATTCGCTTACATCGGCGTCGGATAGAGGTGGGATTTTTTTGTTGACCATCTCATCTAAAACCTGATCAACTTTGATGTTGTTGGCCTTGGCCTCCAAACCCAGAAGATGGTTGATTAGAAGCTCTTGGATTTTTTCTTCCCTTAGCTCATATATTTTATGGGCAAGATGTTTGTCGACTTCTTCCAGTTGTAGGGTCCAAGATCCTACCCTTGCAACAGGTTCAGCTTTGGCTGTTGTAGCCACAGTCACAGTTAGTGCCAACAACACAGGTAGAGCAATAATTAAGCGGATCATGTTTTTGTTCCGTTATTTTAGAGAAATAATGTTTAGTTTGTTTTGTAAATCGCATCGGCCCGATTGCGAAAAGCTTCAACCATTCTTCTTGATGCTTCACCAAACACCGGACCAAGAGCCATCTCAATTAGACGGCTTTTAAAACGAAAATCTATAAAAAAGTCGATGGTACAGCCCCCGGAAGGTGAATCGGTAAAGCACCATTCGCTATCAAGATGCTTAAAAGGGCCAGATACGTTGGAGATGGAAATTTTTTTGCCGGGTATGACGGTATCCTTGGTTTTAAATGTCTCTCGCATCCCTTTAAAGGAGATGGTCATCTCGGACATAAACTGATTGTCCTTTTCATCATATTTTCGTGCTTTTGCCAGCCAGGGAATAAACTCAGGATATCTGTCCATATCCACCACAAGATCATACATCTGTTGGGCGCTATATGGGACTTTTGTCGATGAAGTACGTCTACTCATTCTTAGCTGTGACTCCTAAAAAACCCTCAATTGCGATGGAGGGAGATAGCTCTTTTTCTAAAAGCACTGATCATCTGCTTGGAGACCTGGGTAAATACCGGTCCCATGATCATCTCTTTCATACGATTGGAAAAACGAAAATCGATAAAAAACTCAATTTTGGTTCGGTCCTCGCCAATGGGGTAAAAATGCCAGGTACTTACCAGATATTGAAAAGGGCCGGATTTAAGGTTGATCTCAATTTTTTTGTTTGGTTCAATAACATCCAGAGTTTGAAACTTTTCTCGCATTCCTTTGAAAGTGATTGACATTTCAGCCATAAACTGGGTCTCTGTCTTATCCCAGACACGAGCTTTACCACACCAAGGCAAAAATTTAGGATAACTCTCCACATCAACCACGACGTTGTACATCTGTTCGGCGGTAAAAGGGAGAACTTCAGTGACACGAATTTTTGGCATGGGCAATCTTAACTCGGAATAATATGATTAGTCTTAAGCTTTATTGCTTTTACGATTAAATAATAAATGGAGCTATTATTTGTTGAACTTTACCTTTTTAACTGAGCGGTTTTAATAAATTCCTTTTCATTCATGCTTTAACAAAATATCCATAATTCATAAAAAAACCGGGTGTAGAGGGTTTATGGTACATTATGTTATGGTTTCAACCTGGATTTTGTAGTTGCATTTGCACTTATTGGTGTAAGCTATAGGTCTGTTACCTAAAATGTGAGCTTTCAATCACCTTGATGATGATACGAATCTCTCACGATTTGGCAGGTGGATCAATAGCTTTTCATCTGGTGTGTGCCAACAACTATTTATTCAAGGTTTAAGGTTTAATTAGCACCATGTATATATAACCATATGGCAATGAGAGCAAGAGGTCTTGGCTCTTGGGTTACAAATTAAATGGCAATTATTATGCGGCATACGAAAAAAATTCCCCCTAAATCAGATGCTTTACGTGCCAATCTATTGGAGACGGCAGTTGAGCCGATAAGTATCGATTCTCGCCATGAACCCCTGCGAGTTGCCGTTGCCAATTATGCTGGTATTTTAAAAAATTTGGACCGCCTACTCCGAGAGTTAAACCACCCTTACCGTAACTGGCGGCTCATAATGCCTGAGTTACGAGGCTTTGTTCTTAAAAACTGCTCCCGTTTTACCAACAGCAAAAATGGCCCTGATTGTTTTCTGCTTTTTACCGATTTTTTTTTAGGGGCGTTGGTTGAGGTACGAGCCGAGGCCGATATAAGGACAGTTCTGGAGGGTTTGACAGCTTACCTGGAAAAACAGGCCCAGCTTTTAAAGGGTAAACAGATAGCTGATTATGCCGAGGCTTTTGATTCTATTTTCTTGGCAATATCTGCCTTGCCTGACTCCCGGTTGCTACTACTATCCCAAACTCACCACCCCCTAAAAAGGACGGTGACTTTACTGATCAAAAAAGCCGATAAGGCAGGAAAAAGCTTTCCTTTGTCTGCCAAAATTGTCCAACAGTTGGCAGTACGTTCACTTAATGCCACCTATGAATATTGGTTGAAACAGGCCGACCCTGAGTGGTACTCAGTGTTGGGAACCCATCCTTGTGATCAGATAAGCCATAAGGTTTTGAAAGAAGCAAAAGAGGAGCTTGACCAACTCTCCCAAGAAGAGGCCAGTGCCGCCACTCTGGACAAGTTGACCAAACTACCATCTTTTTTGGATATAATCCGCCATTATCGCGAGGCTGCAGAGCTTTTGGGGCAGGGGAACAATGGCGAGAGCATCTCATCAGAGCATCTTATTGAGGGTCGTAAACTACGCTTTTTATTCCACATAATGGAGATAGATGGACTCTCCATGATCCATGAGGAGACACTGCGGGAGATCAACCGTTCACTGGTTCGGTTAATACGTTTACAAAGAAGCTATAATGAAATCCACGAAGCCTTTATCACGGCATTCTCCTTTCTAAAGGCCAATGTAGTTATTTATCCCCACACTGCACTACAGTGTATTGAGGTGTTGGGTATTGAGGTTTTTCGTCATAATAACAATCGGCTGGTGGAGTCATTTTTAGAGCAGACAGTGCGCTTTGGTTTTCAGTTCAGCTCTGTTACCGGGGTAGATAACGATTGGCAGCCAATCTGCAACCCTGCCCATCTCTACAATATTCGTATCTGGTTGAGTTTGATCACCCAAAACCCCCCCTGGTCACCCATGCTCTTTTCAGCTTTGATAATCAACCTGAAACTAACAGGGGCTTTGATCAAGGACACCGACCTGTTTCAAAAAGAGATATCCCATCTGCTCAATAGCGGTATCAAGCCGGTCTACAACCTCGCCAAACAGTTCTGTCGGCAGCTACCTGTATATTATAACGAGATAGGGGCCGAGGGTGAACTGCGTACCGTATCTACTGAACTGGATGAGATTACCAGCCGTAAAGATCGCCTGATCCATTTTTTGCGTAAACAGTGCCATGTGGAGAGTACCAACCGCATAGTTGATCTCTCCTTTAATATTCTAGAATTCTGGAAAACTGGAGACAAAAATGTTTTGCAGGGGTTTGTCTCTGACGCAATTTTATCAACTGTTGTCCCAAGTGGGCCATATTTTAAATTTGTTCATGAGATAATCGATGCCCTGTATGAAGACAGGGATCTCTCTTATGATCCCCTAAACCAGCCCCTGTATATGGTTGAGGAGAAGATCAAGAGCTATACCCACCTACCAGCAAGTGAAGGGCGTAGGGTACTGTTGATGATTCGTCTGTGTCATCAACTGGAGCTAAAATATAATCTTGGCTTTCGGGGTATCAGGCAGCCACTGCGTCAGGCTGTGGATGATGGCATACCCGGAATGGAAGCACTTTTACAAATTTTGGAGAGTGGGACCGTGGGCTATGAGCGTCTGGAAGGTTTGCTAGATGCCATGGAGAGCTTGAAAACAACAATTTTGAGTGAAGAGGTGTTCCCGGCACGGGAGGAGATATACCAAAAACGCCATATTGCGGTGGATATACCATCGGTATACGGCTGTTATCAAGAGCGCAAATTTGATGCTCTATCGTTGAGTTTTCGTTTGGAAAATCTGGCTAATGTTGATCTTGAGGGTCTGGTGGGTCGCTTGCCGGAGGATTTTATCACTCGTGCTGCCTTTTTTAAGGTATTTAAATATCTAAAAATATTTTTAAGAGCCCTCCATGTCGATGGGGTTACATCTCGTAAATTGACCCACATGCGAGATGTGTTGGAACGATTCTTGGAGTTGAACCATTTCTCATATCATCAATATCTCGATATTTTCCGCAATTTTTCTGAAGGGGTGAAGAATATAATTCACTCATATTACACCACCCACCACCGGGATAATCTGTCGATAATCGTCCCCATGATTCCCAAAGATGCCCTTCTTAAAAAATATGCAATGTTAAAAGATGAGACAGATGATGTCATATCGGTGGAGAGAATAGGTGAGTCGTTTTTACGGGATCTAATAGCAGAGACCTTTGGTTTGCAGGCCTTTGACCGTTTTATCGGCAGGGTTTTACAAATTTTGGCCCGTCAGCAGGAGATGTTACCCCCGGACCGTCTGGATCAACTCATGACATATGATCCGGCAAGGCTGTTCTGCTCACTTTTTAAGCCAGACCATAGAGTACGTAATTTAATCCATCTTGGTAATAAGGGTTTCAACCTTATTGAGTTGGAAGAGCAAGGGCTGCAAGTTCCTGCCGGCGTGGTCTTGACAACTGAGTTCTACCGTTGTCGTCCGGTAATTAGGGAATATCATCCTGCCACAAGAGATTTTATGTCTCGTCTCAGACAACAGGTAGCATATATAGAGGAACAGACCGGGTTGGGATTTGGTTCTGAAGATAAGCCTCTGCTCTTGTCTGTCCGTAGCGGTGCGTTGATCTCCATGCCGGGAATGATGCAGACAATCCATAATGTGGGACTTAACGAAAAAATTGTTGAGGGGTTGGTACGTGAGTCCGGCAACGGTTTTTTTGCCTGGGATAACTATCGCCGTTTTATCCAGTCGTGGTGCATGACCTTTGAGTTGGACCGGGGAATCTTTACCGACCTTATGCACAGCGCAAAACGCCGTTATGGGGTAAAGAAAAAACGTGACTTGGATGAGACTCAGATGGCGACCCTGGCGCGGCAATACAAAAAAATTGCCGATGAGCACAATCTTGAGATACCCGATGACCCTTGGCAGCAGCTTCTTGGGGCTATCAATCAGGTGGTGGAATCTTGGGAGTCGAAAAAAGCCATAGAGTACCGGGGTATCATGGATATATCCAACGCTTGGGGTACAGCTGTTGTGTTACAGCGCATGGTTTATGGAAATATCCACCATCAGGCAGGCTCCGGGGTGTTTTTCACTTCCCATCCTCACCGCAAATTGGATCGGGTGCTATTGTGGGGTGATTATACATCTGGCAATCAAGGTGAGGATATTGTGGGCGGGCTGGTATCCACAAACCCAATATCACTTGAGCAGTGCGGATATGATGGACGTGATCCCAAAACAAGTTTGCAGCACTGCTACCCCCAGATATATAAAAAAATATTGGAAGAGGCCCACCATCTTGTTGATGTTTGCAACTGGAACGATCAGGAGGTGGAGTTCACCTTTGATGGTCCTGCTCCTGAGAATCTGTTTTTTCTGCAGAGCCGGGATATGATCACAAGTAAAAACCGTCAAGCCATCTTCCATAGTTTTGTCGATTCACAAAAATTAAGAGATTCACGGTTGATTCAAGGTATTGGGGTTAGTGGTGGGGCTTTGTGTGGTAAGGCGGTGTTCAACTTAAACCAGATAGAACAGCAGCGTAAAATTAATGAAAAAGTACCACTTATTCTCATACGTTATGATACCGTTCCCGACGATATTAGAGAGATATCATTGGCAGATGGACTTTTAACCGCCCGTGGTGGACAGACTTCTCATGCTGCTATAGTCGCCGCACGGTTGGACAAAACCTGTGTAGTTGGTTGTGAAGATCTTGCTATCCATGAGGAGGAGGGGATCTGTAAGATTAACGGCAATACCATAAATTGTGGTGATAAAATAGGTATAGATGGTAACCGTGGTCTGCTCTTTGAAGGGTGGCATGAGATTGAGACCACTCTTCTTCATGAGTAGTTATCATAGAAACGGCGGTTGGCGGTACGTGCTGACAACTGCTGTTTCTAGGGTTATGGTTGGGTCAGATACTGTTTAACAGCTCCATGATTTTAGGCTCTACACTATAGACAAATGGAACCATCTTATCTCTAATCTGAAAAAAGATACTTATCTGGTTGGTTCTGCCACTAAATACTATGTGATGGTCTTTTATATCCCCAGCATCCAACCATACAGATACATCATCTGATAAGGGATTGTGGGCTACTATGAACGGTGTTTCCGGGGTGACATTCAAGTTTTTACGAAAACGGGCAACATCCATTTTTGTATATCCAGCAGGATATCCGGGACGACGTAGGCGGTTCCAGATCAACTCCCGTACCAGACCTGGGTATCGGTAGGTATTTATTAACAGGTCTTGAGTCACCTTGGCCTTGGGTGGGGCAGCATGGCAGACAATAAACTGCTCAGACTTAACAATATATGGCATGTTGAGATAGAGCCTATCAAACTCTTCTTTATATTTTTCCCCGCGTATTTTTCGTATCTGCTTCTCCCATAATATACCTTGGGGAATACCTGTTTTGCTAACCTCATTGGAAAAACTATCGTGGTTACCACGAAGATAAAAAATTTGCGCTGGAAAACGAATTTTTAGCTTGAATATAAAATCCATTATCAAAATGGAGTTCTCCATATCCTCCATTTCGCCATCTATTTCAGAATGGACCGCATCACCAAGCAGGATCATATAGATCAACCCCTGCTCCAGGGCATCAAGAAAATGGTTTTCGGTGAGTATTTTAACCAGATTACCAACCTGGCTATGGAGATCACCAATAATCAGGGGGGCTAGTCCCTCCGGTGGCAGCACCAAGCCACCCGGTTTACCTCGGTCATCAAGTGGTCGGCTTGGATCTTTGTCTAAAAGGTCATTGATTTCACGTATGGTCTCCAATGCCTCTTGTTGGGGTAGAATCTCAATGGGACCACCGTAAATCTCTTTTAGCTTTGCCAGACGGGACATTCTCTGGGAGACAATTTTCTCCTCCTCAAGATTATCTCCCAACGGTGAGATATAGGTACCATTACTTTCAGTCAAATCTTTAAAAATAAGTGAATTATCACCATGGGCTACAGTGAGATGTTTTTTTGCTACATTTTTGGGAAAATGAAAATATGTCTGCTGAATTTCATCGCCACAACCCAGCACAATGGCATCACCGGGTTCCAGACGTAAAAATCCACTGGGTTGTGAAAAATAGTTATCAGGGTCGATAACTATCAATGTTTTAGTGAAAATATCAAGACTGCTATCCAAGAGAAACTCAGGACATATCCATAACTCTTTCCCCTTACGCTGTTTACCCAATACACATTTAAAGGCCCCATTATGATATGGGACACGTATTTCATCCCCTAAGAGAAATATCTCTTGGTTCAGGTTAACATCATCATATGTTTTAGGTCGGATAAAGGTCGCTTTTAATCTTTCAAAAAAACTAAGTGAGGAATGGCTATCGTTATTGGCCATGGTAATATCCTGCAAGTACAGAAGAGATTACATATATGACAGGCTATGTTAACATGTGTTTATGGGGTAGGCAACAGTATTATCTGTCTTGTTAATAAGAAGGGGCTATATTTGAATAAAATGTAAGCGAACACAATCATAAAACCAAAAAGGCTGCTTATATATTGACGGCAGAGTTTTTGTAACCTTATTAATAATTAAGAGACAATTTCTTTTTAGGTAGAAACTGTGAAAGATTTGTTTTGCTATTATTTACACATAGGGCCATACCGTAGATATCACTGGGATTAGTTGAAGATTCAATCTCATAAGTATTGTAGCCATCAGCCAATTTTGCAGCATCTCCACTAGCAACAGTTCGTTGGCTTTGTTGTTGGGGATATTGCAATGATAGGCCTATATCTTTTATGACACCTGTGTAAGATATAGCTCCATTTCCCAACTGAAAAACAGATGGTATTGTTGTGGTTGATGGTTCGCTGTTTTGTTCGCTTTTATCTTTTTTTATTGCCTTACTCTTATTATTGAGTTTTAGCATTTTATTATACTCCGCTTTCTTGTCGCTGCTAAATAAACAAATATATTTAACTATAACAACATTTATGTGAAACATATCACAGATCAAATTTTACACCAAACGGGCTACAACAGTTGAAAATAACTCAAAAAAAACCCATTAAAAAAAGTATACGCAAGGGGTATTCTGTTAATTTCGTGAGGTTATGGCTATTTGTCAGCTTTGTTACTTAAAAGATGAAAATAGACAAGCTCATAATCGTACTGAATCAGCTTACACGGAACCCTTGCTTTTCCCTTATTACTGATAATGGAGACAAAATAGTGTTTGCCATTGATCAGTTTGCTGGTGTTATTACGTTTATCAAAGGAGACAAAAAGAGCAGCCTTTGATAGTTTTTCAACTTTGCCAACCAATGAGTCTTCAGAATTTACCTCTATTATAGCTTGTGAGTGCATGACCTCCCTCCATTTATACAGGCTAAAATAAATTTACGACATATTAACAACTGTTAACCTGTATCCAATATAAACAATCGTTAACTAAAAATCTAGACTTATTTTAAAAATCGTAAATTATTATTTTTTGCTAAGAGCATAGCCATTTAAAAGCTTGTTATAAAAAGAAAAATTTGAATGATTAAGAGGAGGAGAGGAAAAGCTGTTCGATGATATGTTGATGTGCGCAAACATAAAAAATGTGTTATGGCTATAGCAATATAAGCACAAATCCATGGTAAACTTACAAATATTTATTAAAGAAAAAGTATATAAAAACAGTAATTTAGATATATAGAAGAGCTTGCTTGTGTATTTTGGGGCTGTATAAATGTTAGTGAGCAAGCTCGCTTATAGGAATTCTGGGTATTTATGGATGACATATCTATAATTTTAAAAAAAATTTATAAAAATATGTTGTAAATATGCGGTAGATGCACTTAAAAAAGAAATATCCTGCTATTTTTCAATTAGTAGATCCTCTTTTTTTCCCCCTTGATTGAAAAATTGCTGGAATATATTGGGACATCTGCCACGACCTGACCATTTTACCCCTCTATATTCATATTTGGGCTTTACTTTGGAGCTAGCTGATTTTTTGGATGTGGGAAAAGTGCCTTCAAAATAGTCGGTTAAGTTGAGGCCCAAATTATTGGCTTTACGATTAAGGCGCAGTTTGAAATCGTGTTTATATTGGGACTGCCTCTGCTTAATTATAATGTCCAATCTCTGTTTGATAGCAATCAGGGTCTCAAGTTCAAGTGCTTCAAACTCAATTTTATCAACATTACCAATTCTATTTTTTGGTTGCTGCATAGTCACCTGCCATTTTTGCCATTAATGTTAAACCGCCAACTAAAATAACCAGCCCAATAATAGGGGCAACAGAGGTGGTTAAAATGCCAGCTGTGACACCACCCTTTGCCAAAGCTGCGGTTTTTGCACCGGAGATCGCCACACTGCTACTAGTAGCCACCTGCACAGCTCCCGGACCTGTTAGCTGTAATGCCTCATTTTTTGCCAATACTATAGAAATCGCTCGTTCCATGTGATCGATACCTTCCTTTGTAACGACAATGTTCGCCGATGAAATTATATATCCTAATGGATAGTCTTTGTTTGTATTAGCTGAAAATAGACAAGTTCAAAATCAAACTTTACCAGTATACAGGGCAATCTTGATCTTTTGTTGGCATCAAAAATTGAGACAAAATACTGTTTACCATTAACAAGATTGCTGGAGTTGAAAATTTTATCAAAAGAGATAAAAAGGCTGGTACTAGACAGTTTTTCAACCTTACCAACCAAAGAGTCACCTGATTCAACCTCAATAACAGCTTGTGGGTTCACGGATTCTCTCCTTTTTTAATTTCTCAATTTCTAAGTAAACACTCTTAAAAACAATTCCATTATAGACGATATAACTATTAATACTACCAAAAAATGTAAATAACGCAAATAAAAAATGAACGTTCATTAATGCAAAATCTTTTTTTTTTTTTGCCTATTTAGGCGATTTTTTTTGCTAGAAAAATGGTGGGCGTGGTTGAGTACAGCCTGTTTCTACAGCAACAATATGGGTGATTTGGAATCTAGGTTCATGCTCAAAAATAGTATTTTTTACATTAAATATTAATAGAGAAAAAATTATTGACTTACACCGTTATGTCATGCAGTGTTTTAAAAAAATTGTTTAGTAAATTTAGGAGTAGACTACATGTCGTTGGACATCGATACTTTGCCTATGACAAGCATTAAGAGCTTTTGTGAGCGGTGGCAAATCACTGAGATGTCCCTTTTTGGCTCTGTGTTGCGGGAAGATTTTTCTAGTAAAAGTGATATAGATGTTCTGGTCTCATTTTCAAATTCATCTTGTTGGGGGCTTTTTGATATGGTCACCATGGGTGATGAGTTAAAAGAGATATTTGGACGTAAAGTGGATTTGGTTAGTAGGAGAGGTATTGAATCAAGTCGGAATGTCCACCGTCGTCAAGCTATATTAGGATCGGCAGAGCGTATTTATGGAACGTGATATAAGCTATTTTGACGATATATTAGAATCAGCTAAATTAGCCATTAGCTATATAGAAGAGACCGACAAAGCTTCTTTTCTTTCTGATGTACGTACACAAGATGCTGTAGTCCGAAGAATTGAGATCATTGGTGAAGCAGCTCGACGGTTGTCAGAAAAAGGTCGTGAAAATCTTCCAGAACTTCCGTGGCATGCTATGATTTCTATGCGAAACTTGATGATTCATGAATACGATGGTGTAGATTATGCCTTGGTGTGGGAGACAGTAAAGAATGATCTGCCACCTTTAGTAAAAATTCTAGAACAATTGAATAATAACCAATAGTTTATTTATAAGATTTAGTTTATAGATGTATTTAACTATTGGGGGCTTTGCCCCCATACCCCCATTGGGGGAGATAATCTCCCCCAATCCCCCATATTAATTTTAAAAATATTTCTAAGAATCCCCAAGCTGTGCCAACTGATCCGCCTGATTTTGTGTAGTCAAAGCAGAAATCATCTCCCCTAGCTCCCCCTGAATAATAGCATCCAGTTTATGCAAAGTGAGGTTGATCCTATGGTCGGTCATACGGTTTTGCGGAAAATTATAGGTGCGAATACGCTCGGAACGATCGCCGGAACCTACTTGACCACGACGTTCCTGGGATCGCTCATCGTCTGCTGCTTGCTGCTCTAAATCATACAGTCTGGCTTTTAAAACCTTTAGAGCCTGGGTTTTGTTTTTTAATTGGGATTTTTCATCTTGGCAGATAACCACCAAGCCAGTGGGAATGTGGGTTATTCTAATGGCAGAATCGGTGGTGTTAACACTCTGCCCACCCGGTCCTGATGCCCTGAAGACATCTATGCGCAGATCCTCCTTTTCGTTGATTTTAATGTCAACTTCGTCGGCTTCCGGTAGAATTGCCACAGTACAGGCAGAGGTGTGAATACGGCCTCCAGCCTCAGTTGTTGGTACTCGCTGTACACGATGAGTACCAGACTCAAACTTCAACGCGGCAAAAGCTCCCTTGCCGGACAACATCGCCACAACCTCTTTAAATCCACCAAGTGCGGTGGGGCTGCTGGATAAAACCTCCATCTTCCAGTTGTGGGACTCCGCATAACGGGTGTACATACGAAATAGATCACCAGCAAATAGACCAGCCTCATCACCACCAGTACCAGCCCTTATCTCCAAGATAACATTTTTATTTTCGTTGGGATCTTTAGGTAGCAGCATTATTTGCAAATGATGCCATTTTTCGGCAACCTGCTCTTTTAACGATTCCAACTCATCTTTTGCCATCTGTCGCATCTCTTGATCAGAATCAGGATCTGCCAACATGCTCTCTGCATCTGCCTTTTCACTCTCAATTTTTTGGTAATCGTTGAAAGCCTCAACAACTGGGTCCAGGTCAGAATACTCTTTACTAAAACGTGTAAACTGCTCAGAGTTTGACATTGTGTCTGGTTGACCCAACAGCGCACTGAGTTCAGCGTGTCGCCGTTGAATTGTTTTTAATTTATCTAAAAAAGACATTGTCACTGTTTCCGCTGTTTGGTGATTTCAAAGATAAGCAACTAATCAGTATAGTAGTTACAACTATAAATTGCACAAGTTTAAAAAGCTTTTGATCGCAGGTCTATTTTTTGAATTCGGCCAACTCAAAGAGTTTTTGCACAGTATCCACATAGAGCCTGCTCTCCTCTTCACTTGTTATACTGTTTAAATTTTTAAGTGGTTGGTGGAGAATTTTGTTAACCAATAAGCGAGCAAATTTTTCCAGTTTTTTCTGCTCATCAGGGGAGAGATTCGGTAGGTTTTTTTGCAGCTTGCCAAGCTCTTGATCCTTTATAGTCTCAATTTTTTTCTTAAGGGCAATAACTGTAGGAACCACTGCCAAACTACTTAGCCATTGAATAAAAACAGGGGTCTCACTGTCGATTATCTTTTGAGCAGCACCCATCTCCCGGTCCCGATCTCCCATGTTATCTTCGACAATCTGCTTTAAATCATCAATATCATACAAAAAAGCATTATCTACTTGGGAAATTTCCGGGTCTAAATCCCTTGGTACTGCGATATCAATATAAAACTGTGGTCGCTGCCGTCTCTCTTTTAAAGCAGATTTCACCATATCTGCCTGCACCATCAAATCCTCAGCACCAGTTGAAGAGAGAATAATATCTGCCCGTGCTAGCTGCTCTTCAAGGTGACTCAATGTAAATGCCTCTCCAGAAAACTGGGCAGCAAGATTTTGCGCATTCTCAAGAGTACGATTGACAACTAGGATCTTCACCCCCTGGGATGAAAGATGCTGGGCCGCTAATTCACACATCTCTCCTGCCCCGATTAAAAGGCATGTGTGATCCTCTAAACGACCAAAAATCCGCCTCGCCAGATTAACAGCCACCGAGGCTATGGATACCGGGTTTTTGGCTATTCCAGTTTCAGTTCTTATTTTTTTTGCCACCTGAAACAGACGATGAAAAAGTTTGTTGAGAATCGTCCCGGTGGTTTTACACTGGCTGGCAGTCTGAAAAGCCTGTTTTAGCTGCCCTAAAATCTGCGCCTCTCCCACCACCAACGAGTCCAAGCTGGCAGCTACCCGAAAGCCGTGATCAATAGCTTTTTCTTCTTGGTATGTGTAGAGATGGGGAATGAGGTTTTCCGGTTCTATGTCGTGGCTTTGGGCTAGCCACTGTTGCACGGCAGTTATGGCAATATCCTGCTTGTCACAGACAAAATATACTTCAAAACGGTTACAGGTAGACAATAAGACAGCTTCTGAAACTGGCTCCAGAGTTACCAATTCCGTAAGTTGTTGTTCTAACGAATTACCAGCGGCAACCTGTTCACGTATAGAGACAGGAGCAGTTTTATGGCTCAAGCCAACGACTATGATCTTCATGGTTTAGGAAAGAATATCTAATTCCATCTGTTTTAAAATTGCATCCACTATTAATAATATAACTGAGACAATATTTGCCACCACTGCACCCCAGGCCAAACCTGTTGCCATAGATGCATCGTTGAGATAATAGAAGGCCCATAAAGCCGGAATAAGATGAAAATCAGCTGCCAGACTGGCAGCCATGGTCATGGCTCCTGTAGTTCGCCTTGCTCCAATCTTAAGGGTAGTCGCGATAATATTCATGCTCACTGCAATTATCAGCTCATAGCCATCTTTGGAGTATGATAGATAGCTGACTGTAGTGGTCAACGCCATCATCAGAAAAAAAGTGGTCCAAACCATGCGCCATTCCATAGGACACCTCTTAAGCAAATTGTCAAAGGGCAGTTGAAAATAGTGCTATACACCCTGTTTTTGATTTTTATTGTAAATAACTATTTAAAAAATAACTGCATCCAAAGCAGAGTATTCCAATAAGAGTAATTACGCAAAAAATTCAGTATCAATAAGGATGTTGCTCAATTCTCTTGGCCCTTACTGTTATCTTTTTACTATTTAGCAACATCGGTATTTTCACCATTTGTTGGCTTTTTGTTCAATGTTGGATGTAAATATTCCGGTAATTTTTCTAGCTGGGCCAATGTTCCCATAATCAAAACCCGGTCTCCTGCATGTATATGCATATCTGGGTTGGGCATCAATATCAAGCGGCGATGGTTACGACGCTGTATCCCCAAAATATGCGCCCCGATATCGTGGCGAATTTTGGTATCACGAATGGAAACACCCTCTAGGGTGGAGCCTTTGCTTATCGTAATGTCACGGATATCTAAATTTAAAAACTCTCCAAAGGCCACCCGGTCCAAAAAGCTGCTCTCACCCTCTCCTGATGGGTGGATAGCCATGGCGGAAATTCGTTGACCAATTAGCTCGTTGGGTAAAATAACCGTTGTCGCACCAACTTTCTGCAGTTTTTCCCGCGACTCCTGATGCCCGGCTACAGTTAGGATGATAATTGATTTTTTAATCTCTTCTTCAAGAATTTTTCCCGTTACCACAACTGTGATATTGTCGGAGTCATCATTAAAAGCAGCAACTATACCACGGGCTTGGAGAATATTTGCCCGACGAAAGCTATCATTTAAAAAGGGGTTTAAAGGGAGTATCTCATCAATACCATCCTCAGTAGCCTGATTCACCCTTTGGTTGTCATCATCTATCACCACATAGGGTATTCCCTGCCTAAGCAGGCTTCTTACTACCTGTCTGGTGATATCTGTATAGCCCGCTATTATAAAATGATTTTTAAATTTTCTGGCTCTATTCTCCATGAAAGTATCTCTAACTTTTCCAAGTAGATCATGAGTAATCACCACGTTAATGGAGACTGCAATTGCGTAAGACCAAACACCAACACCACCCAAAATTAAAACTATAACAAACAGACGACCAGGTTGGGATATCGGGTGGGTCTCTTGATAGCCGACAGTTGTCAATGTAAACACGGTCTGATACACAGCATCCAAAAAGGGGAAATCATCTATGATCATGAATCCCAGGATGCCGATTGTATTGACCAAGATCAGGGCGATTATCGGAGCCTGAAACCGTACCAGGATATCACTCAGATCGTGACGGCGTTTTATAAAACGGTTTCGCAGTGTTTAACTCCCTTGAGGCTCTAACAGGAAATAAAAGTAAATGCTTAAAAACAAAGACAAAACCTTGGGTTTTGCCCAAGCCCACCAGGAAGCAAACCCCTGGACCCATAATAATAAAAACTATTTGTTCCAGCTTTAGCGTGAATTTACTATATCAAAAAAACTACCTTTTAATTTTTATAAAGCTGTGGTCCCGCTGCAACCAGGGCCTCTCCTTCTGGGTTATCGGTATATTGAGTAAAATTATCAATAAACATTTTTGCCAGCTTTTCCGCCTTCGTATCCCACTCATCAGGATTTTCGTAGGTATCACGAGGATCAAGTATTTTGCTATCTACACCCGGCAGAGATGTAGGAACACTAATATTGAACAGTGGAATCTCTTTTGTCTGAGCCTCATCAATGGAGCCATCTAAAATAGCATCAATGATTTTTCTGGTGTTTTGGATGGAGATCCGCTTTCCGGTTCCATTCCATCCGGTATTTACCAAATAGGCTGTAGCACCAACGGCCTCCATGCGTTTTACCAGCTCTACACCGTATTTTGTTGGGTGTAGGGTTAAAAATGCCGCACCAAAACAGGCGGAAAAAGTCGGAGTTGGTTCGGTAACACCACGCTCGGTTCCTGCGAGTTTTGCGGTAAAGCCAGAGAGAAAATGGTATTTGGTCTGCTCAGGAGTAAGTTTGGCAACCGGAGGTATCACCCCATAAGCGTCGGCTGTTAGAAAAATCACCTTTGAGGCATGTCCTGCTTTTGAAGGAGACGGAACACTGTTCTCAATGTGGTGAATGGGATATGAGACACGGGTATTTTGAGTAACAGAGGAGTCTGTATAATCAATTTTTCCGTTTTCATCTACTGTTACATTCTCCAACAGAGCATCTCGACGAATTGCTTTGTAGATGTCAGGCTCGGCAACAGGGTCCATATTGATGGTTTTTGCATAGCAGCCACCCTCAAAGTTGAATATACCATCATCATCCCAGCCATGTTCATCATCACCAATCAGTTTACGCTTGGGATCAGTTGAAAGGGTGGTCTTGCCAGTTCCAGATAGACCGAAAAAGATAGCGGTATCGCCATCATCATTAACATTGGCAGAACAGTGCATCGCTGCCATGCCACCCAACGGTAGATAGTAGTTCATCAATGAGAAGAGACCTTTTTTCATCTCTCCCCCATACCATGTACCACCGATAATCTGCATTTTTTCCGTGAGATTAAAGGCTGAGAAATTCTCGGAGTGCAGCCCCATCTCTTTATAATCGCTGTTACTGGTTTTGGAACCATTCATAACCACAAAGTCCGGCTCACCAAAATTGGCCAGCTGCTCGGCTGTGGGCTGAATAAACATATTGGTAACAAAATGGGCCTGCCATGCCACCTCAACAATAAACCGTACCTTTAAACGGCTGGACTCATTGGCTCCACAAAAAGCATCAACCACAAAAAGACGTTTGTTGGATAGCTGTTTAACCACAAGATCTTTACAATGTTGCCACTGTTGTTGGGTCATGGGTTTGTTGTCGGAGCGGTTATCAGCCTCCCACCACCAAACATTGTCACGGCTCACAGCATCCTTGACTATATATTTATCTTTGGGAGAGCGACCGGTAAATATGCCAGTCATTACATTTACAGCCCCACTTTCTGTAACAACCCCTTTTTCATAACCCTCCAAGTCAGGTTTGGTCTCTTCCGTAAACAGGTCTTGGTAGGACGGGTTGTGAACAATTTCTGTAACACCAAAAATATTATACATTTCAAGGTCTTGAGGCTGCATAGCTTTTTCCTGTCTTAATGATTACATACACTATGTGTTAACTAAATAGCTGATAATTAAGGGTTGCCCTGGGCCAAATAGACCCTTGCCCTAATTTTGCTATCTTCCACTGCTGGTTGATCATAAGCGTCAACTCCCAACAGCTCTGCCAAGATGACAATCTCTGATTCTAACAGGATGATCATCTCTCCGAAAGCAACTGAGTTTCCTGAAGCAATATTTAATGTTCTGACTGGTAGATCACGGTTGATTAGAGCATCTCTTGTACCAAGAAATTCAGCCCTGAACAACTGTCCGGTGCTACGACCAATTAATGGTGTAACTGACTCTAATTTTTTGAGTTTTTTTGTAAATCTTTTACTGACGGTATTTCCTCTTTTGCAACTTTTAGGGTCATAAAAGAGGGTAAACTGTTTATCGTTGGGACCATCGAGATATAGCTGTAGTTGTGAGTGTTGATCAGTAACACCACGTGCTGCGACAGGTGTTAAACCGTGAGATCTGCCCATATTATCGATTTTTCCCAGGCTCTCACCCAAAAGCTGGCTCTGCCAGGCTGCAACCCGGTCCAGTTTTTGTCCATAGCTCATATAGACACTGATATTTTTTTTCTGCTGTGCCATTAAATATTGGCTGGTAGCACCCTTAAGGGCCGGATTTTTATCCATATCAGCCAGCAGACATTTTTTTTGCATACTGTTGGCCCCCTTGAGGAGACCAGCTACATCTGCCCCTGCAACCGCAGCAGGAATAAGACCTACAACAGATAGGGCGGAGAAACGACCACCAACTGCAGGATGATCGATAATGGGTATTCCGAATAGCTTGGCTATTCTACCAAGATCGCTTCTGGGGTTTTGGGTTATAACAGCAACATGTTGGTGAATATCAGAACCCAAACGGTTTTGTATAGTAGGAAGGGTAGTCAACAGCTGGCTTAAAGTTTCAGCGGTTCCGCCAGATTTACTGACAACCAACAAAAATGTTTTGCGCCAATTGACTTTAGCAAGGTTGCTCAGGGTGTCCGGGTCGACATTATCGTAAAATTTTACCGGTAGCCCAACCTTGGTTTTGAGGCCATTGACCAGCATCTCACCACCCAAAGAGCTACCACCTATACCAAATACTATAAGCTTTTCGGCACGTTTACAGATTTTTTTGCGCCACTTTTGTACTGTTTTAAGGCAGTTTTTATCTGTGGCAAGGGTCATGAAGGGGGGGAGATTGCCCTTACTCCAGTTTTTTATGCGTCCTTTTATCAGCTTTAGCAGCTCCGCCTGATTTTGAATTCCATCGGTGGCAAAGCCTGCATCTTCAATCAGAATTCCCAAATTACTCATATTAAACGCCCCTTTATTTCTTTTTTGGAAGACGTTTTAGAGGGTTGAGAGGTTTGACCTTATGGCGGATTTCAAAGTGTAGCCTTGGGGTTGTGGCATGGCCTGATTGACCAGCTAAAGCGATACGTTCCCCTGCTTTTATCGGTTGTCCACGGCGGACAAGAATTTGATTGATGTAACCGTATGCTGTCATGTAGGAGCCACCGTGACGTAGCAGAATCATCTTACCGTAACCCGGTAGCCCAGAGTCGGCATAGGCAACAATACCATCTGCTGCTGCTCGCACAGGGTCACCAACTCGCACCGCAATATCAATACCGTTGTTTCGCTGTTGACCACGACGACCAAAACGGTTGATTATCCTGCCTTTGTGGGGCCACAGCCATTTGCTCGGTTTTTTTGCTGGCAGTTTCCAGGTTTTATATTTGCTTACTTTGGAACCTCTTCTTTTTTTGCTCTTTTTCGGCTTTTCTACCACCGCAGCCTTACGGGGTTTATCTATGGTTCTTTGCGGTTTTTCAATTTTAGCCATGGTGATGGCTTTGGGCTTGGGTTGGGCAACGTCTACCTGTGGTGTAACAGGTACATCAGTTTTTTTAAGAGTTTTTGCCAGCTGTAACTTTTTGCCCTCTTCAAGTGGCTCTTCGCTCACCTTTGTTCTTTTGATAACTACTGGTGGTTTTTCCTCTTTTGGCTCTTCGGGGGCTACAAGGTGCAGTTTTTGCCCGATACGTAGTTGACCGCTGTTAACTACATTGTTCCATTTAGCCAGATTTTCCAGCTCTATACCGTGAACAGCAGCAATAGCCCACAAAGTATCACCAGCACGTACAATGTAGATGTTGTTTTTTGATTTATCGATATACTCCTCGGTTTGTGTATCAGCACCCCAAGCTAAAGGAGGGCCACTTGCTATACGAACCTTGGGAGTAGTGGTGGAGTTCTGGACGCAGCTAGTGATACCCACGGTTAAAATCAGTGTTAGCAGTAGGTAAATTTGGTGTTTATTAAGTTTGGCAAACATAATCAATTATAATAATTTTATCAGTGTAAAAGCAGCGATAACCAACAATAAAATTACAACGGTCAGAAGCTCCAGATGTTTCTCTACCAAAAGTCTTAACCTCTCTCCCCCCCATTTCAGTAGAGCAGCAACCAGAAAAAAACGGGCACCACGGGAGAGTATTGAAACTATAAAAAATATGGTAAAATTGGAGCCAAATAGTCCCGCTGTTATTGTAAAAAGTTTGTATGGTATAGGAGAAAACCCGGCAATAGCAATAATCCACACATCATGCTGGCGAAAAAGCTCTCCTAAATGTTCAAATTTGTCCGTAGCCCCATAAAATTGAATTATCGGCTCACCAATTATAGGCATAAATTCCTGGCCAATCAAATAACCAATTGCACCACCAATTGCCGAGCCAAGGGTACAGACAGTGGCAAACCAAAATCCCTTCAACGGATTGGCTAAAACCATGGGAATTAGCAAGACGTCGGGGGGAATTGGAAAAAATGAGGATTCAGCCAATGCCACCAAAAAGAGGGCGATAACAGCATTGGGTGAGGCAGCTAAATCCATTGTCCATTTATATAAACGACGGATCATCAGGTCTCAGCCCATCCTTTAGCACCCACCAATGGCACAAATCGACACATCTCTAGAATTTCTCTTTTGGTTGAACCATCTTCCAACTTAACAAGCCGTACCAACTCCTGAAAATCAGCTCCACCTTCTGGTATCAACATAAAACCACCAACAGCAAGTTGGTCTATCAGGCTTTCGGGGACCACGGGAGCACCTGCGGTAACTAGAATACGATCAAATTGACGCTCCTCCGGCCAGCCCAGAGTTCCATCGCCAGTTCGATAGATGACATTATGAATATTAAGGCTGCGCAGCTTACGACGAGATCTATCCGCTAGTTTTGTGTGGCGTTCTATGGTGTAGACTTTTTTGCAAAGACCAGCTAATACCGCAGTTTGATAGCCAGAGCCAGTACCTATCTCCAGTACCTCTTCATCCCCTGATAACTGGAGAGATTCGGTCATTCTGGCTACTATGAACGGTTGTGAGATGGTCTGCCCTTCACCAATAGGTAAGGCGGCATCACTGTAGGCTCGGCCCGCCAGGGCTTCGTCAACAAAAAGATGGCGCAAGACGCCACGCATAACCGTTAAAACGCGAGGATCGCTAATCCCACGTTGTACCAGTTGAGTCTGCACCATTCTCTCTCTTGCGCGAGTTGATACCAGCCCATGCTCACGATTATTATTCTGCATTAAAATGCGTATTTAGTGATTGACCCTATCTCTTAGAATTTGACTTGGTTTAAAGGTCAAAACCTTGCGAGCGGTGATTTCAATCTCTTCACCTGTTTTAGGATTACGACCCCGACGGGGTACTTTACTGCGAATGGTAAAATTTCCAAAACGGGGAATTTTTACCGATTCACCTTTCTCTAACTGCGAACGGATCATCTCGAACACCGAGTCAACAAGTTCAGCTGACTCTTTTTTCGACAGATCAATTTTTTGGTAAACAGCTTCAACAATGTCAGCTTTTGTCATGGACGGCTCCATCTCTGTAAGCAATTTATCAAGTTTATATAATTTAACTGGTCATAATTGACACAATCCATACTCCATAGAACAGCTACGCATGACAGAATAGGGCTGTTTGATTAAAGTGTCAAGATGATTGGTTTTTTTTGCCACCTTTAGCGCTGAGTTGCGTTAAACTTATCGCTGACCCTCTTGGTTATTTGTTCAGACAACTTTTGCGTTTCACTATCGGTTAGCGTGCGGTCATTTGCCTGCATGGTTACCTTTATTGCCAAGCTTTTCTCACCTTCTTGCATGTGTTCACCTGTATATAGGTCAAAAAGGTTAACTTTGCGAATTAGCTCTCTATCAACTGCTAAAATGGTCTCCAAAAATGGGCCAGCAGGTACATCATCGGCAACTAAAAAGGCAAAATCACGCTCTACCGATTGGTAACGGCTTATGGTTTCCAACCCTTTTTTAGCCGATTTTTTATCTTTATCTGAATTGAGATGCTGGCAGATAAGCTCAAACATAAACAGTGGGGAGCTGCTGTCCAGACTCTCTTGAATTTGTGGGTGCAGCTCACCAATCCAGCCGATCTCTCTCTTATCTCTGCCTAAACAGACTTTAGCTTTACGACCAGGGTGGAGAAAATCGGGACCACCAACCTCCAGATTACAAGGGGCGGCAGTCAGACCAGTTAACAGCCCCATTAAATCACCTTTGAGATCAAAAAAATCCACCTCTCTATCTGCTGTATGCCAGCTTTTTTCACCAATAGCACCTGTTAACAGTGCTGCTGTGCGATCCTCTTCAATAAGATCCCCGTTGCTTCCAGGGCGAAATACCCGACCAACCTCAAATAATTTCAATATCGAGTTACCCCGGGCCAGATTGCGCCTTGCACTCTCAACCAAACCACAAACCAACGTGGTGCGCATAACCGACTGCTCTTCTGATATAGGGTTTAATAGAGCAGTGGTGGCAACACCAGGATCAAACTGATTTTGAAGAGCCGGGCTGACAAAGGTGTAGTTGATTGCCTCAAAATAGCCCAGAGCGGTCATCGATTTTTGAATTTTTTTGTTAATGGCAACATCCGGGTTGACATCAGGAACATTTACCGCTATCCGAGGTAGGGAGGAGGGGACTTTGTCATAGCCGTATAGACGCACTATCTCCTCTAAAATATCCTCCTCAATAACCAGATCGTGCCGATGGCTTGGTGGTTGAAAACTGTTATCGGCAGTTTTTATACAGCCGATACCCAACAACATCTCCTCCATCTCAGATTGGGACAGGTTGATGCCCCCCAGGCGGTTGATGCGTTCGGGCCTGAATGGTATAGGTTTGGCTTTTTGCCAGGTTCCGGCATCCACCATGTTGATGGGGCCGGCACTGCCACCTGCAAGTTCTATAATAAGCTCGGTAGCACGTTCCAAAGCTAGCTCAAGTCCAAGTGGGTCTACACCACGCTCAAAACGGTGGCGAGAGTCACTCTGAATAGTCAATTTACGTCCGGTACGGGCGGTTGTTATGGGGTTGAAATAGGCAGCCTCAAGAAAAATATCGGTTGTACTATCGCTAACACCACTCTCTTCACCACCCATGATCCCTGCCAACGCCAACGGTCTGGCCTGGTCGGCTATGAGGGTCATCTCTGGAGTTAAGCTCCGTTTTACCTCATCCAGGGTGGTTAAAACCTCACCTTCTTTAGCTTTTCTCACCACAATAGGTAGTTTTAATTGGGCAAGATCAAAGGCGTGGAGCGGGTGGTTGAGATCCATCAAGATATAATTGGTGATATCAACCACATTATTGATGGGCCTGAGACCTACCGATTCCAACCGCTCTTTTAGCCAGGAGGGGCTGGGAGCTATTTTTACCCCTCTAATAACCCTTCCTCCATACCTTGGACAGCCTGTACCATCTAAAATTTCCACCTCGGCAACAGTATCATCGCTGACCTTTACCACAGGTGTTAACGGTTTTAATTGGCTTTTGCTAAGCACCCCCAACTCACGGGCAATACCGCGAATACCCAGACAATCACCACGGTTGGGAGTTAGGTCCAACTCAAACAATGTACCGCTACAGCCAATGATATCAGCAACCCCACTGCCATTTTGTGCCTCGGCAGGTAGAATCAATATACCTTCGGCCTCATCAGCCAGACCCAGCTCTGCAACTGAACAGAGCATACCCTCTGATAGCTCACCACGAATTTTCCCTTTTTTTATCTTCATACCGTTGGGTAATACCGCGCCAATTCTAGCCACAGCTACTTTATCGCCAACTTTATGGTTTTTTGCTCCACATACAATGGAGAGGGTCTCTTCACCTACCTCGACTTTACAGCTGGTCAGGCGGTCGGCATTTGGATGTTGCTCAACTACGGTGAGGGTTCCCACCTCTACATTTTGCAGTCCGGCAGCAAGATCGGTAAGGCCATCAAGCTCCAGGCCAGCCATGGTAAGTTTATCACCGATAACCCCAGGGGAAAGGTCGGTGTTGATATGATCACCAAGCCACTTCAAGGTAAATTTCATCTCACTCTCCCCCTACAGCGGCATGACGTTGTAAAAAACGCAGGTCGTTTTCAAAAAAGGTGCGCAGATCATTTATGCCATATTTAAGCATAGCCAACCTCTCTACCCCCATACCAAAGGCAAATCCTGCATATTTTTCGGTATCAATATCAACATTTTTTAGAACATTTGGATGAATCATGCCGCAACCTAAAATCTCTATCCAGCCGGTATTTTTACAAATTCTGCACCCTTTGGCATCGCAAAAAATACAGCCCATATCCGCCTCAGCTGATGGTTCCGTAAAGGGAAAAAATGAGGGACGAAATCTAACTGGTAGATCCCGCTCGAAAAAACGGTGCAAAAATGTCTCAAGCAGACCTTTTAACTGACCAAAATCAACATCCTCATCCACCAAGATACCCTCTATTTGGTGAAACATGGGTGTGTGGGTAATGTCGGAATCACAGCGAAATACCTTGCCTGGGGCGATCATACGGATCGGTGGTTGGCGGTTCTCCATAAAATGGACCTGCACCGATGAGGTGTGGGTACGTAAAACCCTTTTGCCACCATCTTGGGCCGGGGGTAGATAAAATGTATCGTGCATCTCCCTAGCCGGATGATCGTCGGGAATATTCAAGGCACCAAAGTTATACCAATCATTTTCAACCTCTGGCCCGGTAGCAGGGGGAAAGCCCATATGGGTGAATATGGTTGTCAACTCTGCCAAGGCTCTGCTAATGGGATGTATGGAGCCAATGGCAGGAGAGCGACCCGGTAGTGTGATATCCAGCCGTTCCTCCTGTAAACGTGCCTCCATAGCACTTTTTTTGAGAATTTGCTGCTGGGCTTCTAAAGCTTGGTTGAATGCAACCTTGATCTCGTTGGCGAGCACCCCAAGTTTGGGTCGCTCTTCGGCTGATACCTTACCCAGACCCCGCAGTATTTTGGTTAAATCACCCTTTTTACCCAGAGTTTGAACTCTCACCGCCTCCAACTCATCAATGGAGCTAGCAGCGGTTAATTTGGCAAGGGACTCAATTTTAAGTGCTTCTAATTGTTCACGCATGGTATTTGATCTACTTACAATGATTTATGAAAAGAATCTATGGCAGGGAGAGAACAGACTTATCCAGATATAAAAAATAAAAAATGGTAAGACAGGATTTAAACCCTGCCTTACCATTAATTGGCTAAATGTAACACATTAAAAAAAGATATTGACCTATTTCTTCTTTCTATAATGTTTAGCTAAAAACCACAAAAACATCGGTGTTGTGATTATAAACACAACCAATGAGGCCCATTCAACTAGATTGCTTGGCATCATCGTTAGTTTCCAATAATAACACAATCACCAAAAATTATCATGCAATATCTGTTTTACAAAGCTGCCTTTGCACTATCGGCAAGCTTGGCAAAATCATTTGGATTGGAGACTGCTAGCTCTGCCAACACTTTACGGTCAAGCTCAATACCAGCCTTTTGCAAGCCGTTCATAAAGCGACTATAGGATAGTCCACATATGCGAGCTGCCGCGTTGATTCGTGTGATCCAGAGGCGACGAAATTCACGTTTACGATTTTTGCGATCCCGGTAGGCGTATTGCAAACCCTTTTCTACTTTTTCAGATGCAATACGGTAACAAGAAGAGTTACGTCCTTGATATCCTTTGGCCCGTTTTAATACTTTTTTATGACGTGCGTGTGCAACTACACCCCGTTTAATTCTCGGCATTGCCGTTACTCCTACAAAAACAATTTAACTTAATAACCGTAGCTACACGCCAGGGTTACTCACTTGTGGGACTATCCTCGGTGTCAGGTCATCCTCACATTTTTTTTCAAGTTTGACTGGGAACTATAGCCCGGGCAGCATTTTGCGTACTGCTGCTACATCGGCATCACATACCAAACCAGTGCCACGCATATTACGCTTACGCTTGGTGGTTTTTTTGGTGAGGATGTGCTGTTTGAAGGCATTTGTCCGTTTAAACTTTCCCTTCCCCGTTACCTTGAACCGCTTGGCGGCCCCACGGTGGGTTTTGATCTTAGGCATTGTGCTTCCACTCTTTGTTAGAGGTTGATAGATAGCTTGCAATTTTTCGTGCAAACCCTGTTATTTTCAAAACTATATAAAAAAAACCTGTTATACGGTTGATTTTTTCTCTTTGGCTGTAAGGCTTGGAGCCACCACCATAGTCATCTGCCGACCCATCATTTTTGGGTACTGCTCAACCTTGGAAACTTCACTGAGATCTTTCTCAACCCGTTTTAGCAGTTGTAGGCCGATACTCTGGTGGGCCATCTCACGGCCCCGAAAACGCAAAGTACATTTAACTTTATTGCCCGCTGCCAAAAACTTACGCATACTGCGCAGCTTGACCTCATAATCGTGGGTATCAGTTCCGGGACGGAACTTGATCTCCTTGATCTCAACCCTGGTCTGTTTTTTACGGGCTTGGCGTTCGCGCACCGACTGTTGATACTTGAACTTTGTATAGTCCATGATCTTACAGACGGGAGGTTTTGCTCCAGGGGAGACTTCAACCAGATCAAGTCCCACCTCCATAGAACGGCTCAAGGCCTTGTACCTTTCAACGACTCCAACCTGTTGACCATTTTCGTCGATTAAACGCACTTCCGGTACACGGATCATCTCATTGATGCGCGTACTATCTTGGCTCTGTTGTGGAGCCTTTTCTTTTATTGGCGGTCTGGCGATGAGTTCTACTCCTCTAAATTGGCCCGGTAAAAATTGATCCAGGCGATGTTTATAACACAAACTAAAAAATATGGAATTTTTTTATTTTCGGCTTGCAATCTCTTCTACTAAACTTGTTATTACATCGTCTAGGGGGGTTATGCCAAGGTTTTTTCCTTTTTTATCTCTCGGACTAACCGCTTTTGCCTCCTGCTCTTGGTCTCCGACAATGAATAACCACGGTACTTTTTGCATTGTGTGGGCACGAACTTTATAACCGATTTTTTCATTTCTAACATCTGCATCGGCGCGAATACCTGCTGCCCTTAATCTATCCCTGACCTCAATTGCCCAGTCGTTATGTGCCTCGGTAATAGTCAAAACTACCGCTTGTACTGGAGCCAGCCAAGTGGGAAAACGTCCAGCGTAATGTTCAATGAGAATTCCAAA